>CAYTMD010000615.1:0-3594 GCA_964438685.1 uncultured Acidobacteriota bacterium
GGACGGGAGACGTGTATTCCGGTCGGACGACCTGAGCCGTGTTCACCGTGAACGGTTGGTTGCGAACGGCTTTCTTCAGGTGGTCATGAAAGGCTGGCTGATCTCCTCCAGCCCGAGCGCCCGCGCCGGCGACAGCACGCCGTGGTATGCCTCCTTCTGGGAATTTTGCGCACGATACTGCAACGACCGTTTCGGCGAGGAATGGTACCTCTCACCGGAGCAGTCGCTTTTGTTCCATGGCGAGAGAACGGTAATCCCGGACCAGGTGGTGGTCAACAGCCCAAACGGCACGAACAACGCCATCGAGCTTCTGTTCGGCACATCGCTCTACGACCTTAAGGTGCCCGCGATGCCGGCGGCAGCGGATCTGGTGGTAAGGGACGGCCTGCGGCTTTTCTCGCCGGCGGCGGCGCTGGTGGGGGTGGTCGAATCCTTTTTCCGGCGAAATCCGGTCGAGACACAAATAGTGCTGGCCAACCTTGGCGATGTGTCGGACCTGCTGCGCCTCGTGCTGAATGGCGGCCACTCCGCGAAAGCGGGTTATCTGGCGGGAGCGTTCCGGCAGACCGGCCGGCCCGATTTGGCGGGTGAGATCACTGGCGCCATGAAGAGCGCTGGCTACGATGTGCGTGAGAACAATCCTTTCGAAGCCGGGCAGATATTCGGCACGCGGCCCCGGCCTCGGACCGCTATCGAGAGGCGCGTGGAGATGCTCTGGGAGCGGATGCGCGGCGCCGTGGTGGAAACATTCCCCAAGGAACCGGGACTCCCGAATGACCGCGATGCCTATCTTCGTTTCGTCGACGGAATCTATCAAAGCGACGCCTACCATTCTCTGTCCATTGAGGGATATTCGGTCACGCCGGAAATCATTGAGAGGGTGCGGCAAGGGAACTGGGACCCGGAACATCACGAGGATGACCGGAAGAGCCGCAACGCGCTGGCGGCGCGCGGATACTGGCAAGCGTTCCAGCTCGTAAAATCATCCGTCGAGAAAGTGATCGCGGGGGAGAATGCCGGCGCGCGGGCGCGGGCGGCACACAAGGAGTGGTATCGCGAAATGTTCCAGCCCTGTGTCGCTGCGGGCCTGATCGAACCGGGCGCGCTCGCGGGATACCGGAATATTCCGGTCTATCTGCGCACGTCGCGCTATGTGCCGCCACGCTGGGAGGCGGCACGCGACGCCATGCCGGTGCTTTTTGATCTTCTCGAAAGTGAGGTCAAGCCTTCGGTGCGCGCTGTGCTCGGTCACTGGCTGTTTGGCTATATCCATCCCTATCCTGACGGCAACGGGCGGATGGCACGCTTTCTGATGAATGTGATGCTGGCTTCGGGTGGCTATCCCTGGACGGTCATTCGGGTTGAGGACCGCGATGCTTACTTGGCCGCGCTCGACCGCGCCAGCATCGACATGGACATAAGACCATTCTCCACATTTGTGGCGCAGCGGGTGCGGTGGTCTCTTGACCAACGCTAGTGTAGTGGTGTCCCGTAATTGGCTGGACAACGTTGCGCCCCGATCCATCGGGGCATTTGCCGGCAGGATGCCGGCGCTACAGCCGAAGCGTTGTCCAGCTAATTTTTGGAAACTCCACTGGCTGTAATTTCCGAAGCCCGAAGAGAAGATGGCGGGATAAACCCGCCGCTACGATGGCAGGGTAAACCTGCCGCCCAAACACGTTCCGTGGTCCTACGGGGATGCGATCGGTCGGGTGAATCGGCCCGGCGAAAGGGGCCCTGGTGCACAAATTTTTGCCAGGGACAAAGAATTTCTCATTTGTCTTCATACAGAACGGAGAAAGTCGTGCTATACTCTCGCTAGTGGTTACCTTGGATAGAGTGTCTCCCATGCAGTAGGGATGTCTGTCTCGCCATGGTTTTCATTACCTTATAAGTTATCAGGTATCAGTAAGCGGGTGCCGGGTGTTAATGCTGTCATCGTCACTCGTACGATCTTTAACCGGTGGCTGAAGATTAACCACCGATGACTTTAAAAAGCAGATCGCGGTTGACAAGATACGGCATTATCAAGTAAAAGTATAAGTTTGCAACCTGAGGATTCACACGGAGCGTAGAGTGGGGACTTATTTAGCCAAGGCGCGTAGAGGGCAGATTAACTGGAACGTCGTAGATGCAGAAGGTTGGGTGCTGGGACGGCTGGCGGCACGGGCGGCCATGGTGTTGATCGGCAAAGATTCGCCGGACTACACTCCGAGCGCCGATCACCGCAGCGGTCTGATCATCATTAATGCTGAGAAGATTCGGCTGACCGGGAAGAAACTCGACGAGAAACTCTATCGCCATAACACGGGTTATCCTGGGGGCCTTCGAGAAATCAGCGCACGCAAGCTTTTTGAAACCAAACCGGAAATGCTGATCATCGAAGCGATATACGGAATGCTGCCCAAGAACCGGTGGCGTGATCGCCTTAAGAAGCGGTTGAAAGTGTACGTGGGATCGACCCACCCCCATTCGGGGCAGTCCCCCCATTCGCTTTCCCTGGCTCGATAACCGGAATCCTTCAGAATCTTAACGAGAGCGGAGCAACTGTGGCTGAGCTTGTCCAATTTATGGCAACAGGTCGTCGTAAGACTGCGGTAGCGCGAGTCATCCTGCGTCCCGGAGAAGGCAAGGTCGTGGTCAATGACCAGGCCTTCAATGAATATTTCCCCGCCGAGGCTCTGCGCGCAGAAGTCCAGCTCCCGTTGGTGCTTACGGAATTGCTGGGGAAGTTCGATGTCCTGGTGAACGCCGCGGGCGGCGGAATCCACGGCCAGGCCGGCGCGGCCAAACTCGGCATCGCGCGCGCCCTGATCATCTTCAACCCGGAGCTCCGGCCACGATTGCGCCAAGGCGGATTCCTGACCCGCGACCCGCGAGCCAAGGAACGGAAGAAGTACGGACAAAAGGGCGCACGCAAACGGTTCCAGTTCTCGAAACGGTAAAGATGTCCGTTTGGGGGCAAACTAGGATATCGTGGGCTTTAGGTAGCATTAATGGTTTGTCCACAATCGAACGCTATTAAGGCGAGGTGAGGGTTTGTCAAACATAACGATGAAAGAGTTCTTGGAGGCCGGTGTTCATTTCGGCCACCAGACCCGTCGATGGAATCCCAAGATGAAGGAATACATCTATGGGGAACGGAATGGAATTTACATCATCGACCTGCAGAAAACCCTCAAGCTCTTCAAGGAAGCCGCGCGCTTTGTGACGGATCTCTCCCGGGAAGGGAAGACGATCCTGTTTGTAGGAACGAAGCGCCAAGCCCAGGAAGCCATCGCCGAAGAAGCCGTCCGTTGCGGTATGTACTACGTGAATCACCGCTGGCTGGGCGGACTGCTGACCAATAACGCCACCATCCAGAAGTCCATCACGCGCCTGCGTGAACTGGACGAGATGAGTAAGGACGGGCGCTACGAACTGCTGACCAAGAAGGAAGTGTTGCGCCTTGAGCGCGAGCGCAAACATCTGGAACAGAACCTGGCAGGCATCAAAGATATGCCGGGATTGCCGGACGCCATGTTTGTTGTTGACTCCCACAGCGAAGAGATTGCCGTTCAGGAAGCGCGCAAATTGGGAATCCCCGTGGTGGCC
>CAYTMD010000616.1:0-3587 GCA_964438685.1 uncultured Acidobacteriota bacterium
GCACCAGTTGGATGGGCATGTACTGCCTGGATATGCTGGCCATCGCCATGGAACTGGCGCGCGAGGATCCCGCTTACGAAGACGTGGCCAGTAAGTTCTTTGAGCATTTCGTTTACATCACCCAGGCAATGAACAACCGCGGCGGGCACGGGATTTCTTTGTGGGACGAGGAGGACGGGTTCTACTACGACGTACTGCATCTCCCCAATGATCAGCACGACTTCATGAAAGTGCGGTCGGCGGTGGGACTGATTCCGCTCTCTGCGGTGGAAGTGCTGGAGCCGGAAGCTCTGGATCGATTGCCTGGTTTCAAGCGGCGCATGCAATGGTTCCTCGACAACGTTCCCAACGTTCCCCATCACATCGAAATGACGCAGTGCTCCGCGGGTGGAATTCGCCGGCAACTCTCCATCGTCAGCCGCAGAAAACTGATCAAGATTCTTCACTACATGCTGGACGAGCAGGAATTCCTGTCGCCGCACGGCATCCGCAGCGTATCGAAATTCCATGCGCGGAACCCTTATGTTCTCACCATTGACAATCGAGATTACCGGGTTGGCTATGATCCCGCGGAATCCTCATCCGGCTTGTTCGGCGGCAATTCCAACTGGCGCGGCCCCATTTGGTTTCCCCTGAATTTTCTGCTCATCGAAGCATTGCAGAGGTTTCATTACTATTACGGCGACGGACTTAAGGTTGAATGCCCAACCGGCTCGGGCCACATGCTGACCCTCTGGGAAGTGGCGGAAGAAATCTCCCGGCGATTGACGTCCATCTTTCTGCGTGGCGCTGACGGACGGCGGCCCGTGTTCGGCGGGAACGAGGTTTTCCAAACCGACCCCCACTGGCGCGACTTGATTCCGTTCCACGAGTATTTTCACGGCGACAACGGCGCGGGCCTCGGCGCCAGTCACCAGACCGGGTGGACGGCTCTGGTCGCGAAGTTGTTGCAACAATCGGGAGGATAAAGGTTTGGCCGCGCGATCCAGATTGCGGGCGGCCGCCTATTGTGTATAATTGTGGCTGGACATACACAACGAGAGATACCATGAGCAAAGTGGCACTCACACGAACGAATCTTTTGCTGGAAGCCACCAAGGTCCGGCGGCTGCGCAGGGCTCTTCAATCACGGAGTAATTCTGAAGCGGTCCGGCGAATCATTGATGAGCGCCTTGCCGTGGAAGCGGGCCTTCAAGCCCTCCAGAACCTGCGAAGGCTCGGGGGTCTGGAGGACGTTTTCGGTCACGCAACCCCAAAGAGCCGATGAGCCAACTGCCGCCAGGCCTGCTTCTGCTCGATACGGGCATTTACATTCGGGACAGCCGGGGAGAGGATTATGCCTGGCTGAGCCAGGACGCCCACGTATTCCAGCGTACTATTCTTACCGCGGTCGTAGCGGCCGAACTATACGCAGGCACCCGTGACCGCCGGGAGAAGCGAATCTTGGATGATTTGTGCCGCGCCCACAACTCCTTGGGCCACTTCTCGTCACCGCCTCCGGACGCCTGGATTGAGGCTGGGATATTACTTCGTCGAGCACACGGCATCTTCGGACAGATAGATTTTCTTCACCACTTTCGGGATTTGCTGATTGCACTGGAAGCAGTGCGGACGGGAGCCACGCTGGTGACGGAGAATGTTCGGGACTTCGCCCGCTGGAAGCTTCTTCTCGCCTCTGCCAAAAAGACTCTCAAACTCTTCAACCCGGCCGAGGCCATTTAACGCCGGGTTGGCGGTTTCCCTAGGGACACGTCCAATGAACTTCCACCTCCGCGTCATGACCCCAGACGACATTCCTGCCGCACTGCATTTGGTGGAGATCGCCAAATGGAATCAGACTCGCGGTGATTGGGAACGATTTCTGAACGCCAGTCCCCAGGGCTGTTTTGTGACCGAGATTGACGGTGATGTGGCCGGAACTGTCGCGACCATTTGCTATGAGGACCGCTTCGCGTGGATCGGGATGGTCCTGGTGGACCCGGCGCGGCGCGGCCAGGGAATCGGCACAAAACTGCTGGAGAAGTCCATTGAGAATCTGGACGGCCGCGGCATTCCCAGCATAAAGCTCGACGCCACCCCGCAAGGCAAACCCCTGTATGAAAAGCTTGGGTTTGTCACCGAATACGAACTTGAGCGTTGGCAGTTACAACGCACGCCGGCGGCCCAAAGCACATTTGAAGTCAATCCGGTGACGGAAGAAATGCTCGATCTCGACCGCAAGGTTTTCGGCGCCGACCGCGGCGCCTTATTGCGGTCGGTCGCGTCTGAGCACCCTGCATTCGTGTTGCAAAACCACAGCGGGGGAAAACTTACCGGGTACAGCTTGGGACGCCGGGGAGCGCTGGCCGACCATCTCGGACCGTGGGTGGCGCAAGATAAAACCTCAGCGCGCCGGTTGCTGGATGCGTTTCTCACTCGCTCGCAAAGAGAGAAAGTCTTCGTGGATGTCATGAGGTCAAATTCCTGGGCGATGAACTTATTGCGCGAATACGGATTACAATACTCCCGAACCTTGACGCGAATGTATCGCGGGCGCAATGATTTCCCTGGGCGTCCGGAGCTTCAGTGTGCAATTCTGGGCCCTGAGTACGGCTGAGGTCATGCGGTGCGTTGATTTGAACTAACTGCCCTCGCCCCCTTGGGGGAGAGGGTGGACCGCAACCGGCGCTTTCATCGGCCGGGGCGGGACGGGTGAGGGGGTCATAACCGTAGCGCCTAATTTAAACCTGGCGGCAGGCTTTCTATGAATCAATCTGCATCAAATCGTGTTTTTTACGGCTGGTGGGTTGTCCTGGCGGCGTTCATGAATCTTTTCTTCGCCGTGGGACTGGTGTTTTACGGACTTCCCGTTTTCTACACTTCTCTGGTCGACTCCCTTCATTTCACGCGTAGCCAGGTGGCGCAGGGATTGTTTCTGGGCTTCGTCATCATCGCGCCTGTTGTTGGATTCATGGGCGCGCTCATTGATCGCATTGGCGCGCGGCGAGTGCTGCGCCTCGGCATCATACTGGTTGCCTTGCCATTGATTCTGATGAGCTGGATGACCCACTTATGGGAGTACTACTTTCTATGTATCGTGGAAGTGGTGGGGTATATTCTGGCAGGCCCCATCTCCAATCAGGTTCTGGTCTCCAATTGGTTTCGCGTCAAACGCGGACGTGCGATGGGATACGCGTACCTGGGGCTCGGAATCGGTGGAGTGGTGGCCCCTCGTCTGGCAGCACACTTGATCGGATGGATGGGTTGGCGGCACGCTTTCGTTTTCATCGGCACAATCATCGCCGTGGTGCTGCTTCCCATTACCCAGTGGCTCACGCGGTCCGCGCCGGCGGAAATGGGGTTGATCGCGGACGGAGTTGAACCCGCGCTGGTTCCGCAGGGGACAAGTCAGGCATCCTCATTTCAATTGTGGGAGGCGGTTCGAACCGCGAATTTCTGGCTCATCCTCGTGGGCAGCACGCTCACCATAGGTGCCATCGGAACCGTAATTCAACAGTTCGTTCTGTTCCTGCGCGATTCCGGGTACACCACCGTGCAGGCCTCCGCTTTCCTCAGCAGACTGCTCCTTGCGGGGTTGGCGGGACGGG
>CAYTMD010000617.1:0-3562 GCA_964438685.1 uncultured Acidobacteriota bacterium
CGGCCATCTTGGCCGTGACCGTTCACGGGCGGGACGCCCGTGCCACTTCCAAATGGCACCACTGCCCGTAAGCGAAGGCTGCCGACCTCAGCTATTACTCCGTGGCCTTCCTGTCCTGCGACCCAGAATCCCTGTTGAGCCAGCAGCGCAGCGGTTTTCTGGTAGTCTTCATCCCCCAGGTCCGCCGAATGGTTGTTGGCAAGACTGAAGGTATTAAAGCCCATCTCCTTCAGGAGTCCAATGGACACCATGGGTGCGGAAAACTTCCACGGGTCGGGGGAATCGGATTCGGCCAGAACGCCCTCAAAGTTGCCGAAGACGATATCGCCCGAGAGTTTGATTTTTCGAATTTCCGCCAACTTGTCAGCGGCGAACCTGCGCGTAATCCGCACGTCGCCCACTGCCGTCACCCTAAGTGCGGGCTTCTCCCGCGCCCGGGCGGCGAGCGAACCCATGCCTAGTACGAATATCGCGAAACCCAGCGTGGCAAGGTAAAGTGCGGCCCAGCAGATCCGAACTGGCACACGAGCGATCATGGGTGCCGATAGCATACGCCGATTTGCTGATTTGTGGTTCGAACCGCACGTTCGTACGGGCCGGGCCCCTGTTAGACCGCGATTGAGCAGCACCACTCCGTAGCGCAGGCGAGATGCCCACGCCACAGAAGCCGTGAAAAAATAGACAATCTCACGCAAAGGCGCCAAGACGCAAAGACCGCCAAGAATGAAGGCTTTGCTTTCTTAGCGCCTCGGCGCCTTTGCGTGAAAAGTTCTGGCACTTCCAGGGAATGTTTCACAGCTTCACGGCGGGTTGCCCACGTTGCGACTGTGGGAGACCAGCGCTACGACTGCGAACCGCTCTCCCCGCCAATTCGACGGCAGGTCAATGATTATGGCGCAACCTGCATTCGGACCTATTGACCGTTGATGGGCAGCATGCGGGTTTGTATGGCCGGTTCCTGAAGCGCCCATGTCGTCTCATTTCGCCTCGCGCAAAAATACTTATGGCGTCGCGGGCGAAAATGCGTTACTAACTCATGCTGGCATTTCTTTTACACCCGTGGTTTTCCTAATTCTTCCTTTATCCACGGTATCCGAAAAACTAGCAGGAGGCATTGGCTTTGAATAGTCGACAGAGGGTTAAGTGCGCAATCAACTTTAATAATCCCGACCGGGTCCCCATTTCTCATGCCGTTCTTCCCGCCGCGCAGATCAAGTACGGCAAGGCTCTGGACGAAATCCTGACGGAATTCCGTGAAGATTTGGGCTGGGACTACATGCAGGACTTGCCGCTGGCGGATTTTCCCGCGGTTTACAAGAAGGGTAGGAACGCTGACGACTTCGGCACCGTATGGTATTCCGAATGGCTGGGGGTGTGCGGCATCCCCGTCGAATGGCCCATCAGCAATTTGGATCGCTACGAGGACTACAAGTGGCCGGAGGTTTTCACTGCCGGGCCGCCCACCGGAAGGCTCTATAGCGGCCACATGATGGGCTTTGATGATCGCTGGTACGCCCGCGGCGCATGGGTTACCTACTTTGAACAACTGCAGCAACTGCGCGGCATGGAAAACTTCATGATGGACATCGCCACGGAGTCGAAGGAGTTTTACCGGCTGCTGGACGACATGCTGCAATTCAACCTTAAATGGATCGACAACTGGACCGCGCTGGAATATGACGGCCTCCACTTTGCCGACGATTGGGGCAGCCAGAATACGCTGATCATCAAGCCGAACACATGGCGCCGGATTTTCAAGCCGCGCTATGCCGAAATGTTTAAGCGCGCCCGCGACAAGGGAATGGACGTCTGGTACCATACCGACGGGCAGATCCGCGACATCTTTGGCGATTTAATCGAAATCGGCGTGCAGGTAATCAACTGCCAGGTTCCCGTGGTGGGGCACGATTGGATTGCCAAAAACGTCCGGGGGCGCGTGACCTTCCGCACCGATGTTGACCGCCAACACGTCATGCCTTTTGGCTCGACGTCGGAAGTGAAGGAGGAAGTGCATCGGACCTTCGAGGCCTGCGGCTCCTCAAAGGGTGGCATTGTCGCCTGCGGCGAGGTTGGCCCCGACGTGCCGCTGGAAAACATCCGCGCCATGTACGAGGCGTTCCGCGAATACGGAACCTATACTGCGTGAGGTCATTCACCGCGGAGGCGCTGAGACGCAGAGGCGGAAGAATAAGAACAAGTCAAAAGGCAAAACGCAAAGTGCAAAAGGCAAAAGTGAAACCGGAGTCTGTATCGTATCCGCCGTCTATCATATTTCGTACTCCCAAGCCTCAAAGGACAAGGCAAAAGACCTACGTTCCTTGCTTTTGCCTTTTGCACTTTGCCTTTTGACTTTCTTTTTCGTCTCAGCGCCTCCGCGTCTCTGCGGTGAAAAGTCTTTTTGAGTGAGAAGGAAATAGATGACTCCGAGGGAAAGGCTTCTGGCGGTTCTGAACGGGCAGAAGCCCGACCGGGTACCGTGGTTCGGCGATTTGGATTATTGGGTCACGGCGCTGATCGAGCGGGGCGAAAAGCCCCAGGACTTCCGGCGGAGTGACGCTTACATCGATTGGCACCGTGACCTCGGGGTGGGGTTCTACCTGCAAGGTTATTTTCCTTTCCGCGCCATCACCGAGCGCTGCCGGGTGCGGGAATGGAAGGAAGCAACCCTGCGTTACCGTCAAATTGAGACGCCCTGCGGCACCTTGCGCGAGACCTGGACGTGGCTGCCGGAATCGTTTGCAGAAGCTCCCACTGAGCACCTGGTGAAGTCGGCCGCCGATTTGCGCGCCTACCGTTATTTCCACGAAAACACCCGCTATGAACCGGATTATGATTTCGCCGAGCGGCGGCGCGGGCAAGTGGGTGACATGGGCGTTGTCCTCTGCTATCTGCCCAAGAGTCCGTTGATGCAGATGATTGCTCTGGATGCAGGCGTAACGAAAGTTTTCGAGATTTTTACCGACGCCGGTGAAGAATTCCACAAGACGATGGAAGCGGTCCGCCGCTCGCACGACGCCGCGGCCACCCTGGCGCTGGAGAGTCCCGCCGACGTCCTGATGATTCCGGAGAACCTTTCCTCCGAGTGCGTGGGGAAGACCTTCTACGAGATGTTCATGCGTGATTACGAAGAAACCTGGGCGCGGCGGATCCACGATGCGGGAAAGTTCTCGTGCATTCATCTGGATGGAACCATGAAGGGTTTACTGCGCGAGACGTGTTCAACCAGCCTTACATTCATCGAAGCCCTCACCCCTGCGCCGGCGGGCGATTTGGAAATCGAGAAATGGGCGGAGTGGAGCGGCAACTCGAGCACGGTCCTGTGGGGCGGTATACCGGGAATGTTCTTTACGGAATTGGTGAGCGACGAGGAGTTCGACGAGCACACTCGCCACGTGCTGGAAATCATGCGCACCGAACCGCGTTACGTCCTCGGTGTCGCCGACCAGGTTCCCCCCGACGGTTTGGAACGCCGAGTTCGCCGCGTCGCGGAACTCGTGGAGCAGTACGGAGCGTACTTTTAGGGGCTGGGTGCTAGGGGCTGGGGACTGGTGGCAACATTGTT
>CAYTMD010000618.1:0-3560 GCA_964438685.1 uncultured Acidobacteriota bacterium
AGCGCCACTCTGATGACTGCTTATGGCGCTGACAACGTCAAGGTGGTGGGGAGTGAAGGGTTGGTGAAGGGACCGAGTTCGCGCCGGCCGGACTTGGAGGAGATTGGTGCGGGGACCGCCGGTGGCACGCTGCTGGGGTTGATCTTTGCCCATCCCGTTATTGGGGCTACGGTTGGGCTTACCACAACTACCGTTGACCGCATGCGCCGCCGCGGAAAGGATCTAACCATCCCTGTCGGAACGCAGCTCAACTATCAATTAGCGCGTGAGTTGGCTATCACGCAGAACGCCTTGCAGACCCGCGCAGCGAACCAGGTGCAAGCTGCTGGCCGATAAGTTTCTCCGCCTTCTGCAATGCCACCGGGTTTAGGGGGGGCGTTGCGTCTCACGCGGGCATATCCCGGAGACGCCGCCCCTCCTGCCGCGTGCGAAAAGCTCTATTGGCTGGGGAGAGGCCCCGCCTGGCGCCTCCCTGCGACGCCAGATCACGAGAATGGCCGCGTCAACTCTTCGGAATTCACTTCTTCTTGATATTCTTCCCAAAGTTGAAACAAGGGCCTACGGAGAACCGGGTCGTGAGGCGGCCGTCCTGCAAAATATCGCTGAAGAGATGATCGTAGACTAGGTCAGCCTGTACGCGCAGGCCTACGTGCTTGGAAAAGAGAAAGTCGGCGCCTCCCCCGAACCCGTAAAAAACAGTCCAGTTCGTTTTCTGTCCGGTGGGCGCCAACGCTGCGACGATTAACTTTGAAATCGCATCCGCGGGCTGGGGGGTTGCGACCTCATGGATCATTCCAATGGAAGGCCGAACGAAGAGTGTTACTTTCGAGAAGTGGCGATAGGCTAATTGCGGCCCGCCGGCAAAGGTCTGGGTGGTGGAATTGGACGGTACGGATACGGTGTAACCGGCAGGGAGTTGTCCCGCCACCGCTAGTTGCTGCAATAGACCACCTAGTTGCGCCTGCCAATAGGGTGTCAGCAGACTCGGCGTCAAAGTCAAGCTACCGCCAGAAATACTGTAGTCGAAGCCTAGTGAATACCAGGGCTTAGGCCTGACACCAAACTGAAAATGAAATCCATTCTCAAAAAGGCTAACATGAGGGCTGTCGAGAAACGTGTACCCGGCAAAGAGGTCGTAGCGCGAAACGTAGTTCTGCTGACCACGAGCGGGAGCCGAGACAAGTAACAAAGTTAAAGTGAGCAAGACGAGGGATACGATTGCCCGATGCGTCTTTGCGCGCCGGACCTCGGTTGGCAATGACATGATTTTCTCCTGTATATAGGTCCTTCCTCTTTCCCGTTTTCGTGCGCATTCAGCGTGGAAGGACTTCCCTGTGTTTATCTAATTTGGCTTCCTCCCCCGAATTGGACCTGCAAAGTACGCCCTTGTTTCGGGGGCAGATGTGTGGCGAGCGAACAAAGAACAGCGTTAAGCACCGGGCACATTATTGGACCCTTTCGCGATCATTGCAAGTGGTACGATGGCCACATTTTGCCGGTGCACACCCACCTTTAGTTTCGACATTTAAGTGATGTCATCTAATTCCGGCGGATGCTGTGACGATACTCAATCAAAACCATGGTATTTGTCAATTTACTTGCTGCGCCGTCGGAAAGGAGAATACCCGGAACTTCCGACAAAATGAGCCCGTCTCCGGCAGTGCACATTGGGGGGACAGCTCAGTCCTTGATGAGGTTTTGGGTGTAACCCAATTCGATAAGCTTCTCGCCGGCGGCCCAAATGTCGGGCGGAATTTCCTGTGCAATCTGAAATCCCTTGGCGGGGTACAACCGGATTCTTTGCAAATCTCCCACCATGATATTGATAACCTCACGCTTGGAAATTTCCCGGGTGGGATAATCTTCAAAGGAAATTTGCGGAGAAGTGACGATGGCATCTTTCTCCGGCCAAACTTTCTTGAAAGTGGCGAAGGTACGGCGTTCCATGTAAGGTTTCTGGACGAGGATGAACTTCTGCGGATTGAGGTGGGAATTCGCCAGAAGGGTTTTGGTGAACTGGACGTTCTCCCCTGTGTTCGTCGAGCGGTTTTCGATCAGGATCTTATCCTGCGGCACGCCCATCCCCACGGCGATTTCCGCAAAGCGGTCAGCCTCGGGCCGGTCCCATACTTCCCGGGTCAGGTTCCCAAAGCCGCCCGAAAAGATCAATAAAGGCGCCCAATGTTCCAGGAAAAGTTGGGCGCCTCGCTCCGCCACGCGCAGATCGTGGCTGCCCAGACCCAGAATGGCATCGGATCTCTCCATCCGGTGATTCAGGTGATGGTAATCCCAAACCTTCTGCGCCAGCGCATCCACTTCCGAAATCATGAAGTCACTCGCTACGGCAGGGTGAACCACGACTTATCCTCCGTCGTCTATTTCATCACCCCGCCCGGAGAGCCTGCTTAATTAGAGTGCAGCCGCGGGTTTGGCTTCCCCAGCCCCCGCCGCTTTGGTGGTCGGCACTACGCGCCTGCCTGAGAGCAGAATTCCCCCCAGGGCGTAGCAAGCGGCGCCGGTAAGCACGCACGTGCGTATCGACGATTCCGTGGAGATGACCATGGCGATAAAGCTGGCCAGCACGGATGCCGCGCCGTTCAGCGCCCACATCCAGGGGAGATTTCCTTCCTGCCCGATCTGAGTGGCCCAGCGCATTCCGACGGGGAAGCAGAATCCCATGATGAATCCGCAGGGTGCGACCAACGCCAGTGACACTGCGATGCGCTGCCATAAGACTCCGCCCACGGCTCCATGGATGGCGGGAAGAACTGCCAGCGAATAGACCAGCAGCACCAGCGCGGACATCAGTGCCGGCGTCCGGCCTTGCATGGCTGAGCCGATGGGTAATCGATCTGACGCCAGGCTGCCCAGTCCCGCGAAAAGAATCAATCCTGCCAGCACCACGGCCAGCGAGTAGATGGGCTGTCCAAGAAAGATGGATAGTTGCTGCATCATCCCCATTTCCGCCAGCATAAATCCCAATCCAATACCGATGAAGTAGAGAATGGCTCCTGCCGGTGCGGGTGGCGCCCCCTGCTGCAAGCGAGTCCATCGGCGCGCGGGCCACACGATGGTGAGGATTACCAGGATTAACGCTGCCGCCATAAAGATGGTCAAATGCAGAAGCGGTAGCAGCACCTCCCAGTGCACCCCGGGAATTCGCAGGATTCCGGGAATGGCGTGGAAGCGCACGAAACTGAAAAAGTAGGGGGAAGCATCGGTGGGCGGAGAAAGATCAAAATAATCGGCGGACCGCAGTGCCGACAATCCCTTCATCGTTCGCGCCTGCAACACGGGAGTCAGTTGCTGCATGCCCAGAGGCTCTCCGGGCAGGTAGAGAATCTGGTAATTCAGTTCCTTTGCCGTTGTGCGTATCTTTTCCAAATCCTGTGCCGTAAAAGCCTGATTGCTGGTGAGCAGCGTGGCCAGCTCATCCTGCCGGATCATGGCCAGGTGGGTTTCCGGGTCCTTAACCCCTTCGCTGACCAGCGTGGCATAGGCCAGTGAGAAGAGGCGCGTGGTTTCGTGGAAATCCGGCTTGTGGTTCCAGCGGCTGAAAG
>CAYTMD010000619.1:0-3555 GCA_964438685.1 uncultured Acidobacteriota bacterium
ACCTTTCTAGTTCTCCTGTATCCCTTCGGCGGGCGTAGGCCCGTCCCGCCCCGGCCGATGAAAGCGCCGGTTGCGGGCCATCCTCTCCCCCAAAGGGGCGAGGGCTGTAGAATGAATCCCTACCTCGTCCATTCGGGGGACAGGGTAACAAAAGACCAAATTACCGCCCCCCTCGCCCCCTTGGGGGAGAGGGGCCGGGAGTGAGGGGGTCAAACTGGGACCACTCCGCTTAGAGACCTTTTTGATTATTTCCGCGTCCTTTGCTCCACTCAGCCTGTTTCCCCTCACTTCACATTATCGTGCGGGTCCATTTTCGTGCGGCTGACCGCTTCAATTAATCCCACGATATCGCCCAGGCTGTTGTACACCGGAGCTAACACCGAAACCCAACCCGGACGATCCATAACCGTGACGCGCTGGCCGGTTTTGAGCACCGTCTCCATTGGTGGGATCATATCCTGGTAAATATCTCCCCAGTGCCAGAATTGGCTCATTTCGTTCTTGTTGCGAACCACGATCTGGATTTTCCCGGGATGCCCATCAATCGGCATCCACAGGTTGACGTCAGAGGGGAACGAGGTGAGGTGCGAGAGGCGGATCAGCGTTTTCTTGGTGATGTTGAACGAGACATCATCAACATCATAGTTGTCGCCCGCCAGATACTCGTCGCGAGGATCAACCTTGAACATGTACTCTTTCGCCAGCGGGGTGACAATTTTCTGGCAAACATCGCCGTCCACCATCACGCTGCCCACGCGCGCGAGGCTCTCCAATTCCAGACGCTTCGGCAATAACGCGTCCGGGTTGTCCTGTGCCGGCGCCAAGGACGTCAAGGTCATCAGGAGTGCAAGAAGATATACGGTTCTCATTTCGCCCCCCCTGCAAGCTGAAGTGCATATTCGTGGACGTTGTACCAGGCGGAAACTCCAGGATGCGCCAAACCTTTGTTCGTGTGCTCCATCGCCGCGTCGATGGCGCTCCCCTGCCATTGGTCAGAGGGAATGTCCGCCAGCGTGGGGCGTGGATTCCACCAATCGTCCAGAGCCGATTTGTTGAATCGGTGGGCCGCCTCGCTCCGCAGGGAATCAAGCGACTGCTGGGTTTTGAAGCTGTCGAGTACGGCAAGATCCTGAAGGCAATTACGTTGAATCTTCAGTCGAATACTGGGTATGGGCGCGGTAAGGCCAAACCGGTCACCCGAATACACCAATGCCGTGCCCCCACCGTCAAAGTGGAACCATGGGTCGTTCCCCGGCGCCACCGTCAGCCAGTGGACATAGCCATTCACACCCCACAGCCAGGCGCGCAAGGGATATTCCGTAATGGCCGCGGCATTCTCCGTAACGCTCGGCGGCCCACCGTAATACCACACCACGTCGCCCCGGTCGCCAAGGGTCTTGGGCGCATCCCGGTAGAAACTTAGAATGCCCCCGCTGCAACACCATACCGTCACCACACCTTTGAGGAGTTTGAACTCCTGTTCCATGTCCCAACTGACGTCCGCCCGCATGACGAAATGCACGGGGCTGTCCGCCGGCACAGCCTTCTTCAACAAGCGCCCGTACTCCAGAAAATAGTTGATGTCTTTGGGAAAACGCACTTCGTCGCCATCCCAGGGAAAACCCATGTAGCGCTTTTTGTGATTGAAGAAGACCTCAAAGTTGGTGTGGGTCCAGCCCTTCTCGCGGAAATGGCTCTCCATTTCGGATAGCACATTCACAAACTCCGCTTCGTAGCCCGGCTCGCCCCAGAGTTCGTACGATGCGGGCCACTCTGGATTGATGGGCAGATACACAAACGGAATCGGACGGGGGCCGCGCCGGCTCGACGCGAAGGCCGTTCCGTCGAACAACGGTCCGTAATGACGATCGAATAGCGTCCAATCCGCAATATGCTTGTTCCTGCCTGAACCGGCTAGCACCGGGGCGAATTCAGGACCCACCTTTCCCGAATGCCCGTATCCAAGCTGGTGATAAATCCCACGATGCTCGTAAAAGATCTGGTGGTAGTCGTGAATTAGCCGGAATAACTGGTCGCTCTCAAACCAATTGCCGGAGTAATTGTGGTAAGCCGTGCCATATTGCTCGGAGAGAAAGGAAATCCCATAGGAATTATGATCGACCGTCACTACATCCTCGGCAGGAATGGCGCGATCGAGCACAGTAAGCTGAACAGGGACTGCAACGGACTTCCCGCCAAACTTAAGCCGGGCCTTGCCAGAAAGCACTCCGGGTTTTGCATCGGTTGGGATATAAACATCCACCCAAAAAGCCTGTGCGGTCTGCTGGTCAATCTTGTTATCGGGCTCCGGTAGATGCGACCCATAAGGCGAATGCACGGGGACCAACGCATCGGGATAATAGTGCTTGTCGGAATCGGTGAAGTGGAACCACTCACGGAACAGATCAGTCTGGATCATGTGCGCGGGATCATCGAGCGAAACCTCAAGCGAGTATGCCCCGGGTACAGTCGACTTGACGACAAGCTGGAAAGAAACGTACCCGCCCCGCCAGCCCCTCAGCACCACGCGATGCCGCGCATCGTACAGGCTGGAACGAAGCTTTACTCCGCCTTGATCAGGCGTAACGATTCCCCCAAATGGGTCTGGCCGAAGAAATTCGGGCAGCGCCTCCAAGGTCGCCGCCGCCAGGCATTTTCCTGAAAGAAGCAGCAGAAATAGGAATAAGACTTGCCGATGAAATCGACGCATAGTTTCGATCCTTGACATCTGGATTTGCTTAAACCAGTGCGGGGACAGACCATGAAGGCCGGCTCGCGTCACACCCCGCACCAATCACAAACGAAAATCAACAGAGCCTGAGCAGCCTGAATTAGAGAGTCAATCTCCACGTATTCGTCAGCCCCGTGAGTATTCCCTCCGCGCGCTCCCCACAGAACCGCGGGAATACCAAAGCCCTGATGGAATACATACATGTCGCATGGCCCCTCGATTCCCTGAATCAAGGGTTCCTTTCCCAACACACGCGCGGCGCATGCAGCGAGTTCCCGCACCAGCGGCTCAGTTTTAAGAATGGAGGAGCCCGGCAGCCACCGAATAGGGAATTCCACCTCCGGCCGCGAGGGGAAAAGTTGCGGCGCGGAGGCGCACACGCCATCGAACCACGCGTTGAATTCGCGGTCGACCTCGCCCTGATTCTCCCCCGGCATCAATTGCCAGAACATTTCAACCTTGCAGGTCTCCGGCACGGTAACGGGTTCTTTCGTACCCCATGGACCGGTGATGACCTTGGTAATTGAAACCGGCACGGGATCGCCGGATTCAGCGTAAAGCTCGTGGACGATTGCTTTGGCGCGGCGCTGCCCTGAGAATTCATGGACCTTGACCAGCAGATGCCGCAACTGGTCAATGACGCCGCCAGGGAAGTTGCCTTCGGTCAGGACACCTCCCGCAGCGCTCAGTGTAATGTGCACGGTGCGTCCACCCCGCTGAGCGGGGCATACGCGCAGAAAGGAGGGCTCGGAAATAACCGCCGCATCCGCGTTGAAGCCCTTCAGGCGTCCAGCCAGCGTACCATTCACGCCGCCGAATTCCTC
>CAYTMD010000620.1:0-3526 GCA_964438685.1 uncultured Acidobacteriota bacterium
AAATCGTCAAAAACAAAATGGCCGCTCCCTTTCGGGAGGCGGAATTTGATATCCTATATGGTGAGGGGATTTCAAAAGAGGGCGACCTGATTGATATCGCCGCCGAGAACAACATTCTCGAGAAGAGCGGGTCGTGGTTTTCCTACGGGGGCGAGCGCATTGGGCAGGGCAGGGAAAACGCCCGGCACTTCCTCCGCGACAATGCGGATATCTGTAAGAAAATAGAGGGCCAGGTGCGAGCCGCGCTGAAGCTTCCAGATAACCACGAGCAATCAGCCGCCGCGGCCGCCGGTAACGTGGAGGGTACGGCTGCTCCTCGCAGCAAGAAATAAAGGTTCAGGGGGAACGGGCATCTATTGCCGTTCCCCGCACACTCATATCAGTGACCTTCTTCTACGTTCTGACGCCAGCGGAAAGCGGAGTGAGGGTTAAGGTCAACCATTCAACGAAGGAGATCAGTGAACAAATTCTTAAAACGACTTGCCATCCTGGCCTTGGCAACAGTGACGTTGTTGGGGATGAAGTTCGCTTCCACCGCCGCGCCCAATGGCGGCATGGGCAACCCCGACACTTCTTCCACCACTCCTCCCAAGTCTTCCACCACCGCGAAAACTACCACCCGCCGCCGGGTTGCCACGACCCGTCGCAGCACGCGCCACCCGCGGGCGGTGCGGGACCCCTGGCAACGAAGTTCCTTTGCGAATCCCGCCGCTGGCGATGATCCCACAGGTGATGATCCCGTCGTGCGGCAAGCGGCAGTCGAAGCGCTGGGGAAGATAAGCGGCAGCATGGTGGTAGTGGACCCGAATACCGGCCGCATCTTGAGCATCGTAAACCAGAAGCTGGCGCTCTCCAGCGGCTTCACCCCGTGCTCAACGTTCAAGCCCGTTGTGGCGCTGGCGGCATTGCGGGAGGGCATCATTACTCCCACCACCAAGCTTTATGTTGGCAACCACACACGCGTCGACGTTACCGATGCCCTGGCCCGCTCGAACAACGTCTTCTTCCATAATCTGGGTGAGATGCTTGGATTCAAGCGCATCACCGAATACGCGCACGAGTTCGGCTACGGTGAAAAAGCCGGGTTGGATATTCCAGGCGAGTCTGCCGGCCGCTACCCCCCTGCTCCCCCCAAGCAAGGCGGCGTGGGATTCCTCGCTTACTGCGGTACTGACATTGAAGTGACCGCCTTGCAGTTGGCCGCTGTCATCTCCACGATTGCCAATGGCGGAACACTCTACGCGCTGCAATATCCACGGACCCAGGAAGAGCTGGCGGCATTTCAACCTGTGGTGCGGCGCCGCCTTGAAAACCTTGCTGAATACATTCCGCAAATTCGCAACGGCCTGGCGGGAACCGTGCTTTATGGCACGGGCCGTTCAGCTTACGATCCGGACTTTTCCATTCTGGGAAAAACCGGGACGTGCAGTGAGAACGGCGCACGCCTGGGCTGGTTTGCATCCTACGTGGGCGACCTGCAACCCCGGTATGTGACCGTGGTATTGCTGCGCGGCGGAAGAATGGTGTATGGCCCGCACGCGGCGGAAATAGCCGGACACTTCTATCGCGACCTGATGCAAAAGGAACATATCACCCAAGCCAGCGCGTCTTCGTCCGCGATCTCCAGCCGGAGATAGGCGGCCCTTATGGATGCCAAACGCGAAGCGGCGACGCGAATTGTGAGCCGGTTGAGGTCGGAAGGGTTTCCGGCCTATCTGGTGGGCGGATGTGTGCGCGATATGGTAATGGGCCGCGAGCCCAAGGATTATGACGTCACCACGGGCGCAACCCCCACTCAGGTGGTGGAGATTTTTCCCGACGCGCTCACCGTGGGCGCACAATTCGGGGTGGTCATCGTTCCGCATGAAGCAGGGAACGTCGAGGTGGCGACCTTCCGAAGTGATGGAGTTTATACGGATGGGCGGCACCCACGCGAAGTTCGTTACGCCCAGACTCCGCAGGAAGATGTGCAACGGCGGGACTTCACCGTTAACGGCCTGCTCTACGACCCGCTGAGCGGCCAGGTGCTCGATTATGTGGGGGGGCAAGCTGACATCCGCGCCCATCGCCTGCGGACAATCGGCGACCCCGTTGACCGCTTCAGTGAAGACCGCTTGCGAATGCTGCGCGCGGTGCGCTTCACGGCACGCCTTGGTTTCAAGCTGGACGCAGCCGTGCTCGCCGCAATCCGCCAGTTGGCGCCACAGATTCACGCGGTGAGCGCAGAACGCATGCGCGACGAGATCGTGAAGATTCTCACTGAGGGGCCGGCGCGGACCGGATTTGAGCTGCTGGACCAGGCTGGTCTTCTCGTTGAAGTATTACCGGAAATCAAGCGCATGCAAGGCGTGCAGCAGCCACCGCAATTCCACCCGGAAGGCGACGTTTGGATTCACACGCTGATGATGCTTGAGGGATTGAGGCAGCCGACTTCCACGCTGGCCTTGGGTGTGCTTCTGCACGATGTCGGCAAGCCGCCAACTTTTACCGTCCGCGAGCGCATTCGCTTTGACAACCACGTGGAAGTTGGCGCGAAGATGGCGGAAGAGATCTGCGGCCGTCTGCGAATCTCCAAACGAGAAACCGAACGCATCGTGGAGCTGGTCCGCCATCACTTGCGCTTCAAGGATTTCCCCAACATGAAGCGCTCCACGCAACTCCGCTTTATCCGCATGGAAGGGTTTGAAGAACACCTGGAACTGCACCGGCTGGACTGTCTATCGAGTCATGGAAATTTGGCAAACTACGAGTTAGCGCGGAGGATGCTGGAAGAAACGCCGAAGGAAGAAGTTAAACCCGTGCCCCTGTTGTCCGGCGACGATCTGATTGCCCAAGGCTACGCACCCGGACCGATTTATAAGTCCATCCTCCGGGCCGTGGAGGACGCGCAGTTGGAAGCGCGTATACACAACCACACGGAAGCCTTGCGGCTCGTCAAAGAGCAGTTTCCGGTCAATCGATGCTAATCGCAATTTACATCAGGGACCGCAGGCATAGAAACAGCACGCCACCAACGGCGCCGATTGCCACAATAAAGATGCCGACCTTATAGAGGAGCATCTTGCGGTCCTCAGGCTGTACTGCACGCTCATCAATCATCTGGAACATGGCGACCTCCTTCACACGCGCCCACTTCCTCGGGCGTGGAGGTTGACCAGTGGTGAATTAGGCAGGCCGCAGGATGAGAGTGGAGAAGAGCTGGCTACGTTGCGAATTGCGTGATGCACTTCGGAACGCCGCCCTCGCTTCAGGCCTCTCGTGCGGCGAAACCGCTACTCTTCCTAGGTACACTGTAGACCTAATTTGGGGAATGTCAAGGTCCTCATCGGAGGTTGTGTAATCCCCACCCCGGCAAGTTCCACTACCCGCGTTCTGCCCTTTATGGAGGCCGATTTCATCTGGGCAGCTTTTCCCGTATACCTACTAAGAGTAACGTGCCGCCCTCCCGAACTTTTCTGGACAATTTCCGGGCGCCTCTACGTACATCGCGCCACCACGCCAGCTATGGTCGATGCTTGCCGGCTCT
>CAYTMD010000621.1:0-3512 GCA_964438685.1 uncultured Acidobacteriota bacterium
AAACCTGGACTCAAAGAATGCTGAGGCGGTAATGAACCTGCTGCACGAGTTGCACCGCGAGGGCGCGACGATTGTGATGGTGACGCACGATCCTCGCTATGCCCAACACGCGGAACGAACGGTGCACCTGCTCGACGGGCGAATTGTAGATGGAGAGGCGACGACAGTGGTTACTACGGGGAAGGGAAGTGAGGCATCGCAGAATCGGGTAATTGGGTGATTGAAGCATTCTCAGCCCTGATGAGGGCGTGTAGCAAAATCCAGGCCAAGGTAGGACGCCACATTTTTGACCCCCTCACCCGTCCCGCCCCGGCTGATGAAAACGCCGGTTGCGGTCCACCCTCTCCCCCAAGGGGGCGAGGGAAGGAAATTTAGATCTTCCGATCATCGGATTACCCGATCACCGGATCACCCGATTCCTAAAGGGGAGGATTATGGGAAAGCCAATTGATCTACTGCAGGGCACGCTAGACTTGCTGATATTGAAAACGCTGGCGCTGGAGCCCATGCATGGGTGGGGAATATCACAGCGCATTCAGCAGGTTTCGCAGGACTCGCTGCAGGTGCAACAAGGATCGTTGTACCCGGCACTCCACCGCCTGGAACAGCAGGGTTGGATTGCGGCGGAATGGGGGGCGTCGGAAAACAATCGCCGGGCGAAATACTACCGGCTGACCGCTTCCGGGCGCAAACAACTGGAAGTTGAGACGGCGAAGTGGACGCGGCTGTCTGCCGCTGTGGCGCAGATTCTGGAAACGGCGTAGGGATAGAGAAATTCTGAATTATGAATTCTGAATGCTGAAAAGCCACGAGGTGGATGCCGCCCGCAATCGGGGAAGGATGGCAACACAAAGGTCAAGGCGCGGCGGGAACTGCTCTCCGATCATTTTGGCGTCTCGCTACCACGAAGTTCTTCCATAATATTATCCGTCGAACGGCCAAGTTTAAGGATTCCGTACAGCTTGTCAATAGCGTCATCGGGCCTTGCCTGCTTGGACATGACGACACGACCGCGCTCCTCCTTGACCTCCAGGACTTGGCCTGCCAGGAGGCCCAGTCGGAGACGCAGAGGCTTCGGGATGGTGACTTGTCCCTTTTCAGATATCGTAGTTTTCATGCCCGGATGGTCTGAATTCCTGCCGGAAAAGTCAAATCAATCGACTATACCTGTCTTACGCCGCCATCCTGGCGGTATCCTTCGGTGCCGGCAAGATGCCTGCGCTACGGAAGACGTGGCGGGGTAAACCCGCCGTTACGGCCAAATGTTGTTCAGGATCATTGCCAGGCGGATTCCGGCTCTGGCAATTTGTTCGTTAATGGTAGGGGCGACGGCGTCCACGTATTCTTGCGAGACCTTCTCATGAAGGTTCAGCATTCGGGTGGAGACATGGTTGTCTTCGCTGCAACCCTTTACCTCCACCGGCTTCTCCACGGGGTCAGAGACGGGCAGCTTGGCGTACACCACTGAGTTAGCCAGTTCATGGCCTTCCCACACCCAGTCTTCCACGTTGATTCCCGCCTTCTCCCATCCTGCTTCCTGCGACTGGAACTGTTGGTCGAGCGAGGCCGCCCACTGCGCCACGGGTTCTTGCCCTTTCATGTGCTGGATAATGGCGTAATCCCAAATGCCATGCAGATTGGGAGCGTAGGTTTCATGCTCCGGATTCTTCTCCACGGGAGGGTTGCCGAAGAAATCGATGGGGACGCAATTGCCTCCCATATCGTTGTTGGTGACGCAGTGCAGCGGCTGGTGAAGATCACCCACAAAGTGGATGACAAACCGCAATGCGTCCGCCCTCACGTGGGGGTCGGTGCTGTCGCTACGGAGCAATTCGATTTGATGGCTGAGGGCGCTGGTGACGCATCCGGTGTCGGTGGGACAGGATTCCGCCACGGCGCTGCGGGGCGCGTCGCGGGGAACGTCAATGTAATGCCATGGACTCGCCTCCGGCCGCACCTTGCGGAGGTCGTCCGGCCAGGTGGCGGAATCGGCCATCAAGTCGAGTCCCTGGCTGGAGCAATAACGGGGTAGCGCGGGGTCAATCGGCTGGCTCTGCAAGAGCTTGCTTGCCATCTCCAGGGCGTGCGCGTTCATGTGCTTTTCGGCGATTATGGCCACGGCCTGGTGACCCTCACATCCCCACGGCCACGCTCGCACCGGCAACAGCAGGATTATGAACGCCGCCGTCAGCATCCCAAGACGCGCCCCGGCGCACAACGATCTATTTGAACCGTTTGACTTCATCGTCCCCCCATTGACTTGAAGATTCCGGTAAAAGTTTAGGCCTTTTTTGCGGTTGGCGCTTGGAAAAAGGATGGCGCATCCCGGCAGAACTGCAACAAACGTGTAGAAACCACCGGCGCTGGTCCAAGGCCGAACGCGCGCCCGCGACCGTTCGGCCCCATGACACTTGTCGATTCGTTCAGGCTTCCTTTGCCGTTGGAGCTTGGAAAGAGTGGGGCCTATTAATTGGCGGGTAGATCGCAAGAAACAAGGCATTCTGGCTCGGGGCTTTTCACTTTTGCCGTTCGCCTTTTGACTTGCTCTTGCGTCTCCACCGCGCTGCGCTCTGGGCCCACCTTGCTTACGCCGCGAGTCCCTGGGACAGGTAATTCGCCAAGCCCAGTTGCTTGATCAGGGTCAATTGCGTTTCCAGGTAATCGGCGTGGCGCTCTTCGTCGTGCAAATTTCCCTTCAGCAAGTCCGCGGTAACATTGTCGCCGACCTTGGTGCACATCGCGGCTTCCTGATTGTAGCTGGCAATTGCGGTCGTCTCCTCTTTTAGCGCAATGGCCAACTGCTCTTCCACGTCTTTGCCGATATGGATTTTCGGCAGCGCCTGCACGTCGGGCGTACCCTCGAGAAACAGAATGCGGCTCATCAATTTCTCCGCGTGCTTCATTTCTTCAATGGCGCGCTTCGTGGTGGCGGCGCCGAGTGCCTTGTAACCCCAACTCTCACACATTTCGGCGCGCAGAATGTACGCATGCACTGCGCCTAACTCATCAGTCAATGCTTCCTGCAAGGCTTGCAAGACTTCCGGTTTACCCTTCATAGAGAACTCCTTTGATTTGACGGCCGCTGCCATCGCACTTTCGCGCAGCGCCATTGTGGTGCGGACGATACGGGCGATGCGAGTCTTCGGTGACACCCATTATACGCCTTACAGGCTCATGGAAGGCCTCCCCAGAAACATTTCGCGGAGGCTCGTGAAACGAATCAGACATTTTAGCAGTAATGGATTTTGGGCCCGCTGAGAGGAAGAATTTGGACAGAGGCGAGGCGCAGTTCACTGCACGTTGACACATTGTCGGCACTCGGACGGGTGCCCGCAGTCTGGCCTTCAACGTGCTAAAAATCTCAGCCGGACGCTATCGTGGTATCATTCCGCGACCGTAGTGCTAATGCACTGACAAAAAGACGCGATGTCTTAATAGTGCTTAGAATGGATAAGGGATATTACTGATTCGGCCCTAAACGGATGTAACGTTTTCGGGTGTTGATGCATCTA
>CAYTMD010000622.1:0-3511 GCA_964438685.1 uncultured Acidobacteriota bacterium
AAGGATGTGAGCTATGCCGCCGCGTAGCATTCCTTCAGGGCCGGGTCAATAAAGGTTAAAGGGTAAAGGATGAAGGGTAAGGATGCGCCGTCTTTTTACCCTTTACCCTTCACACTTCACCTAACCCAGCCCCCGCACCTAGTCCCTAACACCTGCGTTAGGGTACGACCAACTCAAGCTGGTGCAGGTGGTGGGTGTGGAATTGACGGGCCTGGTAGAGTTTCTCCACCCCGAAACGGACGTCGGGCGTCCACACGTAACTCCATGATTCATTGTCGAGAAGCAGCGGGATGCGCGTGCCGTGCGGCGTGTTGGGAGACAGCCGGATCACGCTGGTTCGTTCCATGCCGCTGGTCCACTCCAGTTGTTTCTGTTCCTCCAGGTTGCCAACTTCCGTGACCCACGGTGAATCAGAACAAACTTTGGCGCGGTACCAATTATTCTTGTCAAACGGGTCCATGCCTTGGTGGAGGTGCACCCAGATCGTCGCTTCTTCGCCCGGTTCGAGCACGCCGTTACCGTTGCCTTTGCCTTCACTGACTTTACGCGCAACGGACCCGCCTCCGCCCTGGTTCCCTTTTTGCCGGAAGACATTAAATGTGTTGGTCCGCCCGTCCATGATCAAGACCTCCATGGGCGGCGGGACATTTTCCGGGATGACCATCACATCGATATTCTTTTCCACGCCGTAGTAGGGAATACCCAGCGTGAGGCGGGTTCGCGCAAAATAGCCTTCACCCGCGGTGAAGCGGACCTGCAAGCCGGAGGAAACGTCCGCAGACGCGCCGGGTTCAATCTTCGGGATGGTGACCTCGCCTTTGAGCACCTGAACCGTGGCGTATTCACTTGATAGCACAACCTTGACATCTGCCAGCGCCGCACTGCCCGGATTATAGATTCGAATCGGTAGTTTGACGTCCTGATTGGGTGGAAGGCGCAACATGTCATGCGCGGTCGGCGGAAGAAGCAATGGGGGATGCTCGGAAGCTCCTGGGCCGATGATGCTGAATTGATGCCCCGCGCCATCGGTAGAGATTGTGAGCCTGCCGTCGGTCGCGGCGCGCAAAGTTTGCTTGGTTGTTTCATCCGTGGAAAAGTTGCGGTCCATAAGCAGGTAGGAAGCGCCGGGTTCGTAGAGTGGTGCCGTGGCAATGGTAATACGCCTCGTGGCAATCGGCGGCCCATCGGGGGCCCACTTACGGGTGGTTACACGCAAGCCGCCCTGGCTCACGTCTTCGAGGCAAGTTATCGCCGGTTCACTGCCAATCGATTTGACGTGATAGTTCCAGACAGTGAAATCCTGGTAGGCGTCATCGTGGTCCCACGTGATGGGGACATTGTCCAAATTGGGCCTGGAGAATGCGCGCATGTGAAACTCGAAGGTTTCGCCAATGGAAGTGGCCCAATGGCGGTGGTACTCATCCTGGCGAAATTCGAAATCCACATTGTCGGCGCGCGCGTAGGCGTCGTGAGTCTCTTCCGTATATTGGCTGATGTAATCGCCGCTGGCGCGAACCAGCCGCACCATCGTATGGCTGTGGCTCGAGGTGTGGTCCTTGGGGCGCCACAATGAACGCTGCCCTTTGTCACCAACATAAAACTCCGGGCCGGGATTGAATGATGACGCGCTGCCAATCAAGTCCGGGTAGCGGGCGCTCAAGTAGAGGCTCATAAATCCGCCCATGCTCAATCCAGATGTCGCCCGGAAGCGCCGGGAAGTCAGTGTTCGGTAGGTGCCGTCGATGTGGGCGACCAGTTCGCGGAAGTAAGGCCCAAAATCGTAGTCGCCGCCATTCTTCATGATGTCCCAGGGAGTTCCGCCATAGAAGCCCTGGTAGTCCCGTGCCACGTAGCCATCCACGGAGACCACAATCACGGGATGCGTAGCTACAAACGCGGCGATCTTCGGGACGGTGTCCTTGCCATCGTCGTATTTTTCCAGCGTGTAGCGATCGCTGTGGCCGTGAAAGTAGTAGATAACAGGATAGGTATTATTACTTGTATTGTAATCAGGGGGCAGAAAGAGGCGGTAATGGCGATCCTCGCTGAACACCTTCGACGCGTACGTGCAGTCGAGGAATGCCTGGCGGGGCAGATCGACTGCCGGTCCCAGCGTCGGTACCAGGAGCAGGCAGCAGGCAGTAAGCAGTAGGCAGTAAGCGACACGCATTGGGGACCCTTTCTACGGAAGAGTCAGGAGCCGGTTGTAGCGGCGGTCTCCGACCGCCGTCGTCGATCGGAGATCGACGCTACAATTTATGTCGTTCTGTATAGCAACCACTCGCCACCCCTCGTTACGAAGGCGGGAACTCGAAACGGCCTATTCCCCTCTGTTCCGAGGGAGGGGAGAGGTTCGCGAACATGAGGAGAAAACATCCCTACCGACTCCTGACTTCTGACTCCTTCTCCTACATGCTCCCGAACTTCAGCCAAGCATCGACGATATCTTTGCCATGGAAAGCCCATGTGCGCTCATTCAGGCGTTCCACCCCTTCACGCGAACGGATGGCCGCCTCGCCCCGAGTCGTGAACTCTACTTTCACTTCGATGGGGCCCGAAGTGCGCAAGGGCTGGAATTCCCCCAGGCGTTCCATGGCGCGCTGAGCCTTCTGGCGGATCAGCGTGCAGGCGGCTTGGTGAGAAAGCATGAAACCGGACGTGCGGGATACCCCGGACTTTACCTCTGCGCACTCGGCTTGAGGAACATCAGCGTGAAGCTCCTCGCACGCCGCAGTGTCGCCTGAGAGCATGATAACGGGAATCCCGAAGTATCCCGCCAGCCTCACGCGCGCGCCGATTTCGCCTGTTGGCTTTCCATTCACCCAGATGTTCTGAATTCCCAGTGAGCTGTAGGAGTGGCTTAGGATGGCATTGCGCGCACCTGCCATGGCGTGCTGGCCGATGAAAATAACGGCGCTGTATGAAGAGTCGAGTTCGAGCGTGGGCGAAATAGGCGTGCCGGCAAGCAGCCGCGCCTTGGGGTGAATATCCAGGACGGAGAGCGACTGACTTCCGTCGTGGCCGTCCCACACCACAACGTCTGTTGCACCACCTGCCAGAAGACCGTCCACAGCGGCGTTTATCTCACCCGTGAGCAACTTGTGCGATTCCTCCCAGCGTGGACTCTTGTAAGGAAGGCATTGCATGTCGCTGTCAAGAATTCCACTGACCCCCTCCATGTCGGTAATCATGAAAACCTTTTTCGGCTTCGAGGTCTGCGCAAATGTGGTGAGCACAGAGGCAGCGAGGGCAATGGCAATTAATCTAACGGGATGAAGTGCACGGAGGGTCATAAGGATTTCTCCTTCCATCTCCCCGATTGGGGGGAGGCGGACTGTAATGTGGAGGGGACCCCACATTTTGCGGGTAGTGGAATTGACGGGGCCAGCGCCAGCATGAATCCACGGGTCGAGCCTGAATCGGGCACCACAGTTTTGACCCCCTCACCCGTCCCGTCCCGGCTGATGAAAGCGCCGGTTGCGGTCCACCCTCTCCCCCAAGGGGGCGAGGG
>CAYTMD010000623.1:0-3484 GCA_964438685.1 uncultured Acidobacteriota bacterium
TCTCGAGCCGGGCTGCCATCTCCAACGGATCGACGGCGGCGGCACACGCCGCCCTCGGTGCGGCCCTCAGTTTGCGTGGTGATCCCGCCGCGGCCATTCCCGAGTTGCGAGAGGCTCTGCGCCTGAATCCCCAGGATCTGCAGGGCCGGAATACTCTGGGATTCTCTCTTTACAATGTGCACGACACTGCCGGGTCGCTAAAGGAACTGCACCAAACCGCCGAGATGGCGCCGGATACTGCCGCCGGCCACTACGCGAGTGCCGACATCCTGCTCTGGGAAAAAAAGGATGCGGATGGCGCCATCACCGAATTTCGCCAGTCCATCAGTCTGGATCCCTACACCTGGTTCCCGCACAATGATTATGCCAACGCCATCGCAGCCAAGGGAGATTGGGACGGTGCCATCTTTGAGTATCGTCAAGCTTTGCGATTGCAGCCGGATTCCGTGGTGGCCCACTCCAACTTGGGTTACGCCCTCGTGAATAAAGGTGACTTGGCAGGTGGGACCGCCGAGGTGCAAAATGCCATGCACATCAATCCCAATACCCCCACGCCGCACCTGCTGAATGGTCTGATTTTAGCCATCCAAAAGAAAATGCCGGAGGCGGTGGCCGAATACCGTGAAACCGTTCGCCTCGACCCCGGCAACTTTTACGCCCACTTCCTGCTGGGAGCAGGGTTGGCGACGACTGGGGATCTCGCCGGGGGCGTGAAGGAGACTCGCGAAGCTGTTCGCTTGGACCCTTCGGATCAATACTTCCACAATCAACTGGGGGTCCTGCTCAACCACCAAGGCGACAACACCGGGGCAGAGGCGGAGTATCGTGAAGCCATCCGCTTGGACCCCAAGTACGCCATGGCCCACGCGAACCTGGGCGCGCTGCTAATTGAGCAAAACAGTCTGCCCGAGGCGGTGAAGGAAATTTACACTGCTTACCAGCTTGACCCGAAGAACCCTGAGATCATGGCGCTGTATAAGAAGTATACGGGTGGACTGTTTTAATCGGGATTAGTCGCAAGATGGCCAAATGCACGAAGTCAGGGTTGAACTCGGCCCTAGCGTTTTAACCCCCTCACCCGTCCCGCCCCGGCTGGTGAATACGCCGGTTGCGGTCCACCCTCTCCCCCAAAGGGGCGAGGGAAGCAAATCTCGTCTCACCTTCGCATTGAGCAAGTTGGATCGGGCGCACCTAACACCGAAAGGCCCAGCCTTTCCGCACAGGAACGGGCGAAGCCGCAGGTCATGGCTTACCTCACGCGGTGGAAACTGGACAAGTTTGGAATAAACACGCCGCTACGCTCTCGACGCTGTCAGCTTTTCGAAAACGTCCGCAAGTTCTTCCAGGGAAAGTTGCTCCGCTCGCATATTCGAAGATTTGCCAGCTTCCTCGAGCGCCTTCAGAAGTTGGGTTCGGGGATAGATTCCCCCAAGATTATTGAGCAAATTCTTTCGTTTTTGGGCAAAGCAGCGCTTTACGAATTCCAAGAATTTGCCGTTCGTCGACTGCGGCCACGCGTCGAACTTCGCCTTCATTTGAAATGTCACCAGCGCCGAGTGCACTTTGGGGGCAGGGGAGAAGGCGCCCGGAGGAACGGTCACGGTAATTTCCGGCCGCGAGTAGATTTGTGCGGCAATGGTCAAGTAGCCGTAGTCGCGCGTGCCCGGCACTGCCGTAAGGCGCTCGGCCACCTCGCGTTGCATCAGGAGGCCCATGGAGCGGATGCAATTTCGTTGGGCAAACAGGTGATGGAGGATGGGGGAAGTGATGTAGTACGGGAGGTTGCCGAAAACAAAAGCCTGTGCCACCCCTTCCTTTTGGCAAAGGGCGCCAATATCAACCCGAAGGACATCCGCGGTGATGATTTCCACGCCGGGTTCGTGCTGGAATTCCTCCTGAAGTCCTTGTGCGAGTTGCCTGTCAATTTCGATGGCGATGACCCTGCGCGTGCGCTTGGCCAACAGTCCGGTCATGGCGCCACGCCCCGGGCCGATTTCAATGACCACGTCCCCGGCTTGCAAGGAGAGTTCCTCCAGAATTCGATTGCGATACCCGTGGTCATGAAGGAAATGCTGGCCGAGCTTGGGTGGATGGCGAGTGCTTTTGGATTTCAGCTTTTGGATTTTGGATTCTCCCTCATCTTCGTTGCATCATAGCACGTTCCGGGAACCATCGAGAGCGTTCCAGAGGGTGGCCCGATCCAAAATCGAGAGTTCAAAACGCCAAAACCCAAAACTCCGAGACCTTGACTTTGCAGGGGGCATCCTCTAACGTTACGAGGTTTGATTCCTGCATTCTCATGAAAGGAGAGGCGGCGTGAAAGTTGCATTCGTCGCATCGGAAGGCGTACCGTTTTCCAAGACCGGTGGGTTGGCAGATGTTGTCGGATCCCTCCCCAAGGCGCTTGCGGCGCTCGGACATGAGGTCGAAGTCATTCTGCCGCGCTATCGGTCCACTCCCCAAGGCTCCAGCGTGCCGCACGCCCAAAGTCTGACTCTGCCTCTCGGGTTGGGATACAAGTTCGCGGCGGTGCAGGACGCCGGCCGAGCACATCAGGTTCAAACCTACCTTATTGATTGCCCTGAGTATTTTGACCGAGACGGCCTTTATCAGCAGAAGGGTGAAGACTATCCTGACAACGCGCACCGTTTTGCGGCATTTTCACTGGCAGCGTTGGAGCTGCTGAAACATGGCGCCACTCCCCCGGATATCATTCATTGTCACGATTGGCAGACCGCGCTGGTGCCCGTCTATTTGCGCAATCTTTATCAGGAAGACCGCTATTTTGGCAAGACGTCGGTGCTGTTTACGGTGCATAACCTGGGTTACCAGGGCCTTTTCCTGCCCCACCTTCTGCCCCAGATTTCATTGCACGCCGGCCTGTTTACGGTCGAGGCGCTGGAGTACTACGGAATGGTGAACCTCCTGAAGGGAGGGATCATCTTTTCGGATTTCATCACCACGGTGAGCCGCAAGTACGCCGAGGAGATCCAGACTGCGGAATTTGGTTATGGGTTGGAGGGAGTGCTGCATTCGCGGGCAAGCCACCTTCAGGGGATTGTGAACGGCGTGGACTACGAGGCGTGGGACCCCGCCACCGACAAACTCCTGGCCGCGAATTACACCCCCACTAATTTGATGGGCAAGGAAGCCTGCAAAAAGGACCTGCTGGAGAAGATGGGCGCACGGACCCCGGTGCTTGATCGGCCGGTGATTGGAATTGTGTCGCGATTTGCTTCGCAAAAAGGATTTGACCTGATTGCCACCATTGCCGAGCAATTGGCGGCGCTCGATCTCTACGTTGTGGCGCTGGGCACGGGTGAGCCCGCACACGAGGAGCTGTTCCGCACCATGGCGGCGAAATATCCGGATAAGTTCCTGGTGAAAATTGCTTACGACAACGCCTTGGCCCATCAGATTGAAGCCGGCTCCGACATGTTCCTGATGCCTTCGCGCTACGAGCCCTGCGGGCTCAACCAGATTT
>CAYTMD010000624.1:0-3472 GCA_964438685.1 uncultured Acidobacteriota bacterium
CACCCCCCGCCTTGCGGTCCCCCCTCTCCCCCAAGGGGGCGAGGGGAAATGTATTTTTAGTTTCGATGTCGAATTCATGATGGCTGAGCGCGGTCCCGCGTGGTCAACTGGGAGCGTCTGCTAATATGGACAGCAGTGTGGTAAAAACACCCCTCTCGATTCAGGAGAGGTGTCCGTCAGCCGACGGACGGGGTGGTGGTGCTAAATTTCCGTGCCCAACCTGGCCAGTGCTAGTAACAATAGCACCAGCAGGTTTTTCCGCAGCCCGTCAGCCCCAGACTTCCAAGCCAGTCGTAAGAATTCCTATCAAAACCACGGCATCTAGGTCAGAGTTCACCCCTCCAGAGGGATTAGGTCAGTACGCTCGCATCTGTTTTGCTGACTCTCCCCAAAGCAAGCAGGAGAGATTCAAGCGTGCAACATCCGAATGAGGTTTACATACCACACAAAACAGCAATCTTCCCATGCCAACGCCGAGAAAACGGGTCAAAGGTCAATCAGCCCGGCAAAAAAACGCCAATCGGTGGGATTGGGGGATACGGGTGGTGAGAGCGAAGCAGCTTAAGGACAGAACTGCGGTAGCCACGCACAGGGTTTGCTAATTTAGAAAGCTCTGATTCGACCGTTCCAAGGCAGGGATGTCTTCGCCCGCAGGCAAAAATGCGGGCGAAGACGAAGGGGAAAGTGGAGTGCGGACCTGTTCTTGAGGTTCGCGGCTCGTGTCGATGGCAAAGGAAAAACCAACGTCACAAACCCACTATTGCGGCGTGCCGACGCCGCCCGCAAGCGTCAATTCCGAATACTCCATGGTGATTTGAAGACCGATCTGCTTGTCATGAACATCAACGTTCATGGCCGTGTAGGGGTTTGGATGCCCGGGATTCTGGGTCGCCCAGGAAAGCTGCTGAGCCATCTTGAGCCCATCAAGCACCTGCCGGAGTGATGCCGCGTCGCCAGGCGTTGCGCAGTTAAGTTTCATGTCAAGGTTGACCTTGTCCGACGCATCAATGCTGTAGGTCAGGGAATCCACCTTTGCGAACACCTTTCCCCAATCCAACTTCAGATTGTTTTGCGTCGATAGCCATCCGCCGAACCAATCGGCAACGGCTCCGCCCAAGGCAATTCCCCAAATGGGAGCATCTTTCTTGACATCGCCCAACAGGCTGGTAAAGCGCGTGTCAGAACTCAGGTTCGGGGCCTCTCCCGCATGCGTCTCCAGCAGCGCCGTCAAAGATGAGAGCGGGCCGAAAGCGCCGAGGGTATTATCCAGAATTACGATGCAGGTTCCCGCCACCCCCGCCGTAAGGCAATACGCCTGCTGTCCGGAAATCGGCGTCGGCGTGATGCTCTGTGCCGTGGCAGATTTTTCAACCTGTGCCTTGTCAAAATGCCCGGAGGCATACCCGTAAAGATCCATTTCCTTATCGCCAGGCTTCCACCCGATCATCAAGTTGTCAATGTTGTCTTCTCGGACTCCGACCTGGCTTAATGTCCCCTCCAGTTGCTGCAAGCGCGGCCCTAGGAATTTCCCCCGCAGGGTTTGGTAATTGGAAATTTTGCGCAGCATGGAGGGGCTGGAGAATTCCACGCGCATGGTCTGCGTGGGAAGCCCGGACATGGCCGTCGTTACAAAGTCCTGGCCGACACTTTTCCGGGGAGTCCCCGCCATTAGGACTAAGACCAGAAGCGGGAGAATAGTTCGTCTCATAATCACCTCTTAGTTCGGGATTCGGGGTTCGGGACTCTGGGCTCGGGTCTCGCTCCACGTAAAGGTTTGAGCATTCAACAACGTTGGATGTCGTCTCAATGTGGCAGGTTTCCTTACCTCCGTCAAATTCGGGACGGGACACGGGGTTCGGAATTCGGAATTCGTGGTTAGGGATTCGGAATTCGGAATTCGGGGTTCGGGATGCCTTACCCTTTACCCTTCACTAACTCCCAGTGACCGCCGCAGCTCTTTCGTGCCAGCAATTCCCTGCCCTCAAGTTAAGAACGCGGCCAATCTTAAATCTTGCGAATGATCTGTCCCATGTCCCTATTCCCGAGTCCCAAGCACTTGTAGCGCCCCGATGCATCGGGGCGGTTCTTCCCACAACTCGCGGTCTCAAACTTAGGTGCATACCGCCGTCTTGGAGATTCCCGGTTCTTGCAAGAGAAGAGCAGCGGACCTACAGAACAGGTCTGCGCTACCACTCGAACATTCGGGCAGGCATCGATCCTCAAGATTCCCGGCTTCTGCAACAGATGAGCGCGGACCCCCAATGCGGGGGTCCGCGCTACCCTCTTACGCCTTTTTGTCAATGCACCGCTGGAAGAGCTGATCCAGGAGATTGAATCCCAAATCCATTTCTTCTTGCGTGATGGTAAAGGACGGAGCCAGGGTGAAGACATTCTTGTAATAGCCACCCACATCAAGCACCAATCCGTAATTGCGGCCGCGAGCCTGAAGGGAGCCCTTGATGCCTTCGGCAAAGATCCGGTCGGTCAATTCGCGGTCGGGCGTGATGCCATCCGGCTTGCAGACTTCAATGCGCAGTGCCAGACCCAGGCCGTCCACGTTACCGATAATCCCGGGATATTTGCTCTGCAATTTACGGAGGCCGGCGAGGAAGTACGCCCCTTTTTCCTTAACCAGGCTCTCGTAATCACCCTCCTCCATCATCTTCAACGCCTCCAGCGCCACGGCCGTGCCGAGCGTGTTGGACGAGAAGGTGGAATGCGTGGAGCCGGGCGGGAACAGTTCAGGTGTGATCAACTCTTCGCGCGCCCAAATTCCGGAAATCGGGTTCAAGCCGTTGGTCAGCGCCTTGCCGAAAACAATGATGTCGGGCGTAATCCCAAAATGCTCAATCGCCCAGAATTTTCCGGTGCGATAGAAACCCATCTGAATTTCGTCATCGACAATCAGGATCTTGCGCTCGCGGCAGGTCTTCTCCAGTCGCTTGAAATAGTCCTTGGGCGGAATCACGTAACCGCCGGTTCCCTGAATTGCTTCCACGTAGAACGCGCCATACTCACAGGACTTTGCCTTGGCATCCCAAACACCGTTGTATTCATTGTCAAAAAGCTGATCGAACTGGTCGTGGCAATAAAGATTGCAGGTTTCGGGCTTGAGGTTATAAATGCAACGGAAACAATAAGGATAAAAAACAAACTGCCCGCGGTCGCCGAAGTGTCCGTAGCGGCGCCGGTAGCGAAAGCTGGAAGTGATGGCGGAAGCGCCCAGGGTGCGCCCATGATAACCGCCCATAAAAGCAAACATCAGGTTCCTGCCGGTATAGTTGCGCACCAGTTTCAGCGAGTCCTCAATGGCTTGCGCGCCGCCGACGTTGAAGTGCACGCGGCCCTTCACGCCGAAGCGCTTCTCGCAATACTGGGCAATGCGCGCGGCCACCTCCACCTTTTCCGCGTGTAGATATTGGCAGGCGAGCTGCGGCAAACGGTCCACCTGGCGTTTCAGCGCGTCGCCCAG
>CAYTMD010000625.1:0-3467 GCA_964438685.1 uncultured Acidobacteriota bacterium
ACTCCTCAATCATTTCATCGCGATTGATTAACATGGCGGTCCTCCTTGGACATCGGAACGAGCGTAACGTGGTCGGCTGGCGCATGGCGAGCACAGCCATGCGACTCTTGATCCTCGCCGCGTGCGCGGGTACCTTCTACGTGCTCATCAGCGGACGGCATTTCAAGCCCCCCGCTGCCTTGATCATTTTCGAAACGCAGGGCTACGCTCCCCCTGCGCCAGCCTGCCGAGTCGCGGCTGGTGTCCGTGGACGGCGTGGCTGGGCAACCATGCCCGACCCCCATGACGTGGACGGCCTGCAACACGTATAATGCCTTGGGACAGAGGACGCGGGACATGACCAGGACCGTCACCACCGACGAAGGCTATGATCCGAGCGGGAGCCTGCTGGCGCGCTACAGCGGTACTACGTCCTCGAACACGCGGCTGTTTGTGCCGTTCAATGGCGGCATTCTGGCGGAGTATTACTTGAGCCCGACGGCGGGTACACTCTTCGACCACCCGGACGAGATCGGGTCGGTAACCGCCAGCACCTCCTACAACGGGAGTTCGTGCCAGGACCGCTTGTACTACCCCTATGGAGAATTATTCAACGGCGCCGGCAACTGCGGTATGCACCAGGAATTCGCCAAGCTTCCGGATTATGACCCCGAAACCGACCAGTACAACACCGCCAACCGGCACTACTCGCCGGCGGGCCGGTGGCTAACGCCAGATCCCGTCGAAGGGCACCTGGAAGACCCCCAAACGCTCAACAAGTACGCGTACGTACGCAATAGCCCAACCGTTGCAACCGACCCAAGCGGACAAGATCTGGTATGGGGTACGGGGGATAGGAATGCTATCAGGGCGGCGCTCATCGCGATTGCGAGCACGGATCTGGGGAGAGACATGCTTGCTTTCCTTGATCGATTGACGATTAAGATACCGCTAAGTACAGGAACCGTCGCCGGCGGAGGTGCCTATGGAAAAACCGTAGGCCTCCCGGATATATTCTCCCAAAGTGGAGTGGTAACCGATGTAAGCGGAGGCCCATTAAATGTCACCTTGGACTTCCCAACAGCCGCTGCTGATCGGGGGGTAAACGACGCGTTACGAGCGCAAGGACAACCGCCAATGGATAAGAAGGTTCCGGCTACAGACGCCGAGCTTACTGCTCACGAACTTGAACACATCTTGGCTGCTATCTTTGGGAAGAATCTCACGGACGATCAAATCACCGCCCTCGCGCAGGATATCTTGAAGAATAAGAAGAAAGAGCTTCAGAAGACTGCAGGTAAGTATGTGGACCAGTTGATGCAGCCAAATGGAGAGCAGGCCCCGTCAGTAAAGATGCCTAGCGCAATTAGAGAGGATGCTCAGCGCCAATGTGCCTTAGGGAATCCCGCAGCCTGTGGCTACTAGGGAGGGAAAGTCGATGCAGACGTACAGTCTGAAGCCGATTACTCTTTTCGTCATCCTTGTCGCTGCAACGTCGATCACAGCTTCTGGAGCACAGCAGGGACAAAGGCAAGGCACCCACGATTCCGCAACGGGTGCCTGCGGCACCGTCCAGAGTACCGCAGAGGTTTTTGACCTTGCCAGCGTGCCCAGTATGTCCCCAGACGAGGCGACGCGACTCGCCAAGGCAAAGAGGTACGACGAAGGGAAAGTGGATCTCACCACTCTTCGGCCTGGAGAAGTCTTAATCGACCAATACTGGCCTCGCATTGAGGTCATGCCCGTATCTGGCAGTGCAAGTGTCATTGTCGGCGTAGTGCTTGGGCTCCAAGCTTACCTGTCTAATGACCGCTCACGAATTTATACGGAGATCACCGTGAGAATCGAGGAAGTCCTAAAGAGCGACAAAGGCAACATGATAGGAACGGTAATCTTGGACAAACTCGGGGGAGCACTGCACATGAAGGAGGGCCGAATTGTGCGCGACCCGCTCCACATTTGTTATCTGGGAAATGTAAGGTGCGGAGCACGGTACGTGTTCTTTGCCAAGAAGACTCACGATGGAATGGACCTGGAAATGCAAAAGGCGTACGAGCTAAGGGGCGGGGAGGTTTACGAACTTACGGACGACGGCGGCCCCGGTACCCAACTGCTGGGCGGAGGAGCAGAGGCGCTCTCGAACGAGCGGATCTTTTTGGCTACAGTGAGGAAGTGTGTAGTCCGGCAGCGAGACGCTCCGGGCCAAGCTTGCTCGCCGGGAGAGTAGGAAAGAAAAGAGGTAAACGGCCAGCGCCTTGCTGTGCAGTGGCGTAGCGCATCTATAACGAAGGAAACGGTGTCAGGGAAGGAAAGAGTAAGGTATCCTTTTCATTCCAGGGAAACCGGGGGACAGGCACGTTACACTCGTTTCGATGTCCAGGGGTGACCGCCATGTTAATTAATTGTGATGAAGTGATTGAGGAGTTCGAACGCCAGATTCGGACGTTCGTGGTGCTTGGAGTGAGTGGCCGGCCGGCGCATGGCTGCGCTCGCCGTGCGATTCACGACTCCACCCACTCCCGCCGAGATACCTGGTATGCCGATCCATGGACGCCATTTTGAGCCTGGCCAGTTGCAGTTTATCACCACCAGCACTTATCGCCGCAGCCGGCTATTTACCTGTCAGTGCTTCTGCTGGACCTTTGTGGAGACCTTGCGCCAGCCTGCCGTTTCCCGTCAATGTCGGTGGTTGTGAGCGGGGAAGCGCAAAGCTGGGCGCAAGTCTGCCCTACTCTGCCTCTTCCCTGACACAAGAGGCAATCTCACACGAAGTGAGGCTCTTCGTTTACTTCATTGAACCACTCTTTAACGGTGTCCGCCGCCGGATTTTCCCTTCTGATATCCGGCGCTGTGCTCTTCCTTCGCCTCGTGGCCGGCATTAGGAGCGACGTGGCCGCGCCCATCCCGAGCTTCGTTCGGGTGGAAGTGGTTGAATGGTTGTTCTCCGCGCTCGGGAACCGGTCCTTTGTAACCGCGGCGAGGATCGTAGCGGTTATCAACGTGACCAGCGAAGCCTCTGGGTCCGTGGAACCATGGGCCCGCCCCGATGAATAACCCGCCCACGAAAAAATCGGGTCCATAGTAGCCGTAGGGAGCACAGGCATACGGAGCATAGTCAAAGTATCCGTACGGGCAAGCAGGCTCCACTCCAATGCTAATGGAAACCTGACCCGGCGCCGCGGAGACACCGGTCATCAGCGCACCCGTGAGAGCTAAGAAAGCAAGCGACTTCCATCGGAACATAATTCCTCCTGCAGCCGGCGGTCGAATCTGCCGTGATTCCTACTTTAACATGCCGGATTTGGCCATGATACGATGGACTGCTCCGGCGTCACAAGATTTTGTTAAAATTCCTTGTCCTACCGCCCTCGGGACGAAAATCACCGTTGCCAACCGGGGTCGCGCAACGCGGCGGAGCCGCAACCAAAGTCATCGCCGCACTCCATCTATAAAGTCGTCGGCGTTGTCAAGGATATTTGGGGCACACC
>CAYTMD010000626.1:0-1642 GCA_964438685.1 uncultured Acidobacteriota bacterium
AATCCAAAATCGGCCTATGCGTCTTTTCCCATCGCCACCACAAAGTACTCCGCGGGGGTTGTGCCGATGTTACGGACTCCGTGCTCATCGTTGGATCCTGCGAAACCCACGGAGCCGGGGCCGAGGTGGGTTATCTGCCCGTTGATCGTCACCTCAAGGGTTCCCTCCCTGATGAGGAACATTTCTTCGTGCGCGTGGTGATGCGGCGGGTGGGGCATGGACCCCGGTGCGAGCCGGGTTTGGTGAACTTCCACGTAGCAACCGGTGTGGAGTTCGCCGGAAAATATGGCGCGGGATTGATTCCCGTGGTTCTCTCTTACCGGCATTTCATCATAGGGAATGGCCCTGCTGGGGAGCGTCGTTGGCGGCGCGGCAACCGCCGGGGATGCGGCAAGCGCGCTTACCAACAGACAGAGATCCCTTCGTGAATAGGTCATGGCAATCCTCCGATGCTGACATGCTTCAACGATTCTATGGCCCAACCATGAGCATATTCCCCCAGAGAGAAATTACAAGTATAGTTTCACCCTTCCCGCCGACGGAGAGTACGCGCGCGGGCCGAATTCATGGTCATTGGATCGGAAGGCTAATCCACACCAACGCAACCCGCCCTGGAACAGGAGATTACTCATGAATACTGCTAACAACGAACTGCTGGTCGGAATCGATATTGGCGGCACAAAGACCGCGGTCCTACTATCCGTTAACCCGCCGGAAGTCATCGCGCGCAAGGAATTCGCCACCCGCCCTGCCCAAGGGTGGCAGAGAGCCGTGGAATTGATCAAGTCGGGAATTCGCGAGTTGCTGGCGGAAAAGGGCTTTGACGCGTCTGCCATCACGCGGATTGGCGTGAGCTGCGGAGGCCCGCTGGACCCCGACCGCGGGATCATCCAATCCCCTCCCAACTTGCCCACGTGGGACGATGTGCCCATTAAGGCCATCATGGAAGAAGAGTTCAAAGCCGAGTGCTTCATTGAAAATGACGCGAATGCCGGGGCCGTCGCGGAACATCGGTTCGGCGGCGGCAAGGGTTCACAGAACATGGTGTTCCTTACCATGGGGACGGGTCTGGGCGCCGGCATTATCACCAACGGGCGGCTTTACCGGGGTACGAACGACTTTGCCGGTGAAGTTGGCCACATCCGCATGACTCGCACCGGCCCGGTGGGCTACAACAAGGCGGGCTCGGCGGAAGGCTGGGCCAGCGGCGGAGGCATGGCGCAAGTGGCGCCGAAGATGGTGGCCGCGGCGCTCAAGAAGCGGCGAAAGACCAGCCTGGCGACGTTGTATCGCTCCGGCGGCCCCATCACTGCGAAGGACATCGGCCTGGCAGCCCGCAAGGGCGACGCGGTGGCGATCGAGATTCTGGAAAGCACGGGCGAGCGGCTGGGAGAAGTCCTGGCGATCCTCATCGACCTGCTGAATCCCGACCGCATTGTGATTGGCGGGTTGGCCATGCGCATGGGGGATTTACTGCTGGAGCCCGCCCGCCGCGTGATCAAGCGGGAAGCGCTGGAGGTGCCTGCCCGCACGTGCCAGATTGTTCCCGCCACCCTCGGCGAAAGCATCGGCGACGCCGCAGCGCTATGCATTGCCATGGGAATATAGCGCAGTAGCCGGCATTTGAGTGGAAACGTAGCGC
>CAYTMD010000626.1:1742-3413 GCA_964438685.1 uncultured Acidobacteriota bacterium
TGCATTGCCATGGGAATATAGCGCAGTAGCCGGCATTTGAGTGGAAACGTAGCGCTGTCCATGCATTTCGTGGACACCGCACTAGCGCCCTTCGGGCTGATTAGAGGCAGGAACTGGGGCAGGGGCCGGTGGAGCGAGCTGGCGGCAAACGTCAGCGACGGTTTCAGGCGCCAAGTCAGATGCATGCCAATTGTAGGTTTTGGGGAGCCAGAGGGACCTTTGCACTTGCTCCGGTGTTTGCCCCTGCTTCAGGCGCATATCCACCTGGGCCACGAGCCATTCCAGGAACTTGCGGAAATCCACCAGGTCTTTCTTACTGCCGGGAGCGCCGTGCCCGGGAACATAGGTATCAACATCCCAGCCCTCGACTTGCCGCAGCACCTCGATCCAGCGGTGAACATCGCGGGAACCCACGCGCGGGAAGTATTTGTTGTCGTACAACTCACCCAGGAAGAGAGTCTTCGCGGAAGGCAAGTATACAACGGCTTCGTCAGGGGAAGTACCGCTGCGTATCAGGCTCGTTATCCGGATTTCCTGGTCGCCCATGTTGAGCGTCATCTTTTCATCGAACGTTTTGGTGGAGGGCGTTACGTGAAAGCCTCGCATACGAGCTTGCAGCCGAAAACCTTGTTCGCCGTGTTCACGGGCAAATAGCTCCTGCCGGTACTCAAACATTTCCTCCTGCGCCGCCCTGGTGGAAATCAGCGTGGCTTGTTCATCGGTGAAGACCTCGTTGCCTAACATGTGGTCGGCTGCTGCACTGGTGTTAATAACGTATTGGATGGGAAGGTCGGTACGCCGGCGAATTTCAAAGAGCAGATCGCGCGCGTGCATTGGACTGTTGGAGGTATCGACTACGGCCACACCATGCGCAGTCAGGGTAAAGCCCGCTGTTGCCGCCCGCGTAAAGTTGGGGTCGCATTCCTGATCAATCACATCGTCAGGAATCCAGACGAACACCTTGGGCTTGACTTCCTGAACGCTGTAGAGACCCAGGACGACAGACAGGCCGCGGTTCGGCAGGAAAGCGAAGACGGTCAGTAGGAAGCCAATGGCAAGAACTAGTGACACGGAACAGGTATTCAATTTCGATTTGTTCTTAAATATCCACATAAACTTGCGCTCGCCAGCCCTGCGGGGATTCTTCCAGCGCGAGTTGGTGATAGGTAATGGCCTTGACCAGCAGTTTGGCCTGGTGCCGCGCCCGATGGAACTTTTCGCCGCGCGCCAAGGCGCTCATGGAATCGTCCTGAAGGTGTTGAATCTCAAAATCCCGGAAGAGCCAATCCTCCGCGTCGTGGAGATACAGCAACTCACTCAACCAATTTACCAGAAGGCTTTCAGGGTCCGGTCCCTGAATTTGCAAAGCTACTTCATCATGGAGTTCAATCGCGTCCAAATCTACGATCAGGTTGAACAGCGCCCGCGCGGCGTTGGCAAAAGCCTCCTCGCGCGTCGAGCCGAAAGCTTCAAAGCCGACGTCCGCGGTATGTTCCAATATCCGAAAGGGCTGCATCGCGTGGCTTCCGGCCGGCTACCCCCGCCACCTCAATGGTAATGGGGATGCACCGGCAATCCCACATGATACTGGAGAGATGCCCTCTTGGGTAGACTGTTCAGTGATTCCGTAAGGTAAGGACTCCGTCGGCTTCAGTTCGTTTGTTTACGGGG
>CAYTMD010000627.1:0-3394 GCA_964438685.1 uncultured Acidobacteriota bacterium
TGGGGCGATACGGCTGGGCCTCAATTTTGAAGGTATAGGCCTGCTCGCAAGGCTTGTTCTGGGCAATGGCATCGGGAATCTGAATCACCAGCCCATCCCGGTCCTGCCGCCATTTCAGCGGGGTGTTAACCCCTAGCATCGTCACTTGTGACCCCTCGCGCGCGCGCAATGCCCGCAGTGTCAGCGTCTCACCAGGCCACTTCAGGCTGATGGCGTAAACGTGCGCTCCGTCCTTCGTGCGGGTGAACCGGACGCTCTCTCCGTCATTAAAGACATTCCAGGGGCGTGTGCCGTAAATGGCCTCACCGTTCACCTTGAGCCACTTGCCGGCATACTCCAGACGCTCGACGATCTCCTGCGGGAATGTTCCATCGGGCAACGGGGACACGCCCGGCATGAAGTTGCCGCCTTTGGACACCACGTCGATCAGCACAGAGAGCAGCCACTCATTGGACTTGAACTCATCATTGACCTCATACGCCCATACCTTGGTCAGATGGTCAATCGCTTCCCAGGCGATGCCAGCCACGCGCGGATCACTGAGACCGTTGGGAACCCAATGCTCGGGGTTGGAATAGTCAGCATAGGAGCCGATGCCGCGATTGCGCATCATCGCATCGGGCTGGAGCGATCTCGCCATCTTCACGATCTTGATCACATCCGGCTTCGCGCTTGCGACCAGTCCTTGATCGAAGGAAAGGATGTCGAGTTTGCCGTACTGCGTGCAGATCTCCCGCACGCTGTCATAGACGCGCTGCATGAATCGGTTCCACTCTTCCGGATGCGATTCCCGGCTGTACCCGGCTTCGTAAAAAGGGCTGCGGTTATCGCCCCTATAGTCCGGATCGTGAAAATCCGTCCAGTTAAAGTAGAGCCCAATTCCCATGTTGCGCTTCCGGAAGGCATCAACCAACGCGCCTACGATATCCTTCTTGAAGGGAGTATCCATCACGCTGTAGTTGATAAAGCAGGGCTCCGTGCGGCCGATTCCGGGTTCATACCCCTTTGCGTAAGAAGTTGGCAGCCGGCGGATCGACTTCACCCTGGTCTTCGTGTCGTACATCGAAAAACCGTCGGCGTGCCGCGTCGGCATCACGAAGTACTTCATGCCGGCCCGCTCGGCCAGGCCGGCCCACTGGTCGGCATCGAACGCCGTTGGGTTAAAGACCTCGTACAAGGTGAAGTAGATTTTCTGGAACTCCGGGCTTGAGCCAACCAAGGCCACCGAGGCGTCAAGACTCAGCACAGAATAGACGCCGAAGTGGATACGCATACCAAATTTCCAATCGCGCCATCTCTCAACGGCGGCGGGCGGTGCATGTTGATAATCCGGGTCAACCGGGGCGTCCCATGCTCGGGCAAAGTCTTGCGCGGCAGGAATAGGACCGGGCGCAGCGGCTGCCGTGAGATTGCCGGTCCCAGCCTTGCTCAACCCTAATCCTGCCAGGGCTCCCAGAACCGATGAATTTTTGAGGAACTTTCTTCGCTGCATTGACGTGCTCTCCTGGCGGGCAACCTTTTGGGTACGGGGTAGGGCCTCGGGTCCCAACATATTTCGATTTCGACGTCCTGGCACCTGGCACTACGAGGCTTGTCTGGAATGCCCCATTTTTGCGCCCGTGGTGGTTGTATAGTATTTCGCCAGCATGTTGGGCCGCTCCCACGCAGGCAGGGATTTCGGCGTTTTCAGATACTTCAGGAAATCGGCAATAACTTGGCTGAAATGCGCTTCGTGCCCCACGCGGTAGCGGTCGGGAATGGTAATGTGCAACCCCTCACCAGCGGATTCAAATCCGACTCCGGGATAGGTCCCTTGCAAGCGCTCGATACGGGCACGAACCGCCGCTTCAACCGCATCGTGATGCTCCGGCCCATTCGGCGTAACCACCAATTCCGGCCGGTACGCGTTTTCGACCGTCTGGTTCACCTCGACGCTCGCCAAGGTTCCCCGGTAGATGGCATGATGGAAATCCACGCCCGCGGGTGACTCCCACTTCCAGAGGATGTTCAATTGCACTTGCGCTCCCCGAACCTTGTATTCCACCTGATTATTGCAATTGTAATCGAATTGATCATCGTGAACGTACGAGGCAAGTTCGGCGGGAAACGCCGGCGCGCCGGTGACGTGTTGAAACTGTGCGGCCGTGATGGGTGTCGCCCAGCGCTTGCTACCCTGAACGTGAACGTCGCGACGATAATCCAACGCTTGATTGGGGAACAGAGTCCACTGCACGATGTCCACCAGGTGCGTGCCGACATCGGTGAGACCTTCCCCTTGATCCAGGATGTCGAAGAAGAATGGAGGGCGCGGGCTGGGGGCGCCGTTAACTGTCTTGAGAATATGATGGGTGCTCTCCATGAAAACGCCCGGATGCTCCCGGTCAGCGGGAATCAGAGTGCCAAATATCGCCGGGTCGCTCACCAGTTCGCGTTGCAGGATGGTGGTGATTTCGTGACGCTCGGTCATCATATCGTAGGCCACCAACCCCTTCTGGTCGGCCAGCGCCAGGGCAGACTCGAGGGCCGTAAAATCCTCGGCACGAATGATCCAGGGCTTGTCTGACAGAACATTCAATCCCGCTTTGAGCGAGGCGTTGATCTTGCCAATCTTGATGTGGTTGCGTCCTGCCAGCACCACCACATTGCCCGGCCGCGCGGCAACCATCTGCTCCAGCGAATTCGGACTGCAGTGAATGTCCAGTTCCCAACTCGTAGGGTTCTCCCGCCGGTTATTGAATTGCTCGATCAACTTCAAGTGTGCCAACAGGTCGGGGCCCAACGGAGCATATATGGATACGCGCTTGGAGATTCCCGGCAGCATCTGCTTTTGCACCAGGGCCGCGTGAAAGTGGGCGGGATCGAGCGTAATAAGTCTGACCAGTGAGTGATCTTCCATAGGTTTGACCATTCCCTGCGGGGGCCGCGGATTGGCGTGAGACTCCGGACCTTCTCCCACAGAAATTGTGGAATTTGCGGCAGCTCCGGCAAGCAGAGCTCCAGCTCCTGCGTTCTTCAAAAACTTACGCCGACTGATATGCACGTTCCGCATTATATGCTCCAAAGAAGATTTAGGTGCTCAGAATTGCCCACTGCGAAACAAGCCGCTTCGCAAGCGAATCATAGAGTCTCGCACAAAATGTGGGTTTTGTGACTCTATTCCCGCAGTTCCGAAGGTGAGGCAGGGGCACACCTCGTGGGCGCCGGGAAGGGGCCGACCCGGCCCCGGTGAGGGCAGGCACATGGCCTGCCCCTACCACGCGCTAACCCTGTTTGGCCAACACGGCATCGGTGCCGTAGGGAGCGCGTTGCGGGCGAGACAGCATCGCGTTCGCCTCATCATCATCGCCTAAACGTTTCCCCTTCTCGTCCACTTTGATGTAGCGTTCCGCCTGCG
>CAYTMD010000628.1:0-3389 GCA_964438685.1 uncultured Acidobacteriota bacterium
GAGGGGCGGGGGTGAGGGGGTCGAGTCGGGACCAGTCAGCTTAAGTGAACAGCATCGAGGCTAAAGGGTAAATGCCAGAACTTCCTGCCGGAGCGTCACCTTTTATCGTGTTCACCTTAGGCTGTCCCCCAAACATTCTGCCCCTGCCTTGGGCTTTACCCTTTACCCCTTAAACTTTGCGCCATGCAACCCGGTTATGGCTTTACACCTCTATATGCATATGGGATAATTTTCTCAAATTATGTTTTTGCAGGGCAGAAAGGGAATATGAAAACAAACGCCAGGAAGATTGCCGCCGGTGTAGGTCTCTTTGCAATGTTGGGGGGAAGCTTATGGGCGGCAAAGAAGCCCGCGCCCCCGAATCCGGCGCCGCCGGCCGAGACGGCTTCCAAACCGGACTCTACCGCGACTCCTGACCATGCCAAAGCCTACTATCACTTTATGCTGGCGCGGCGTTACAAGGAGCTGGCGGCGGTCTACAACCGTCCCGACTATATTGAGGCCGCGGTTGCCCAATACCGGCTTGCCATCGCTGCTGATCCTGATTCTCTCTTCCTGCGCGTTGAATTGGCGGAGCTTTATTGGCGTTCCGGGCATACCCCGGAAGGCATTGCGGAAGCCGAGGCCGTGCTGAAACAGGACCCCGATTACCCTGATGCTCACCGTCTGCTCTCGCGAATATACTTCCACATGCTCGATTCCACTCAGGCGGACCGCAGCGCCTCCAAGGATAATCTGGCCAAAGCCATCCACCATCTGGAGGCTTTGGTGCGGGTAAGCCCGAGTGATTCGGATTCCATGCTGCTTTTGGGGCGGCTGTATCGCGCCAACAACCAATCGACAAAGGCGGAGGAGATTTTCCGCAAGGTCCTGCAGACCGACCCTTCCTCGCAGGTTGGGCTGGCCAATCTGGCCGAGCTTTATATCCAGCAGAACGCCTTTGACCAGGCCATTGAGGTGCTCAGCAAGATTCCCGAAGGTGATATGAGTTCTCAGCTCTTCGGCATGTTGGGCTATGCTTATTCGCAAACCCAGCATTTCGACAAAGCCATTGAAACCTATGAGAAGGCACTGGCACAGGAGCCCGAGAATCCGGACATTCGACGCTATTACGCTGACGCGCTTCTAAGCGCCGGTAAGTATGCCGCCGCTCGTATCGAGTTGGAGAAGATCATTAAGAGTGATCCTGATGACGGCTTGAGTTACAAGCGCCTGGCGATGATCAATCGTCAGGAAGGGCACTTTGACGAAGCACGCCAGGAACTCGAAAAGGCCAAGTCCTTAAGTCCGGATGACCTGGAAATCCCGTATCAGCAGGCGTTGCTTGAGTCCACGGTAGGTAATGGCGATAAGGCCGTCGAAATTCTCAAGGGGCTGGTGCAGCAGTCGGAACGGCCCGGCGGCCAATACACCGTGCCGGAAGCCAACAACCGGGCCCTTTTCCTCGAACGCCTGGGCTTGGTGTACCGAGACCAGAAAAAGTATCCCCAGGCGATGGATGCTTTTAAGCAAATCCAGGCGCTGGGGCAATTGCAGGGTCCAAGAGCGGCGATGCTGATTATTGAAACGCTGCGGATTGAACATCAGCCGGACAAGGCTATGACGGAAGCGGATGGGGCCATAAAGGCTTTTCCCAAGGATCAGGACCTTGCCATCCTGCACGCGACCATGATGGGTGAACGCGGGCATGTGGATGAAGGTGTCGCCGAGCTGCGGCCGTTCCTTACCAATCGTCCGATCGATCGTGGCCTCTATATCTCCATCGCCCAGATTTATCTGCAGGCGAAGAATTTTGGTGCGGCGGAGCAGGCGATTCAAAAGGCCCTGGATTTTAGTCCCAACCCCGAGGATCAGGAATACGTGCTCTTTGTCCAGGCTTCCATCTTTGAGCGGCAGAAGAAATACGAACAGGCAGAGCAGACTTTTAAGAAGGTGCTCGCCGAAAACCCGCTTAATGCTTCCGCGTCAAACTATCTTGGGTACATGCTGGCGGATGAAGGCGTCCGCCTGGAGGAGTCGGTCAAGTATATTCAGAAGGCGCTGGAACTGGAACCGAACAACGGAGCGTATCTCGACAGTCTGGGCTGGGCGTACTTCAAGATGAGCCGCTACGACCTGGCGGAGACTCCCTTGGAAAAAGCCGCTGCCCTGATCCAGAACGATCCCACCATCCACGAACATTTGGGTAATCTCTACCTGCACATGGGCAAGACTTCCATGGCGCAGGAGGAGTGGCAACGTGCCTTGAAGGAATGGCCGGATGCTGTCTCCAGCGATTTTGACGCCGACCAGGCCAAGCAACTGCAAAAGCAACTTGATGATCTCAAGAACCACCCAGGGCACAACAAATCGACGGCAAAATAACGTAGCCCAGCCATCCTTCTGATGTAGCGCGGGCAGCCTGCCCGCGCTACAGAATAAGCCTGCAAGCCACCAGGATAGGCCAGAACCGCTCACTTTTGTGTCGCGCATCCCACTCCCTACCAAGCCCAAACCTGCACGTTTTGTGCGCGCAACTGCTGCTAGAGGCTTTGCAGGAAGGGGAGTGTGAATCGGCCGGTGGGGCAGGGAACTTTGAAAAAAGCCAGTAAAGCATGATTCCCAGTTTACGAGAGAAAACGTGCCTTTCTGCAATGGGGCGGGATAATGGCTCGAGGCTCAATCGCGTTTGTAACTTCAGAACAATATTGGGCGTTCAGCAGGTGGACTGCCCGGCGAACAGGTTTAGATGGTACGCCTTCATCACCTGCGGAAACAATTTGCGCAAGACGCGAATAGTGGTGCGCATCGGCAGGGAAAGGCGCGCCATCAAAGCCTCTGGGAGGTCCACCATGGTGCGGGATTCCACCCGGCGCAGTCCGATATTCCAGTTCTCAATTTCGCGCGGATCGTCGCAAGCCCAGGCGAAGCGCGCCGCCATGTTCAGGCGCGCGTGGTCCTTGTTCGCGCCATTTACGGCGTGGCGGCTGGTGGTGTCGAAGGCGATGTTCGCGCCGGGAAAGTTCTGGGCGATTTGCGCCAGCGCCGCCTTGACCTCCTGCTCTTGCAGGTAGATGAGAACGGCCTCCGCCACAAAGAAGTAAGGTCCGGGGCTTTGGCGCACCGTGGCCATCCAGCCCGCATCGAGGACCGACGCGGCCAGGGTGGTGCGCCGCTCGGTATCTGTGAAGAATTCCCGCCGTAACTCAACCACCTCCGGAAGATCAAGGTCGAACCACTGGAGGCGGCCGTTGTCGAGCCGTTCAAAGCGCGTATTGAGCCCGCAGCCGATCTCGACGACGGTGCCTTCCGGATGGCCGTGTAGAAATTCCTTGACCAACTCATCGAACGCCGCGCTTCGCAGCGTACAACCAATAACGCGCCACCTTTGGTTGAACCTTTGGAAATCC
>CAYTMD010000629.1:0-3377 GCA_964438685.1 uncultured Acidobacteriota bacterium
CAATTCACGCAGCATGTGGGCGCGCCGCAGATCGTGTTCCGGGTCGGACGAACCGACCTTGAGCTTCAGCGCGCGAAAGCCCGCGGCCAGTGCCTGGCGGGCGTTTTCCCGCACCTTATCGTCATCGTAGCCAAACCATCCCACCGAGGTGTCATAGCCGGGATAGCCGCGGGCCAGGATGGATTCGCGCTGGTTGCGGCTGGCGAGTTGGGCGCGGAACATCTCCTCGGCAGCGTCAGGGGTCAACTCATCTTCGAGGTAGCGGAGATCGAGCAGGCGCGCCAGTTGTTGCGGTGACAGGTCGAGCAGCAATCGCCACAGCGGCACTCCCCGGCTCTTGGCCCAGAGGTCGAAGCAGGCGTTGGTAATGGAAGCCAGTGCCAGGTGCCCCGCGCCCTTGTGCGGCCCCAGCCAGCGCAAATGGGGATGATCGGAGAGACGGCGCGAGAACTGCCCGAAGTCTGACATCAGCTCTTCAATTTCCAGCCCGGCGAGCGGCGCGGCGAGAAGTTCGATCAAATCGCACACAATGCGGTTGCCCACACCCAGCGTCAGCGTGATGCCGGTTGCGGTCAGAGGCTGGTTGGTTTTCAAACGGGTTACGGCAAAGCAATAAACCGGCGCCTTGTGCACCGCGTCACTGCCCACGCCTTCGGGCAGTGGGTAGCGTGCGTCGTATGCCGCGACGGATTCAATGCGGGTGGGGCTCATAGGCGGTAGCCGGATTTGGCTCCTCTAATTGCCGGGAAAATGCGGCCGGCCCAGCGTAGCGCTGGCATCCTGCGGGCACCGGAAAATGCCGCCGGGACGGCGGCGCTACGAAGAGCAAGCCGTCACAGCATTTTGCGTACCTCAGTAGGTAGCAATTGGTTACAGGGCAACCCCCTCACCCGTCCCGCCCCGGCTGGTGAAAGCGCCGGTCGCGGGCCACCCTCTCCCCCAAGGGGGCGAGGGGAGCAAATTTAAATTACCTCTCCCCTCGCCCCCTTGGGGGAGAGGGGCCGGGGGTGAGGGGGTCGAGTTTGGACCAGTCAGCTTACGTGAATAGCCTTGAGGTTAGGCCCACAGCTCGTCCCCGCGAACAAGGGAAAGCCGCGGACCGAAAGAACAGGTCCGCGCTACACCACAAAAATCAGCACGAGGGCCGGCCTCTCACCGCGTTTCGACTGCCAGCACCGAATCACTTCCGTCAGGAGCGTGAGCCGGCGTGTTAATGACCAACTTGCCGCTCTTCATGTGATACGTCAGCCGCTGGCCGCCCGCGAGCACCCGGACCGATGCAACAGTCCCGGAAAATCCCTCCATCTGAAGTTCCCCGTCAGCGGGCCAGTCGAAGACGTGGAGGTAGATGGTCTTGCCATTGCGCGTCGAGCGTCCAAAGGAGAGATTTTGAAGCGGGCCATACGTGGTGCCGTAGATCGAATCGCCATTGATCTTGAGCCAGGCGCCCATGGCATGGAGGCGCTCCACAAACTCAGGTTGAATCGTGCCATCCGCGGCGGGTCCCAGTGCCAGCAGGAAATTGCCCCCTTTGCTGGCAACGTCCGCCAGCGTTTGAATCAACTGTTTGGCCGACTTGAAATTGTGGTCGTTAAGGTTATAAAACCAGTTGCCGTTGGTGGTCATGCAGGTTTCCCAAGGCCGAAAGTCTTCGGACTTGGGCGCGACGCCGGCTATCGAATTGTTAATCACCTTGGTGTTGTCCCCGGCAATGCTGTTGGTGGGGACGCCTTTGGGCAGATGCTGTTCTGGAGTATCAAAATCCCCTCCCACGCCGAGGCGATTGTTTACCAGGGCGTCGGGCTGCAATTGGTGAATCAGACGCAGATAGCGCCTGCCGTCGAATTCCTCCAGCGGGGCAACGGCATCAAACCACATCACCGCCACCGGACCGTAGTGCGTCAAAAGCTCGCTGACCTGGAGGTCGAGGTAATTGAGGAAGACGGGCCAGTCAGGCCGCCAGGGCTCGCCATGGTAGTTCGTACTGACAAGCTTGGAGGTGTCGCGATAGTCGGGGTGATGCATGTCGGCAGGAGAGTAATAGAATCCCAGCGGCATGTTGCCTCGATGGCAGGCGTCGGCGAGTTCCTTGGTAAGGTCTTTGCCGTAGGGCGTCTTGGTAATCTTGTAATCTGTGTACATCGAGTCGAACATGCAGAAGCCGTCGTGGTGCTTGGTGGTGAACACGATGTAACGCTGGCCGGCGTCTTTGGCCAGTTGCACCACGGCGTCCGGGTTGAATTTGGTGGGGTTGAATTGGCCCGGGTAGCTGGCGTAGACCGCTTCGGTAATAGGGGGATTTCGCTTGGGATTGGGGCGCATCAGTGGCCAGGAACAATCCACCCCGGCCACCGAGCAGACTCCCCAACACAGGAACATGCCGAACTTCCAATCGTTGAACTTCTGGATCTTGGGATCAGGTCCCCCCAAGACAATAGACGGGAGGACCATCAGCAGAAGCAGCGCGTTTCGAACCTTCATCCCGGTGCTGCTCAACGCGTCACCACGGCCAACACTGAATCGTTGGGGTCAGGCGCTTGTTGTGGCGTGTCAATCACCAGCTTGTCGCCGTTTTGGTGGTAGGTCAGACGCTTGCCGCCGGCGAGCAATTGGGCCGAAGTAACGTGCCCGCTGAAGCCGTCAACCTGAAGCTTTCCGTTGGCAGGCCAATCGAAGACATGCAGGTAGATGGTCTTGTCCTTGCGCGTCGAACGGCCAAAAGAGAGATTCTGCAGCGGGCCGTAAGTGGTGCCGTAAATCGAGTCGCCATTGATCTTCAGCCATGCGCCCATGGCGAGCAGCCGTTCCGTAAACTCAGGCCGAATCGTGCCATCGGGACCCGGTCCGATGTCGAGCAGCAGGTTGCCGCCTTTGCCGGCAGTGTCCGCCAGCAATTGAATCAGCTCCTTGACCGATTTGAAGGTGTGGTCATCTTCATGGTAGAACCAATTCCGTTTGGTGATGACCTGGCACGTTTCCCAGGGCCGGAAGTCTTCGGATTTGGGAACCACTCCGGCCACGGTGTTGTTGATCACCTTCAGGTTGTCGCCCGCGACTTTATTGGTGGGGACGCCCTTCGGTGAGTGCTGTTCAGGTGTATCGAAATCACCTCCCACCGCCAGCCGGTTGTTTACCAAAGTGTCGGGCTGCAATTCGTGAATCAGGCGGGAGTAGCGCAACCCGTCGAACTCTTCCAGCGGGGCCACGGCATCAAACCAGATCACTGCTGCCTTGCCGTAATGCGTCAGGAGTTCGGTAAGTTGCAAGCCCACGTAATCGAGATAGATGGGCCACTCGGGGCGCCAGGGTTCGCCATGGTAGTTGTCGCCGATGATTTTGGAGGTGTCGCGATAATAGGGGTGGTGCATATCCGCCGT
>CAYTMD010000630.1:0-3343 GCA_964438685.1 uncultured Acidobacteriota bacterium
GTCCCCCATCGGCCCACTGCCCCCAGCCGAGGCATACCTTACGGAATCGCTGACCATACACCGCGGCATTTCTGCGACAGCGGAAAAGATGCGGTATACTGAGCGCATGGCCACCATCGACATTGCCCGTCTCAGTTTCGAGGAGCGGCTGCGGCTCATGGATGAGCTTTGGGAGAGTCTCTCTCGGACGCCGGAGGCAATCCCGCTGACCGACCCCCAGCGTGAAGAACTGGACCGGCGGCTGGACGAACTGGATCGTGAGGGCCAGGTGGGAATCCCCTGGGAAGAAGTGCTTCGCCGGATTCGGGGCCGCACCCAGTGATGCAATTGCTCGTGCGCCCCGCGGCCGCGGCCGATATTGAGGAAGCGTATCGGTGGTATGAGCAGCAGCGGCCGGGGCTGGGCGAAGAGTTCTTGGCAGCCGTCGATTCCCTGCTGGGCGACATCGTCGCACATCCAACCGCCTATCCGGCGATTCATCGAGAGGCCCGGCGAGCGCTTCTCCGCCGTTTTCCGTACGAGATCTTCTTTCGAAGTTACCGTGACATCGTCATCGTCCTTGCGTGTATGCACGGGAGGCGCGATCCAAACCGTTGGAAAGGCCGTACCTGAAGGAAGGCCCTCCGGCAAGCCGCCTCAGCAAATCAACCCGAGGAACCCCGCACCCGGACCGAATCACCCGGCCAACGCTTGATTGAGGTCCTGAATTAAGTCTTCCGCATCTTCGATTCCCACCGAGAGGCGCACCAGGCCGTCGGTGATGCCAATGGCCTGACGCTGTTCCGGCGGCACGGCCCGGTGGCTGGTAGAGGCGGAATGTACAATCAGTGAGCGCGTATCACCCAGGCTGGCGGCCCGGAAGAATATCTTCACACGATCCATGACGCGCTTGCCGCCCTCGTAACCTCCCTCCACTTCGAAGCTCATCATGGCCCCAAATGCCTTCATCTGCCGCTTGGCCAATTCGTGGCCGGGATGTCCGGGAAGGCCCGGGTAGTTGACGCGTTTCACCTTGGGGTGTCGAGCCAGAAACTCGGCAACCTTTTGCGCGTTGGAGCAGTGGACGGGCATGCGGACGTGCAGCGTGCGGATTCCCCTCAGCATCAGCCAGGCCGTGAACGGGCTCATGACTCCGCCAAAGTCACGCAGAACGTCATGGTTCAGGTGCTCAATGAATTCCCTGGTGCCCACCGTCGCGCCGCCCATGGCATCGCCGTGCCCGCACAAGTACTTGGTGGCAGCATGAACCACCACGGAGATACCTAACTTCAGGGGCTGCTGGAGCGCGGGCGAGGCAAAAGTATTGTCCATCATGGAAGGGATGCCGTGCGCACGAGCGATTTCGGCCAGGGCAGCGATGTCAATAATCTCCAGAATAGGGTTGCTGGGCGTTTCAAAGTAGATCAAGCGCGTGTTGGGCTGAATGGCCTTGGCGAAATCCTCAGGGCGGGTGGACTGCACAAAAGTTGTGGAGGCGCCCATATCCGGCAGCTTGCGATTGAGAAAGTTGTAGGTGGCCCCGTAGAGTGATCGCCCCGCCACCACGTGGTCGCCCGCCTTCACAAATGCCAGGATGGAAGAGGAGACGGCCGCCATGCCGGTGGCAAAGGCTTGTCCCGCCTCGGCCCCTTCCAGCGCCGCAATTTTTTCTTCCAGCGCATGGACCGTGGGGTTCCCATACCTTGTGTACATGTACCCCGGCTTTTCGCCGGAGTAGAGTGCGGCCATTTCATCTGAATCCACCGCTGCGAAGGTGGTGGACTGGTAGATGGGCGTATCGACCGCGCCGGTGATCTTGCAGGGAGCTTCACCCGCATGCACAGCCAGCGTCGCGAATTGATGGTCGTGGTTCATAAGGCACCTCGTGATGGCGAATTCCCTGATCTGCTCCGGAAGGCGCAAGCGTAACCCGGTGGAGGCCTGATTGGAAAGAGTCAATTGCATTTTGGCTTTTCGATTTCGGATTTTGGATTAAGTACCCGCACCTGTCCCCTCCATGTTTCTGAAGCAGATGTGGGCATCGGAGGTCCAACAATCCGAAATCCAAAATCTAAAATCCGAAATCGTCAGAGGTGACGCTGGACATCACGAGGGGAAATGAATAGACTTTTGGTTTGGGGAGACGGAGTACTTAAGGGGAGGAAAGATTATGGCTCATTGCCCTGAATGTGAGGCGGGGATCGATGTCGAAGATGACATCGAAGAAGGGGCAACACTCGATTGCCCGGATTGCGGAGCAGCACTGGAAGTTGTGAACACCAACCCGGTGGAACTGGAAGTTGTATCCAGCGGTGAAGAAGACGAGGAAGAAGAGGCCTGGTAATATGAGTTTCCGCAATCTGACTGGGAGTGCATCACCGAACAACAATCCGGCGAAGCAGCAACCTGGCTGCCGGGTGCGAAGACTGACGGCATTAACCCTGTTGTTTCTGGGTGGGATTCTGCTTTTGGGGACGGTGGCGGGGCTGGCGAAAGAGAAGGAGCCCCAAACCCGAACGGTTTCTGGTACTGTTTTCGATGAGAAGGAAAACACCATCCAAGGCGCGACAGTTGAATTGACCGATCGCCAAAGTGGGAAGGTGCTCGACATCTATTCCCAGGAGGGCGGCCACTACCAGTTCGCGGAGCTCTCTTTTTCCCACGATTACACGGTCAAAGCCATGTACAAAGGCTTGTCATCCGAGGTGCGGCAGGTCAGTTCGATTGACATTCGCACACGCCCGGTTATAAATCTTACCCTGTTAAAACCAAGCAAATGATTTACCCCGCAGTGGGTTGATTTTCCAGCCCGCTTTGCATGGTTGGGGAGTTTCCTGGAGACGGCCGGCATCGCCCCAACCGATTTCCTACCTCCGTTTGTATCCAATATATCCGCAGATAAATTTGAAGCCGTAAAAGCCGCCGCCCAAGCACTTGCCGCCCAGTCTCTTGTTAAGGGGTACGCTGAATCGCCATGATCGTAAGGTCGTCCAGTAGAGGCTGCCCGCAGCAGAAGGCATTCAAATGATCCAGGCAAGCACGGATGAGGGCTTCCGGGGGCAATTGCGATTGTTGCGACAGGAACTCAACCAATCGATTCTCGCCAAATTCTTCGTCAGTATGAGACCGGGCTTCCGAGATGCCGTCTGTGTAAAGAAGCAGGGTTTCGCCGGGGGCCAGTCGAACCTGTTGCGTGGAGTAGCGGCCATCGCAGAACATGCCGATTGGAACGCCGGTGGCTTCCAGGCGCATGACTTTACCTCGCTGACCAACCAGCGCGGGACAATGCCCGGCATTGCACAGCTCAATTCCACCCGATGAATCTGCCCGCCCACAGATGAGGGTGGCAAAAAAGGTGGACATC
>CAYTMD010000631.1:0-3336 GCA_964438685.1 uncultured Acidobacteriota bacterium
CGGCGCTCGGCGCGCCGCCCTGTTTTTCCGGTTCAGCACCACCCCCGTCGCTAACGCGCCGCCCCTCCTCATCTGAGGAGGGGAACCCGGCTGGCGGGCTGGCGCAGAGCCGCGATTCAAGCTCCGCCGCTCTGCAACCAACGTCCCAAGGGCTGCGGCCCTACAAACCAGGGCCGCGCAACATGACGCTCATTTCACTCGATTCAGGACGTTATTGTAATCCTCATGGCTTCCAATCCAGAACCACCAGAGATGGTTTTCGGTCCTGAACGCAATGGCCCGGTAAGATCGTCCCACATCAACCGTCCAGACCTTTCCTTTGGCCTGAAACGCAAGGGACGGGTGATAGGGATTCTGCTTAAAAAGCTCGTATTTCTCGATGGCCAGATCTTGTACCTGTTCGGGGAGTAAAGCGAAAAGTTTCCAAAAGGGTGGGGTGGCTGAGGATTGTAAGGGGCTCACGATTTAGGTTGTGATTGGCGGCGAGCTTTTGCCTCGGCCAAAGTCTCATCCATCGGCTTTGCCCGCCCGTTTCGGACGTCGGCCTCCGCCTCTTCCAGCAACGCCATCCCCGGGCCGCCGGGTGAGAAGTCGTTTTGGATTTGCCGGTCCCACTCTTCCATGTCCTGCTGGAGGAGCCATGCTGCCAGCCGGGTCTTTTGGTCACGGGGGAGCTCGGTGATCGCGTCTTTGATGCCTTCGAGCGTCATATCTTAAATCTACGCGAAAGACGTTGTGGTTGCAAATGAGAAAGTACCGGCCGATTTCCACGAGCCGCAATTCAAGCTCTGCGACTCGTTGACGGTTCCTAAACATACAGGGTGCGGAGATCAAGAACAATGCCGCGCTACCCACTTCAAACCGAACAGGTCTTCTGCCTGCGAGTTAGCGTCATCCCTTTATCATGTCGTCAAAAGTAAGCTCCGCATCCCTCATAATTTGGCGGAGGATTCCTTTGCCCAAATCGCGTTTGCCATGAATGGGGACAGTGGTCCTGCGCCCGTCGGGATGAATGAAGACCGCATGGCTTCCCGACTGGCGGTCGAGGGCAAAGCCGCGCTTATTGAGAATGGAAATGACTTGGCGGGAATTGAAGGAAGGAAGCTTTGGACTCACACCGCGACCCGCACCTTGTGGGAGCCCACTTCCTCGTAGATCGGTTCATCTCTCGCAATTCGGCTCTCGACATGCAGCCGAATTGCGTCCTCGATGAGTTGGCGTGCTTCTTCCTCGGTCTCCCCCTCGGTATAGCAACCCTGGAGGCCAGGACAAATGGCCACAAACCGGCCATCCTCGTCCCTTTCAATCACCACCGTGAATTCGTAACCCTGCATCGTTTCACAACCTCCGACCCTATTGTACATCGGCTCCCCAGTGCAGACTGCGTTCTTTTTACTCCTGCGCTTGGCCGAGCAGGCCACGATCACTGCTTTCGTGACCGTAGGCTTTCCTTCGATGACGAACCCACGGTTAATTCCCAAGACGAATTGGCCGTGGCTGCCTCCCCGATCTGTCCTGTCGGCTCCCCCGGTTCAGCACCACCCCGGCGCTCGGCGCGCCGCCCTGTTTTTCCGGTTCAGCACCACCCCCGGCGCTAACGCGCCGCCCCTCCTCATCTGAGGAGGGGAGCCCGGTCCTAAGCAGGTAGCGAGGAGGTGCGCGCGCTTCAGCGCTCCTCTTCGGTTCTTCAACCGGAAATGCCCATCACCATTAGGGCATGCCCACACGAGCCCGCATGGAATTGGGGAACGGCGGGCTGGTGCGGTTCAAAGCGTGGCTTGGTCGGCAAGGTTGTGGGTGGTAAGGGGCTTCACCACGTAGCGTTTAACCTTGATGTCGGCTTCCCGGTCGCGAGTCTCGGCAATCTCGAAGGCGGTCTGCATCCGAAGCAGCGTGTCCAACCTGACGCCAAAAGCCTTCTCCACCCGCAGCGCCATGTCGGGGGAGAGCGCGGCGCGGCCGTTGAGAAGGGCAGAGAGCGCGGGCCGGGTCACGCCCAGCACCTTGGCGGCTTTCGTAACCGATAGACCGAGAGGCTCAATGACCTCCATCCTGATGAATTGTCCTGGGTGGGCCGGGCGTGCCATACGCATCATGGTAATCGTCTCCTTTCAATGATAATCCTCATACAAATCAAGCCCACGCGGCGCTTACTGCGGCGTGTCATCGTTTTCTTTTTCGAGGATGTTGTTGATGTCGCGTCTTCCGTGCAGTACCCGGACCACCCGAACCCCGGCTTCGTGAGCCAGGTAATAGACGCGCAGATCCTCAAATCCCTTGACGGGCCAGGATCTCAGGCCCCGGAGAGCTTCCCGGGGAAAACGCTTGGGCGCGCCGCCCTGCGGGGTCCGGGTGATGCCCTCCATAGTTTTCCGGACGGCGATTAGGAAGCGTTCGGCCACTTCCGGCTTGTCCTGCTCCACCAGGTAGTAGCGGAACTGGCGCAGGATGTCATCCCGTGCCGCTGGGAGGATCATCGGTTTCAAAGCTTTTTCCGCGCGCGGTGTTTGCGGGCAATCCCGGCGGCCTCGCTCTTAAGTTCCCGCCAGAACTCTTTGGTCAGCGGAATTTCTTCGCCGGATGCCAAGCCTGCAACCAGCAAAGCTTCCAGCCTGGCATCCTCCTCCCTGGCCCGAGCTTCGCGCAACAGGGTGCGGAAGTACTCGCTGACATTACCGTAATCCTTCGTGGCAATCTGGCGCTCCACAAAGCCCTTAAGCGACTCGGGGAGGGAAATGGTCACGGTTTGCATGGGTGTGCCTCCAATCCTTTCCTCTTGGCGCATCGTATCATATCTCTTAACTATTCCCAATAGATAAGATACTAGCAGGTCTGGCCGTTGTAAAGCCGCAACCCCAGTTGGTGGTTTTGTGCCGGTGGGCTTTTCCATCGATCGCGAGCCCACGGTCAATTCCCAAGACGAATTGAGAAGGGCAGTGACGAGTGACAAGTGGCGAGTGACGAGCCCATCTACACGCCCCACCTTGCACAACTCGATCACCACGTAGGGGCAGGGCTCCCGACTTCGCCGGGTCCGATTTGAGGACTCATCGGACTCCAGAAACCGGAGACAGGTCGCCCTACCCGGCGTTCCGCAGGGCGAATGCGGAATCGGGGGGCGGTCCGTCGGCTGACGGATCCCCCTACGGCGAAAGGCCTCGCGGACATCGGGGTTCAGTCTGGTAGCACCGCGCGGCAAAGCCACAACCAAAAAGTGTAAGGACCAACGGTGATGGTCCGAGGCCGAACGCCGTTCGGGGAGGTAGTTATCAGCACCACCCCGGCGCTCGGCGCGCCGCCCTGTTTTTCCGGTTCAGCACCACCCCCGTCGCTAAC
>CAYTMD010000632.1:0-3301 GCA_964438685.1 uncultured Acidobacteriota bacterium
ATGGGCGCCTTCCTCCGGAAGCGGCGGAAGGTCCCTAACACGGCTGTAATCAAATGCCGTCATGCCCGCGCCCGCCCTCCCCGGCTTTGCGTAATATCCCTCAACCAACCGGTGGGCGTAGAAGTTGTATTCCACCACCGGCACGCCAACAACTCCCGCCACTCGAATTGACTGTTGAACCTTTTGAATTTCTGCATCGCGGCCGGGCCTTCCATAGAGCGTGTTGGTAAAACCCGATATCATCAGGTTGCCCAAGGTCAGGCCCCCCGATTTCAGGAGGTCCACCAGGTTACGGATTTGGCTTTCCTCCCAGGGGATCTCCGGCCCTCCCGCCGCCACATGGTTTACCCCCAATTGCTTCACGCGGCGCATGCCCGCCTCATCCAAATGACCGGCCTCAACCTTGCCGTTAATGTCGAGGCAAAGTTTGGGTGTTTCTGTGTCCTCCTGGCGCAAAACCGGCATGTCACGTCCTGGAGAAGTGGTGCTCAGAAGGGCGGTTGCGCCCGCAGTCTTTAGCAAGCTTCGGCGCGATAGTAGAGCGTTCATGATTTCTTCCTTTGCCCGGCATGGAATTCGAATTTCATATAACGTGGCAAGCTGCCCCGCTCTACGTCAGGTTACCGCTCGCGCAGCTCACGGTTGCTGCCTTCCGCCGACTGCTCTTCAGAACCTCACCCGAATGGTCTTTATCTCAAATGGTTTTACCGGCACAATTACTTTTGTTCCTTCAATCGCAAATGCTGTCGAGGGCACAAACTTATCCCATTCCATCATGTCAGTTTCGCGCGCACTTCGCGGGACTCGCGCGAAATTAAGGACCGCGCTTGCGGGTTTGTCCGCAGTCTCATAAAGCCGAACAATGTACTCGTTGCTGTCTTCGGCCTTCTTAACGGATTCCACGGTGACACTTGATGTGCCGATGTCGAGCATACTATAGGCAGTTGCAAGGGGCCCGGTATGGGAGGGTTCAGACTTGACTAAGAGTGGATCGTTGAACTCTGCGCCGCGCCGCGTTGCGTTGACATCTTGCCATGAGCCATGATGGGGTACCAATGCGTACCTGATGTGGTGGATGCCCACTATGGGGTCGTCGGACTGATCTGACCAGGTATCGGGCATATTGGCGTACCCGCGGCGCGGACCGCGGATCAGGCTCATGCGCAGCGTGTTCTCCTGGTACGAAAATCCGTACTTCGAATCGTTGAGCAAGGTGACGCCGTAGTCCCCAGCCTGATTGCTCACGTCCGCCCAGCGCTGCCCCGCCACCTCGAATTTGGTGCGATCGGCAATTTCCCACGCCCGCGGAGGCGCCGCCAGGCGAATTCCCGGATCCTCTTTTAGTGTGTAATCGAACCGTTGAATGGCGCCGTAGGGAATCTCGTAGGTCGCGTACACGCTCTTGAGATTGACGGGGAAGGCGACCTTGGCAAAGCGGTACTTCTCGTGCCAATCCACGCTGAGTTCGAAATCCACGCGGTCGGTGTGGCTGTAAAGAATGATGTTCTCCACGAAAGTGGAACTGCCGAAGGATTTTTTCACTTGCACGACGGTGCGGATAGGCCCGGTTTCAACCACCTTGACGCTCTCCGCTTTATCCAATTTATTGTTCGCACCAAGATTGATGTTCCACGCCGACTCGCCGCCCGGCGCCTTGGCGGGCTTGTCTTCCCAGACTTCCAGCGCCGCGCCCGGGTTGTCTTCACGCAGGAAGTTCGCAGTCGTTCCTTTGGTCCTCAGGGATTTCAGGTTACCGGTCCCGGAATCGACGACCACTTCAATCTTATCGTTTGCCAGGGTGCGGCCTGAAACCGTGAAGTCAGTGGAGCCTGAGAGCGTAAGGTCAGTCGGGAAGGTAGGCGTCTGTTCACTGGCCACGATGCGATATTCCTTGTACCCCATTCCTGGCACTTTTTCGGCGAAGAACAGCGCCTTGGCCGTCCCTGAGTCTGCTTCAATCTGATAAGGAATTCCGTGCCCGGCGGCGTCCGCAATCTTGAAATGGTCGAGCCCGGCGAAATAAGAGGAATCCAGCGAAACCAAGCCGCTGCGTTCCCAAGGCAGGGGATTAAAGATCAGGACGGCGCGTCCCTGGCCCAAAGTGTTCACATTTTTGGCTATGGTGGCGAGAGCTGAATTTAGTACTTTGCCGCCCGCATATTTGATGTCGCCGTAGTCAGTCGCCGCATCGCGATAGACTTCGGCGGTCGCGGAGCCATCAATGTTGTCGTGAACCTGCCCGAAGAGTACCTTCTCCCACAAATCCTGAAACTGGTCCTGAGGATAGGGCCGGCCGAATTGCGACGCGAGCAGAGAGAATTTCTCGGCGTTCATCAGCAACACTTCGCACCGGCGATTGTCGCGCTTAACCTGCGAATCGGTGGTAAAAGTCCCGCGATGAGTCTTGACGTAGAGTTCATCATCCACCACCGGAAATTTCTTGCTCTGCGGAAGCTCTTCGATTTCGTGGAAGTAGTCCAGAGCCTTGGTGAAGCGGACGGTGGGGAAGTTGGGGTCGTGCATCAGCGTCACGGCGCGGTTCATCATGTCAGGCATGGGCCCACCGCCATGGTCGCCTTTGCCGTACAGGATCAGGAGTTTATCCACATCATGCGTGGCCTCCAGGGTCTTCAGGTAATCCAGCATCTGCTCAGGCTTTACCGGCTGGGAGTAGTCACCCAAGGTATGAAAGGCCAGCACCCGCGAACCATCCGGGCCTTCCCACCAGAAGAGGTGATAAGGGAAGGGAACCGGGGGATCGTTGCGTTCGACCTGCCATTTTAGTTTGTGCGTTACGAAATAGTTGATGCCGCACTTACGGTAAATTTGGGGCAAATTCCAGTTGAAGCCAAACGAGTCCGGCAGCCAGCCAATTTTGACGTCAACGCCGAATTTGTCTTTGAAGTAGCGCTTGGCGTAGAGATGCTGGCGCACCAGCGACTCGCCACTGGGAATATTGGTGCTGTGTTCAGTCCACGACCCTCCCACAACTTCCCATTCACCCGAGGCAATCTTCTTGGAGATTTGGGCAAAGAGGTCGGGATAGTAGCGCTCCGTCCATTTGTAGGCCTGGGCCGCGCTCTGGGCATAAACCATGCCCGGATGTTCCCGAATCATTTTCAATACACTTTCAGCGGTCAAGGGAAGGACCTCGTGAATCGTCTCACTGCGTGGCCACAACCAGGAAAGATCAGTGTGGGCGTAGCCCACCAGATCAATTTCCCCCTTGGGTTTGTTTTGACCGATCGTCTGCACGGTCCCCCAAGCTAGACCTGCCAGGATGAAAAGCATGTAACCACAT
>CAYTMD010000633.1:0-3263 GCA_964438685.1 uncultured Acidobacteriota bacterium
GGGAAATTCGCGTGAATCAAAATCCCTTTTCAGCCCAGTATGACAAGCTTGGATATGGGCGCATCGAAATTTTCACCAAGCCGGGCACGGACAAGTGGCACGGGCAGGGAATGGGCATGTTTAATGACTCCGCGCTGAACTCGCGAAACCCCTTTGCCCTCCACGAGCCAGGCTATCATCGGGAATTCATGGACGGAAGCCTGGGGGGACCCCTCAGCAAGAAGGCCTCCATCTTTCTCGACGGCGGGCGCCGGGATATGGCGGGAAATTCGGTGGTCAGCGCCGTGATCCTGGATTCGGATCTTCAGCAAACGTCATTCAGCCAGGCAGTGCCCAATCGCAACACGAACACGAACGTAAGCTCCCGGCTGGATTACCAACTGACCCCCAACAACACGCTTACCGCGCGCTACCAGTTCTTCCAGGGCAACAGCACAAATAACGGAATCGGCCAGTTCTCCCTGGCGGCGCAAGGCTACGGGACACACCAAACTGAGCACAACATCCAGATCAGCGACTCGCAGGTTATCAGCGCGCGCGCCGTCAATGATTTTCGGCTGGAGTTTGCACGCGGCACCAATAATCAAATTCCCGTGGACGAGGATGCCACCGTGCAGGTTCAGGGCGCGTTCACGGGAGGGGGAAATAGCCAAGGGAAGGTCCTGGACACGGAGAACCACGTCGAAATCCACAACCTTACTTCTATTAGCAATGGAAAACACTTCTTCACGTTCGGAGGGAGGGTCCGGGACGTGGACGAGTGGAATAGCTCCACGGGGAATTTCAACGGGACCTTCACTTTCGCATCGCTGGCGGCTTATCAATCCGCTGAAACCGCGATCACAGCTTGTCAGGCAGCCGGCCAAAGCCTGTGCCAGGCAAGTGGCGCGACCCAGTTCTCGCTTACAGCCGGGAATCCCTTGTCGAGTGTCAATTGGATCGACTTGGGGCTTTACGCAGAGGATCAATGGCGACTTCGGTCCAACATGTCGCTCAACATCGGACTGCGTTACGAGACGCAAAATTCCATTTATGATCGCACCGACTTTGCCCCCCGTGTGGGATTCGCCTGGGCGCTCGGCCGTGGCAAAAGCGCCAAGACCGTCATTCGCACGGGATTCGGCGTTTTCTATGACCGGTTTCAGGAAAGTCAGGTCCTCCAGGCAAAACGGTTGAATGGCGTGAACCAAACGCAATACATCGTTATGGATCCTGCCTTCTTCCCCAACATCCCTCTCTCGAGCGATCTCGCGCCGATGTCCGCCAGCCAGACCGCGAACACGACCTATCAGATCGATCCCAATTTGCGGGCGCCTTACACTGTCCAGGGCGCGGCAGGAGTGGAGCGGCAAGTTACGAAGAATGCCACGGTCTCGGTTACCTACCTCAACTCGCATGGCGTTCATCAGCTAATGACCAGGAACATCAACGCGCCGCTTCCCGGCACTTTCGTTCCCTGCGCCACCGGAGATACCACCTGCACGGCGTCCGCCGGCACCCGGCCCTATGGCGATGTGGGAAACATTTACCAATACGAGTCGGCGGGCCTTTTCAATCAGAACCAGGTCATCACGAACTTAAATCTCCATCTGGGCACCAAGGTCGCCCTATTCGGGTTTTACTCGCTGAATTTTGCCAAGAGCAACACCTCGGGTGTCGGCTCTTTCCCCTCCAATTCTTATGATGTTGCATTGGATTATGGCCGCGCCGCGTTTGACGTTAGACACCGTTTATTCCTGGGAGGATCTTTTTCACTACTTAAAGGATTCCGCCTAAGTCCGTTTATGATTGCCAACTCGGGATCGCCGTTCAACATTACTACCGGGCAAGACAATAACGGTGATTCCATTTTTAACGATCGGCCCACCTACGCTGCCGCTGGAGCTACGGGAACAAATATTGTTAAGACGCAGTGGGGGGCGTTTGATACCAATCCCCAAGCCGGCGAGAAGGTCATTCCGATCAACAATGCAACCGGGCCGGGCCAGTTTTCACTGAACCTCCGGTTGTCCAAGACGATCGGGCTGGGGCGGAAAACCGAAACCAGAACCCTTGGGGGTCCAATGGGGCCGCCACCGGGTGGAGGACGTGGTGGGCCTCCGCCTGGCGGGGGTGGCGGCCCCGGCGGAGGGCTTGGCCCCGGAGGGTTGAGCAGCAGCGGCGGACGTGGGGGGCCCCCAGGGCAGAATGTGAGCTATCGTTACAACCTGACCTTGGGTGTGGGGGCAATGAACGCCTTCAACATCGTGAATCTGGGAACGCCGGTTGGCCAACTGAGTTCACCTCTTTTCGGCAAGTCGAACTCGCTGGCGTCAGGCTTCGGTCCCCCCGGCGGCGGAAACCGCCAGATCGACTTCCAGGTAATGTTCAGCTTTTGATCGGCGGGCGAAATCCCGCAAGATTCGCCTGGGCGAAACTAGAAGGCTTAGGCACTCAGGAAATAGGGTTTCAGGGTTTGGGCGCGCCAACCGGGTCGGGAGGAGCAGCGGCCACCTCTCGCCGGCGCGTTTCGAACTTGGCCAGGCTTCCTTTGGCCAGAGCCGAATCCATGGCGTCAACGACGATGGGGTCATACTTGGTGCCGGCATGCTTGCGGAGGATTTCAAGCGCCTTGGGAAATTCCGATCGCACATGATAGGGCCGGTCGGTGGTGATGGCGTCAAACGTATCCGCAACCGCAATGATGCGTACCATCAGAGGCAACTCATCGCCCGTCACACCGTCAGGATAACCATGGCCATTCAGTGCCTCGTGGTGCCAGCGGATGCCTGGCAGCATTTCGTTGAGCTGCTTGACCTGGCGGACGATCTCATATCCCATCACCGTGTGCCGCTTCATGATTTCAAATTCTTCATTGGTGAGAACGCCTGGCTTCTTGAGAACGCGGTCTTCGATGCCGATCTTGCCGACGTCGTGCAGGGTAGCGGAGACGCGAATCTTGTCCACTTCCTCGTCCGGCAGCCCCAACTCACGCGCCAGGATTACGGAGATTTGCGAAACCCGGCCGGAATGGCCCTTGGTATACGGGTCCTTGGCATCGACGGCAGCCGCGATCATTTCAATAGAGTCGATAAACAATTGGCGGTTCTGCTCCGAAGCACTTTTAAGATTGCCAATGTAGCGTTGAATGTCCTCAGCCATCTGATTGAAGGTGGCGGCGAGTTCGCCAATTTCGGTACGGCTGCGAATCTCCGCGCGTTGCGTAAAGTCGCGTTGGGCGATGGATCGAGCGGTTTGTGTGAGCAAGTCGATGGGATAGGTAA
>CAYTMD010000634.1:0-3246 GCA_964438685.1 uncultured Acidobacteriota bacterium
GAACTGCAATGGCCCAAATGCGCCGAGACAGAGCAAGGCGATTGTCAGGATTTTTCCCTTCATAATCGCGCCAGTGTAGCACAGACAAAGAACTATAAGCCTGTCAAAATATCTGTGGAAAACTAAAAATAATACTTGACTCCCTTGAGGGAGTTAAGTATCATACATACATGAGCAAATCAACGATCAGCACGTTCAAATTGTTTGATACCTTCCCGGATGAAGAATCGGCTCGGCTTTATCTCGAAGGCCGACTGTGGCCGAACGGCGTGAAGTGCCCGGAGTGCAAGGGTGGCGAGCGCATCACCGCGCGCAAGAACGGATACTATCGCTGCAACTCCTGCAAGCATGACTTTACCGTTCGGACAGGGACAATTTTCGAGCGCTCGCACGTTCCCCTTCACAAATGGATTTACTCCATGTACCTGCTCGTCACCGCCCGCAAGGGTATCTCTTCGATGCAACTGGCGAAGGAGATTGGCATCACCCAGAAATCGGCTTGGTTCGTCTTGCACCGGCTCCGTGAAGCGTGCAACGATGACCATAGCAAACTGAAGGGCCTCATCGAGATCGACGAGACTTTCATTGGCGGCCTCTCCCGCAACATGCACAAGTCGAAGCGCGAGAAAAATATCACGGGAACTGGTGGGGCCGACAAGACGGCGGTCCTCGGGATGCGTGAACGTGGTGGAAGAACTTTGGCAATGACGGTCGAAAATACCGGAAAGAAGGAAATTCAAGATGCCATACATGCCAGGATAGAGGCTGGCTCTACGCTCATGACTGACGAGCACGCGGCATACAATGGGGTAGAGAGCTTGTCGTTTCGGCATGAAAGCGTCAATCATTCTGCTGGGGAGTACGTTCGCGGCGCGGCCCATACGAATAGCATTGAGAGCGTATGGGCAGTTTTGAAGCGTGGTATGCACGGCGTCTATCACCACGCGAGCCCCAAGCACCTTGCCCGGTATGTTGACGAGTTTGCCTTTAGACTCAATGATGGCAATGTGACCCGGCATACTTGGGAACGGCTCGCCAGTTTCGTGGATGCGGTAGCGGGAAAGCGGATCACCTACAAGGAGTTGATCGCATGAAAAGCACTCCACCCGAGCTTGACCTAATAACCGATGTGATTTTGGCCTACCGACCGAAACCTAAAACCAAGGCGGCAAAGCGCAGAATCCGAAAAAAGAAGCGCGAGGAAAAGAAGAAAGAATTGCCGACTGCGCTGGTAACGGCCTAGGGAGCCTTTCTAGATAAGGGAGTTATGTATATAAATCCCCTATTTTGGACAGCAGTGACGATCTTTCGCCCGCTACGCGGGCTTGCACAATCCCGGAAACCGCACATATTCTAACGCCTATGCCCTCTTGACCCCCTACTTCTTTTCTCCGGTGGCATCCACCGGGGGTGCCGCTGGCTTCAAAGTCGCAGTCAACTTCTCATCCACACCGAGTTGCGCCAGCACCGTGGGGATATCCAGTCCTAATGCCTGAAGCTGCTGGAGCAATCCGAAAACCAGCGCCGGTCCCGTTTGCGCGATGCGCCCGATTCCACTGGTGCCATTGCCCGCCGCTCCGTTGCCCTGATCAATCACCACGACTTTATCAATGTTACCAAGTGGAGCGGCCACGGCGCCAAAAATCGCCGCCGACGCCTGGAGCACGCTGGGCAGCTTCTCCAGCAAGGTTTGCAGTTTCGCCGCGTCGTTGAACTGCCGCCATGCTTCCGCCTTTTTCAATATGGCCTGCGCTTCCGCCACGCCTTGCGCTTCAATCGCCCGCGCCTGCGCCAGCCCCATCGCCTCAATCTTCGAAGCCTCGGCCCGGCCTTCGGCTTCCACTGCCGCGGCGCGACCCATACCTTCCTGCTTTAGTTTTTCCTGCTGCGCTTGCGCCAGGGCAATTTGCGAGGCCTTCTGGCCTTCCGCTTCCAGGATCGCCGACTGCTTCTTGGCTTCGGCGCGCACAATGGCAGCTTGTCGTTCTGCCTCTGCCGGTTTGATCACCGTAGCCTCAAGCTCTTGCTGCTTGCGCAGCACTTCCTGCTCTTGCACGGAGATCTGTTCCTGGGTGCGAGTCTTCTCCACGCGCACTTCTTCCGCCACCACCGCCTGTTTGGCCTTCGCCTCCGCCAGGGGGCCGGCCTGCGCGGATTTGGCCTTCTCCATCTCAATTTCGGCCTGGTATTGCGCCTGCCTCACCTGAAACTCCCGATTCGCGCTGGAGATGTTGGCATCCGCGTCGAACTTCGCCTTTTCGCCCTCCTGCATGGCAATCGCAGATTTGATCTTGGCGTCGCGCGTGGCTTCCGCCTCGCCAATGGTTCCGTCGCGCTTGACTTCCGCCGTGCGCTTCTTGCCCAGAGCGTCGAGATAGCCTTCCTCATCGCTGATGTCCTGGATCGTCAGGACATCCACCCCAATACCCATGCGCTCCAGGTCCAGCGCCGCCTCCGAGGTGAGTTTTTGGGCAAAACTGGCGCGGTCACTGTTCACCTCTTCCACAGTCAACGTGCCGAGAATGGAGCGCAGGTGCCCTTCCAGGGTTTGGAAAATCACCTTCTGGATGGTGTCATGCGGCATACCCAGGAAGCGCTCGGCCGCTGCCGAAAGCGACATGTCATCGCCCTTGATCTTTACATTGGCCACGGCCTTCACCGCGATGGGCACACCCTTCAGCGTATAGGCACGCTTGATTTCAAGGGGAATCGTGAAGACGTTCAGCGACAGGTAATCCACCTGTTCCAGCAGCGGCCAGCGAAACGCCGCGCCGCCCCGCACCATGCGGTAGCCCACAATGCGGCCGTCGGCCATCTTGTGTTTGCGCCCACTGAAGATCGCCACCGCGTTGGGCGGCACTTTGATGTAATTCTTGGCAAAGCGGGAAATCGCCAGTAGCAGCGCGATGGCGGCAATGGCAGCCAGAACAATGACAAAATCGGGATGGGGCATGATCTTCCTCCTGAAGCTAGCGCAATGAGCGTAATACCATGTAGAAAGACGAAAATAGAAACTGGAAAATCGAAACTCGCGACACGTTTCGATTTTCGAGATTCAATTTTCGAATTTCCCTCGCTGCCAGCCTACTCTGTGCGATCCACCACGACCACGTCTCCCACAATAGCAACGATCTTTACCAAAGTGTTGACCGGAATATCTTCATCCTTTACGGCACGCGCAACCTTTTCCACCACCGTATCACCTAGCGTGCAGCGCACCTGTCCCACACCACATCTGGAAATGGC
>CAYTMD010000635.1:0-3236 GCA_964438685.1 uncultured Acidobacteriota bacterium
TGAATTCCCCGAGTTCGTGGGCAAGGATGCTCCACCCTTCGCGGATGTGGCGGTTGAGCGACAGCGCCTTGTACTGGGTTAGAACGTAGATGTGACGCAGGTCGGAATTAATACAATTGGAAAGCGTAAGGTCAACGATACGGTAGATACCGCCAAAAGGGACGGCGGGTTTGGCCCGGTCCCGAGTCAGCGGATTCAGGCGTTCCCCCGCGCCTCCTGCCAGCAGACATACAAGTGTGTCGCGCACCACGATTTGGGGAACCTCCTGGAAAGTCCGTCACGACGAGGCTTTTAGGCCTCTCGTGTCTTACATCGCTTTTGGATAACCTATTATAGCAGAGGCAGCGCGCGTGCCAACGGCACTTACGATCGGAGGGGCCGCCTTGACCGCACCACTAATTTGGACAGTGTCCAATTAGCCCTGCTGGTTTACCGGATTCCATGCCGCTATGCTATATTCGCTTTCGGGGAGACTGCCCCCAGAGAACTATGCGCCGCCATGATCGCTGCCAACTCGCGCCGTACGCCATGCGGGTGGAGGAGTCGCAAGGCCGGCGCTATCCGGAGCCGCCGCACCCCTACCGCAACGACTACGAACGCGATCGCGACCGAATCATCCATTCCCGCGCATTCCGCCGCTTGGAGAACAAGACCCAGGTTTTCACCCGCCGGTATTCCGACCACTTCCGCAATCGACTGACGCACACGCTGGAAGTGGCGCAGATCAGCCGCACCGTGGCGAAGGCGCTGGGCCTGAACTCTGACCTGGTGGAAGCCCTGGCGCTGGTGCATGACGTGGGGCACCCGCCGGGGGGCCATTCCGGGGAGTCAGAGCTCAACAAGCTGATGCACAAGCACCACGACGCCTTCGGCCACAACCTGCATGGCCTGCGCATCGTGGAGTTCTTTGAGCAGAAATACTCGGGGTTCCCCGGGCTCAACCTGACCTTTGAAGTTCGCGAGGGCATCATCAAGCACTCCCGCGATTACGTTCTCGCGGCGCATCCTGAGTTGGAGGAATACCGGCTGGACGATCGGCCACCGCTGGAGGCGCAACTGATCGACGTTGCGGACGAGATTGCTTACAACTGCGCCGATCTCGATGATGGATACGAGGCCAAACTGCTGACTTTACCCGTCATCCGCGAAAGCTTGCCCATCTTCGACCGGCTATACCGGGCAATGGCGAAGAAATATCCGGCGGCGAAGGAAAAGCTGAATTTTAACGAGGCGCTGAAGCGGCTGTTGGACGCGCTGGTGACGGACTTGATTGAATCCACGCGGCTCCGTTTGGTGGAGAAGGGAATTGATTCGGTGGGAAAAGTTCGCGCCTGGCGCAATCGACTGGTGGCGCTGGGCCCTCGAATGACGCGGCAGAATCAGAAGGTGAAGGACTTTCTCTATGCCCATCTTTACTTGAATCAGAATGTGAACTCGGAGCGCCAGCGGTTGACGGGATGCATTCGCCGCCTCTTTGCCTACTACGTGAAACACCCTGGAAGCCTCCCAGCTTTTTATTTCGACCAGTCGCAGCATCAACCCGTACACCGCGTCGTTTGCGATTACATCGCGGGAATGACGGACCATTACCTGCTGGACCGGCACCGAAAGATCTTTGGGGAAGGCTGAGAGCCAGGGGGCAAGTGCTTTTGAAAGGGTAAAGGCTAAAGGGTAAAGGATAAATCGAAGTGCTTCACCCTTCACCCTTTACCCTTTAGCCTTCAGCCTTTAGCCTTCAGCCTTTAACCTCCACCCTTCGTCTCTTGCCACCCCGCGATCGCCCAATCCAGGTACTTAACCTCTGACACCTGAAACCTGACACCTCCCGCGCTTATGCTAAGATAGCGCCCCATTGGGGGCTCGCGTATTGGATGCGCGGCCCGCCCCGAGAGGGTTCTGTGACTTTACGAAAACAATTGATCCTTTCGCTGTTGCTGCTGGTGGTCGTGGTGTTGTCGGCGGTGGCGGTTTATATGTGGTTCGGCGGTCCGGAAGTTACGCTGCTGGACGCTTTTTACATGGCGGTCATCACGGTTTCCACGGTGGGCTACGGTGAAATTGTGGATACCCGCTCCCACCCGGAGCTGCGACTCTTCAACATCTTTTTTATCCTTATCGGTATTGGCATCATGCTCTATGTTTTTTCCGCTTCGACCGCCTTCATTGTGGAAGGTGAACTTAACCATATTTTTCGGAGACGCAAGATGCAGAAACTGATTCGGGACATGCACGATCACCTGATTATCTGCGGGGCGGGGGAAACCGGCGCCTACCTGGTGAAAGAGCTCCTGAAGACGGGCAACGTGTTTGTGGTGATCGATCACGATGAGGGCCGCCTGGAGAGGATCAGCCAGCTTGGCGAAGTCCCCGTTCTGAAGGGGGACGGCGGGGACGAGGCTGTCCTGACGGCGGCGCGAATCCAACATGCGCGCGGCCTGGCTTCCGTATTGCCCGAGGACAAGGACAACTTGCTGACCACGGTAACGGCGCGGCTGCTTAATCCGAACCTCCGAATTGTGGCGCGATGCGCCGAGGCGCCGATGATTGAAAAACTGCTGCGTCACGGCGCCAACTCCGCGATTTCTCCCAACATGATTGGCGGCATGCGGCTGGCCTCGGAGCTGATCCGGCCCTCGGTGGTTAATTTTCTTGATGTAATGCTGCACGACCAATCCGGCACGCTGCGGGTGGAGGAAATTGTGGTGGCCAAGGGCTCGCCCTGGGTGGGGAAAAAGCTCAGGGATTTGGACCTGCACGGGCGTTACGAGCTTTTGCCCCTGGCGGTACGCAAGCCCGAGGGCGAGATGAAATTCAATCCCCGCGACGACTCGGTGGTGGCGGTTGGTGATACTTGGGTAGTTATGGGTGACGTCGACAACGCCTGGAAGGCCCGCGACGCCGCGGGGAACAATATCCCGCACAAGCCAACGTAGCGTCGCGTTCGGAAATTACGTTTACTTGTAGCGGCGTCTTTAGGGTGGCACGTGCCGGGCTAACCAGGCTGGGGAAAGGCTCATCGGTGCTGTCTTGGTCAGCGCCGTTCGTTTCAGACCACCACGGTTCAGACCCCTGCGTTTCAGGCTACTTCGTTTCGGACCACTACGGTTCAGACCACTACTTTTCAGACCACCCCGTCGCTCGGCGCGCCACCCCTCCTCATCTGAGGAGGGGAGCCGTTAAAAAAAACTCCCCTCCTGATTCAGGAGGGGTGGCGCACCGAGCGACGGGGTGGTTAC
>CAYTMD010000636.1:0-3233 GCA_964438685.1 uncultured Acidobacteriota bacterium
CCAGCCGGCGAGTCATGAGCGCCACCAACCAGGGGAAGAAGACAGCCCCAACACCAAAAAAGATGCCTCCCAAATTGAGCGCAGAAGAGGGATTGGCCGGGTAGAGTTCAGGGATGAGCGTGTTGGCGGCGGCCATGGCGGAACAGCCGCCCAGGCCGAGCATGACGAGCAGCGCGCCAAGCGCCGCATAGCTGGGTGCATAAGCCATTCCTACCAGCGCCGCTGCACTGCACAGAAACCCGGCGGCCAATACGAGTTTCTTCCCGAAGCGGTCGATTAACGGCCCAGCCAGAAACACCATGGGCACCTGCGGCAGGTAGAGAAAGCTGAAGAGTGTCCCGCGCCGCGCCATGTCAAAGTGCAGGTGCGCGCTTAACTCCGGCAGCGTTGCGCCCAGAAATGAAGTCATAACGCCAAAGGTAAACAGGCCCGCGCACGCGGTTGCCATCAGGTAGGGCGTGGAAGTCTGGTTCTGTGAGGCCATCGAGGTTTGACCTTTCAAAGAGATTCGGATCTTCGTGGTGTCTCAGTTTGTCGTGGCACGGGCATCCCGCCCTTGAGCGATCACGGCCAGGATGGCTGCGACCCGACGGGAGGATCGTTACGGCGGAGGCATTATACATGCATTTGGGAAATTCCCAGGACTTACACGCGGGTTAGTTCAATCGGACCGTCCAAAGGTAGCTGGAACGTTCATGGTTGTCGTTCTCGCCAAGGTAGATGCGGTGGTCGTCATCGACGGCGATGTCGTGGATGCGCGCGGGGCACTCGCCGGTTTGGGGATCGCGTAAATCCGTGTACCCGTCCATATGATCCGAGCGCGTGTCCCAACGAACAAGCTGGGTGCTTCCCTTCATGCCCCCGGCCCCATAGAGGATGTGGTCCTTGAGAATCAGTGCGGGAAGGCGGCCGGTGGCCGTGACGGTGGCCACCTTCTCCACGGCGCCGCTTTGAACATCAATGCGGCAGAGCACACCGGCCGTGGTACCCGCGTAAATGTAGCGCTCGCCGTCGTAAGCCATGGAGTCACAGAAGCCGAAATCCTCTTTGTGCCGGGTTTCGCCCATGGCGCTGGTTACGCCTCGGGGCTTGGGCGGATCATTGAGCAGTTGGATTTTGTCCTCCCGGCGTGAGAGCCCATGATTAAACCATACGAAGCGATTTCCCTCCGGGTGATATTTGAACAGGCGTACGGGATTAGAGCCCACGGTTTCGTCCCAGGCACGCGTCTCCGCGCAGGTGCCCCACAGCCATCCGTCTTTATCCACAACCCCGTTGTGCGGTTGCACAAACATAGTGGCATTGGTCAGATAGGCAAGCAGCGTTGAAGCGCCAGTGGCCAGATCGGTTCGGAACAATGTCTCCGCGGGATAAGTGAAGCCGTAGATAATGCCGCGCTCCCAGTCGGCGGCGATCGATTGAATGTAGAGGTGCGGCAGGGGAACGCCGATCAGGTTGTAGGATTGCGCACGGGGGTCAAACCGAACCAGCTTTCCCCCCTTGGCGGCGTGCTGTTGATCCAAATCGTGCAGGAGGGAAGTGGCAAAGTACAGCGAGTGATCTTTGGGGCTCAGCAAAAGTGTGCGATGGATTTTCACATCGAACTCATCCGCCCACTGCTGGGTATTCATTCCTTCAAAGCGTTCCGTGGCGGGATCGAACCGGTAGAGCAGATCACTGTCCATGGAATTCAGCCCGCAATAAACCTGTTGGTCATGCGGATTCCAGACGAGTGCATCGAAACTGATCCAGCCCTTGAACCACGCCGGATCGGCATGTAAATCCTGATAGCTCCACCGGCCCTCAATCTTCTCTTTCCACCCTTCGAGCCGGTAATCGCGCAGGACGTGCGCTTTAACATATTGGGGTTGGACGGGCCGATTCATGCTGTTCCTCTGAAATGTTTTGTGGTTTGCCCCCCGGGGCGCAAAAAACATCCAGTTGTAAGGACCCTGCGCCTCGCTGGAGGTCGCGCCCAGCCGGGGACGCTCAGATTTGCAATAGCGCCCACAAGCCGAGGACTAACCCGGAACTTAGGAGCGCTCCAAGCAGCAGGCCCTTCAAGTCATCGCGATAAGCCTTGAAGAAGCCCACACCACACGTACCGCGCAATGGATGCAGAAGGTTGACAAGAAGCAATTGGCGGCCGTGCAATGCCGCCCAGCGGCTGGTTTCAGGCGCCAGGACGTCTTTCCAATCCTTGCTTTCCTCATGATCTTCCGGCAGGTTAACCTGGTCCGCAGCCCCGGCCGGAATGCGATCGGAAGGGGTTTGCAGCCGGGTATAGAACGGGGCAACGCGGGCCTCATCCTCTGCGGGAGTCAGGAGGCTCACCACCACCAAGGTCAAGGTTCCGGCAGTGAGCGCGCAGAAGAAGATCGTGGGGTCCCAATAATCCAGCCGTTGGTGCTTCCAATAGTATAGGGAGAAATTTGTGCAGATGGAAACGGCGATACTGCTGGCCGCGCCCCAACGGTTCGCCCTTTTCCAAATGATTTCGGCCACGATAGTGATGCCCACATAAGCCGCCAGCGTTTCCGTCAGCAGAAATGAGTAGAGCACTCTCTTGATCAGGAACAGAGAGTAAACGACGGCGATGATCACCGCCACCAGTCCGCTGATGCGCCCTGCCCAAAGGTAATGCCGGTCCGACTTGTGTGGAGCCAGACGGGGACGGTAGAAACCTTGCGTGAAAAGCGCGCCACTATCCACCATCAGGGCGGAACACGCGGCCAGACAGGCTCCCATGACGCTGATGATCAGTAGCCCGCGGAGGCCCGGCGACAGCAGATGCTGGCAGGCAAAACCAAACGCATCCTCGGGATCTTTGAGCAAGTGGATGCCAAACGTACCGCGCTTGATCATCACCGCGACCATAATGCCGACGAACGCCCAGCCGACCGTGCACAGGCGTTTGGCCCACATTCCATGAAAGAAGCCCACGCGGCAAGTGTACTCATCCTTGCCCGTTCCTACTGCCGCCAAAACGTGAGGCTGAGCCATGATGCCGATGATGCCATTCAGGGTCAGCATGATGATGAACCACGGCCCGACTTCCTTGGGTGTCGCCAGGGAGAAGTTATGAAGCGGCAGGGTCTGCTTCATCCCGTGCATGCCACCAACCGCACCCCAGCCGAGGGGAATCAACATGAAGGAGAGGAAAATGAGCAGGAAGCCTTGTACAAAATTGCTCCATGCCGAGGCTAGGAGTCCGCCGACAAAACTGTAAACGA
>CAYTMD010000637.1:0-3193 GCA_964438685.1 uncultured Acidobacteriota bacterium
TTTTTCGCGGTATCGAGTAAGGAAAACCTCCCAGGCGGTCTCGTTGCCCAAAGCACAGGCGCGGGCCAGCGCCAACTCTTCCAGGCGCAGATGGGTGAGGAAATCCGAAACTTCCGAAGGACCGGCCGTGGCGGGGAGATACTTGGTGGCGACTTCTTGCAGGGTGCTGGCAAAAGCTTGCGGCGCCAGGCCGAATTTCTCCGCTCCTGCTTCCCGGTGAAGCTTTGCCGCGAGAGAATCCGGAACGTTTATCTTCGCTGGGCGGGTCGCGGTTTCCTGACTGCCAGTCATGGGATTTGACCTGTGCGCAAACTGTCGTCAGTCATCAGTAATCAGTCGTCAGTTGTCAGTTACTGCCCGCGAGCCCGACTGCCTTTACTGATGACTCATAACTGAACACTAATGACTGCTGTCATCAGTTGTCAGTAACTGCCAGGGAGCGGGGCCGCCTTTACCGATAACCTATAACTGATAACTGACAACTGTCCATTGTCTCACTGCCTATCCCCGCCGGGCGTCGGAAATTGGATGCAAGAATTATACCCCGAGTCGTTCTCTCCACAGACCGGGACTTATCCTCACGGTCAACTCACAGAGTGGAGGCTGGCATGACAAGAAAACAGGTGTGGGGTTTAGGCCTGATCATAACCGTGGCAGGTCTGATCGTTGCATCGATGGGGGTGGACGTTGGTGAAGCAGGCCAGGTTGGGTCCTCTTACAAAGTGCTTGCGCCCATCACTCGCGGCAATCTGACCATCTTCCCAGTGGTGGCTGATCGCACGCATGATACGCGAAATTTCCTGACGCTCGATGAGGGAGTGCGCTCGGGTGAAGTGACCGTGAGCGAGGCGGGAAGCGTGCGGCCGCTCATCCGCGGACACGAGCGATACATTCCCAGCGACGGCGCGCAAGTAAACCAACTGGTTCTGGTGAACAATTCCGATCGCCCGCTGATTCTGCTGGCCGGCGAGATTGTGACCGGAGGCAAGCAGGACCGCGTGGTGGGCAAGGACCGCATTGTTCCGCCCAAGAGCGACCCGATTGATCTCGCGGTGTTTTGTGTCGAACCGGGGCGCTGGGTGGCGGCTAAATCCGGCTTCGGTTCCTTCCATTCCCAGATGGCCCAGCCCAGCGTGCGGCGCAGCGCCATGGCCGACAAGGATCAGCAGAAGGTGTGGGCGGAAGTTCACGCCTCGGCGCAATCCATGGCGGTTGAGGCAAGCGCTCCCGCCGCTCGCGCCATAGGCGGGACTTCGTCATACGCCGGCGTGATGGCCAATGAAGAGGTCAAGCGCCGCGTGGATGATGTCGCCGTGCCGCTGGAACAATCCTACCTGGGCCTGATGCGCGAATTGCGCGAGCGCAACGCCGTCGGAGTGGTGGTGGCCGTGAACGGACGAATGATCTGGGCGGATATTTTTGCCAGCACGCTGCTGCTGGAAAAGTACTGGCCCAAACTCATTCGCTCCTACGCGGCCGAGGCACTGACCCAGTCCAAAACATCCGAGCGCCCTGATATGAAAGATGCCCAGGCGTTTTTGCAGGATTTCGGAGCCCGCCACGAGGCGCAGGAAACCGAACCCGGAGTCTACCGGCGCACCGAACTCACGGGTAGCGACTTTACCGCATTTGCGCTGACTTCACTTTTGCCGGGGACAGGGTTTGAAGTGCATATTGCGAAGATGGCCGATTAACGCCGTATCGAATCCAAGGTAAGCTGCATTGGCCTTATCGATCAGGCAGTGGGGGCGGTTCGCGAACCGCCCCTGCGTATGTCCACATTTGGTATTGGCTGCCCGCCCCCTGTTCCGAAATTCTTCATGCCTTCCACATTCTTCCGGCACGCTTCCTCAATCACTGCTATTCTAGATAGTAGCCGCTGTCTGTATTCCGGCCCCGGGCCTTCGACTGCGGACGATGTGGTTCCTCTATCGGGAAAACCGCACGGCTTCTGGAACAGGAAGTTCCGCCTGATACGCGCGACTGCTTTTACAGGGTACCTGACGCCTGGCGCCCTCATCTTCGATATAGGTCCCAGCACCAAGGAGGATTTGGTTTGAACCCATTGATTCGTAACGTTGCCATCATCGCCCACGTGGACCATGGCAAGACTACTCTTGTTGACGCCATGCTCCGGCAGAGCGGCATTTTTCGTAAAGGTGAGCCCGTGGTGGAACGGGTTATGGACTCCAATGAACTGGAGCGCGAGCGCGGCATCACCATCCTCGCCAAAAACACCGCTATTACCTATCACGGCGCGCGCATCAATATCGTGGATACGCCGGGCCACAGTGACTTTGGCGGCGAGGTGGAGCGCGCCTTGAAGATTGTTGATGGCGTGCTGCTGCTGGTGGACGCGAGTGAAGGCCCGCTGCCGCAGACCCGCTACGTGTTGCGCAAGGCTCTGGAAGCCAAACTGCCTCCCATTGTGGTGATCAACAAGATAGACCGTAGTGATGCGCGGCCTCAGGAGGTTTTGAACGAGGTCTACGATCTGTTTATCGATCTCGATGCCGAGGAAGACCAGCTCAATTTCCCCGTCCTCTATTGCATCTCCAAGAGCGGCATTGCGCGTGAGACGCTTGACAGCCCCTCGGAAAACCTCCAGCCGCTCTTTGAAGCCATCATGCGCGCCATCCCCCCTCCGGCAGGAGATAAAGACGGCACGCTTCAGCTCCTCGTAGCTAACCTGGATTACAGTGAGTATCACGGACGCTTGGCCCTGGGTCGCATTTTTTCCGGAACGCTCAAGCGCGGTGACGAAGTTGCCATCGCCAAGCTGGACGGCAGCCTTCAGCAGACCCGCATTACCAAACTTTACGGCTTTGAAGGACTGAACCGAATTGATCTTGAAGCCGCGGAGGCTGGTGACATCGTGGCCATTGCCGGAGTGGAGGGAATCACCATCGGCGAGACCGTGACCAGCGTTGAAACCCCGTCGCCGCTGCCCCACATTCCCATCGATGAGCCTACCATCTCCATGGTTTTTACCATTAACACTTCGCCCTTCTCGGGGCGTGATGGCTCGTTCGTGACCTCGCGGCACTTGCGTGACCGGCTCGACAAGGAACTGCTCACCAACGTGTCCATCCGCGTGGAGGATATTGGCAGTCACGATTCCTTCAAGGTCATGGGCCGGGGCGAGCTTCAATTGGCCATCCTGATTGAGATGATGCGGCGCGAAGGTTACGAA
>CAYTMD010000638.1:0-3174 GCA_964438685.1 uncultured Acidobacteriota bacterium
CCTGCATTTCAACCTGGTGGGGTATGGCTGCACCACATGCATCGGCAACAGTGGACCGCTTCCGCCCGAGGTGGCGAGTGCGGTGACGCAAGGCCAGTTGGTGGCTGTGGCGGTCCTATCCGGCAATCGGAATTTTGAAGGTCGCGTGCATCCGCAGGTCCGCGCAAACTATCTGGCTTCGCCGCCGCTGGTGGTGGCGTACGCGCTGGCAGGAACCGTGGATATTGACTTGGCCACCGAGCCTTTGGGCAAGGACCGGCAGGGAAGTCCGGTTTATCTTCGCGACATCTGGCCATCGCAAGCGGAGGTCAATGAAGCTTTGGGCCGCTCGGTTCGCCCCGAAATGTTCCGCCAGAGTTACCAGAATGCCTGGGACGGCAATGCCACATGGAACGCCATTCCCGTGGCCGGCGGTGCGCTTTACGAGTGGCAGGACGCCTCGACGTACATTCAGGAGCCGCCATTCTTTATTGGCCTCAATCCGGAATCGGGCGCGATCAGTGAGATTCACGGGGCACGCGTGCTGGCGATGCTCGGGGATTCCGTGACCACGGATCACATCTCTCCCGCCGGCGATATTCCCGTGGACGGTCCCGCCGGGCGTTTCCTGGGTGAGCGCAACGTGACTAAGAAGGATTTCAATTCCTTCGGTTCGCGGCGCGGCAACGATCGGATTATGGTGCGCGGCACGTTCGCCAACATTCGGCTGAAGAACCTGCTTGCACCGGGCACCGAGGGCGGCGTCACGTTGCACCTTCCCGACGGCGAACGCATGAGCATCTATGATGCGGCCATGCGCTACCACAAAGAAGGTGTTCCGCTAATGATCCTGGCAGGCAAGGAATACGGTTCAGGCTCGTCGCGCGACTGGGCGGCCAAGGGAACCCTGCTGCTCGGCGTGCGAGCGGTGCTGGCGGAAACCTACGAGCGCATCCATCGCAGCAATCTGGTGGGAATGGGAGTGCTGCCACTTCAGTATCGCGACGGCGAGAGCGCGTCCACTCTCGGCCTCACGGGGCAGGAAGTGTTTAGTGTCGCAGGGCTAAGCGATGGCATCCGTCCGCGCTCGGAAGTGACCGTGACGGCCGTCGCGCCGGATGGCACGAAGAAAACCTTTATCGCCATCGCGCGTCTTGATTCGGCGGTGGAAGTAAACTATTACCGCAACGGCGGCATCCTGCCCACGGTACTCCGCAGCCTGCTGAAGTCGGCGTAATGCTGCCTGATAATGTTGGCGGAATTTTGCCGGCGGGGTTTCGCATTGAAGCCCCAATGGGGTGCCCTAGCTACGTCGTCCGAAAATGGCGGGGTCCCGATCTGATCGGGATAAATTCCACCGCCGCTACGTGTGCCTAAATTATGAACGGGGTTTTGTGCATCCTTATCGACGGGGGTGAGAAATCATGGCACGTGTATTCATAACAGGCTCTTCCGACGGCCTCGGGCGAATGGCGGCTCAGCTCCTCATTGAGCAGGGACACAAGGTGGTCCTGCATGCCCGCAACGAGCCGAGAGGCGAAGAAGCGCTCGCCGCCGTGCCGGGCGCGGAGACCGTGGTCATCGGTGATCTCTCCAGCATCGCGCAGACTCGCAGCGTGGCCGAGCAGGTGAATCGCCTCGGCTCATTCGACGGGGTCATTCACAATGCGGCTGTTGGCTACCGGGAGCCCCGCCGCATCGCCACCGAAGACGGGCTGCCTCACGTGTTCGCCGTCAACACGCTCGCACCGTACATCCTGACAGGACTGATCCAGCGACCCAAGCGCCTGGTTTACCTGAGTTCCGCGCTTCACCGCAGCGGTGATGCAACTCTCCAGGATTTGGCGTGGGAGCACCGCCCATGGCACGGAACACAGGCATACTCCGACAGCAAATTTCACGATGTGCTGTTGGCCTTCGCCGTTGCACGCCTCTGGCCGGATGTTCTCTCCAACGCTCTGGAGCCGGGCTGGGTGGCGACAAAGATGGGAGGCCCGGGAGCGCCGGACGACCTGGATGCTGGCCACCGCACCCAGGTGTGGCTGGCAGCCAGCGAGGACCGGGCGGCGATGGTCACCGGTGAGTACTTTTATCACCTGCGGCTCCGTGCACCCTTCCCTCTGTGTCGCGATTTGGAACGGCAGGACCAACTGCTCGATGCCTGCAAGAGCCTCTCCGGAGTCGTGTTGTCCTGAGTTGATTGCAGGTGGCCGGTTCCGGTGCGGCAGAGCCCGCGAAGCGGGCGCGGTCGTCTAGCCAATGGCGAAGCCATGGAATTCGAGTTTTTACATTTTGTTACGTGTTAACTCGCGCGCCAGAAACCACCCCCGGCGCGAACGCGCCGCCCCTCCTGATTCAGGAGGGGAGCTTTGACGGCTCCCCTCCTCAGATGAGGAGGGGTGGCGCGCCGAGCGACGGGGTGGTGCTGAGCAGGAAATGTAGAAACTCGGAGCCCATGTCGAAGCCATGGCAAAAAGACGACTTAAAAAAGATTTGCAGATTGGGACACAACCCGCCGGCGAAGATTATTCTTGACGACCGGGGCACCCACGCTAGAATTGTGTGCCGCACGCTTGGAATTTCCTCTGCCAGCCAGATAACCGGCAACGTCACATTTTGGAGGGCATACTGCCATGAACCCGTCCATTCCAACCACGACTACCCGCCGTAAATTCATTACAACCGCCGGCAAATTGGCTGCGGTTTCGGCCTTGGCCAACGTGGCCATTCCTCCCGTTCACGCAGCGGGAAGCGACATGATCCAAGTGGCCCTGATCGGCTGCGGCGGACGCGGTGGCGGTGCGGCGGCGAACGCGCTATCCGTCAAGCGGGGTCCTATCAAGCTCGTCGCCATGGCCGACATCTTCCCAGAGCGTCTCGAGAAAGACTTCAGCAAACTGCAGCAGCAGTTCGCAAACCAGATGGACGTGCCGCCGGACCGCCAGTTCATCGGCTTCGACGCCTACCAGAAAGCGATGGATTGCTTGAAGCCAAGTGATATCGCCATTTTCGCCACGCCCCCGGCATTTCGCTGGGTGCACTTTACCTACGCCATCGAGAAGGGCCTGAATGTCTTCATGGAGAAGCCGGTCACGGCCGACGGCCCCACCAGCAAGCGCATGTTCAGCCTTGCGCAGGAAGCCTCCGCCAAGAACCTCAAGGTAGGGGTGGGATTGATGTCGCGTCACAGCCGGG
>CAYTMD010000639.1:0-3165 GCA_964438685.1 uncultured Acidobacteriota bacterium
GACTGGAACTATACGATTGCTCCGATGTAAATCTATTCTTGCGTCAGCCCTAAGCCGCAGCGCTCTTGCCGATGCACTTGAGATCAACTATCAAACGGTTGGTTACATTGAACGCGGTGATTTCAATCCCAGCCTGGAGTTGGCGTTCCGCATCAGCGAGTATTTCGGCCTTCCAATCGAAGCCATATTCTCGCGTAAACCTTTTCGTCCACTCAGCGAAGAGATTTATGGGAACAAAAACTCTTCTCGTCGCGGGATATCAAAGTGAGTTGGGAGAACATCATGTTAAGGACTCCTGCAATATTAGGTTTCTCGATGGTGAGCCGGAGCAACCGTCGGCTGTTGGTGGCGACGACGTATGCGACTTTCCTGGCGTTGATGGCGACTGTTATCATCATTCTGCCCTTAGGCCGACAACAGAACGTGGTCTGGATGTGCTTGGTCCTTGCATACAACGTGGTGAGTAGGGCAGTTTTCGGTAAGCTGGTAAAAGATACGGTACTCCCGGAAATATACGGGGGCGAATTGACCAGCCTCGACCTGGCACCCCGACGCCGTCGCGGTGAGGACCAATCAGATGAACGTGAAGTGGCCGTGAGAAACGGTGCGTACTTCGAAGCCTATCGTGTGTTGGCCGTGTACTCTGTTGCGGTGTGGCTCTTGTCGCCTTCTTTCTTGTTGTTGAGTGGCGCCACCGCGGTCCGGGTGTTACTGATACTCACCATGCCTTTGTTGGCCATGGCCTTGACGCTTCCCCAAGCAGTTGTTCTTTGGACCGAACCTGACGTGCCGGAAGAAGCAAGGGTCTAAAAGAACTTTGGTGGCTTTTCCATGCACCTCGGGAATGAGCCGTGGGCCTAAGCTGGCGGCACAGAATCTTGCCGGGTTGTGTTGTGGAGAAGCTTCTTACGCCGTGCCTTTCGGATGGCGTCGGCCACCCGCCAAAGGATGTACGACAGAAAGATTGCCAGGGAAGCCACTTTTTGAAATCGGTTCACGGACTCGGGCGAGTGGCAGAATAGCTTGGCAATGCCTCCAACGAGAAGCAGAACGCAAATCATTCCCAGAAAATAGACCAGGTCAGTAAGCCGGTAGCCGAACAGCTTTCGCAGGTCGAACATGCCGGAATACTCTGCCCTCTCTTCCGCTCTCCATTGCCGCACGGCTGCACCCGTTTCGGCCCTGTCATGCTGAGTCACCTTTCGACTCTTCAATTCCTGCTCAAGAGCCGCGGCCGCGGCGGGAGTTAATTCCGATGCCTCAGCAGCCAGAACGATTAGCTGATCGTCAGATAGCTCCTGATATCGTTGGCGGAGTTCTTCCGGTGTGGCTTCTTTCATCGGTCGACTCAGATCCAAATCAAAATACCCCAAACCTGCAGATGCGCAGCGTTCTCACCAGGGCCGAAGGCCGTTCAGCCCTACAGGTCCGCAATCACCTTATCATCCTTAACGGCCGGAATTTCAATGACCACGGTCATGCCGCCCAGGCGGGCGCGGTGCACGACTCCGGCGGCGAAGATGAGCACTCCTCCCTTGTCGAGCTTCACGCGCTCAATGGGGGAGTTCACGTCGGTGCGGTATTCTGCTTCCAGCGGATGTTTGGAAAAGTAGATTTCGAGGTGGTGGGGATGGTAGTGGGCGTCCTGCGGGCCTTTTTCGTTGGCGAAGCAAAGCGCAAAGGGCCCTGAAGTTTCTTCGCCAAGCCCCGAGGCAAATTCGTGTGATTCACAAAGGGCGTTGGGGGCATCGTCCGAAGAGTGCCGCCAGTCAATGCCTTCCAAGGGCTGCTCGGGTTTCACCAGTCTGCCCGCTGCTTGGAGCTTCGCTATGAGTTCAGTCGCGAGGATTTCCGGCGCTACGACCTTCACGTCCTGGCGGACATTCTTCGCGAACTGCTCGTGGACTTCTTCTAACGGTATGGCAAGGACTTTTCTCATCCGCCTCTGACGCGAACGCTGGATTCATCCACTATCCACAAACGTCCTTTCAGCGGCTCTCGCTTGGGGAGTTCCAGGATCATCGGGGCGATTTCCATAAGCCGCTGGCGGCTCTGGTTCTCCATACGCAGCACAATTAGGCCGGGGTATCGATCAGGGGGGTAAACTCGGATGTCAGCAAAACCCAAATCGAATGACAGGAGAGCACGGCCTTCGTCCCGACATTTGTCAACGATGACGGAGTCGCTCTTCCCGCGAAGCCGTTCGTCCCAGACGGTCACCGCGTCGTGGCCGTGCTCACAGAAGAACTCTGCCAAGTCCGGGTGGAGGTTCTCGTCCATTTTGAATTGCATCAGCCAACTCTTAGCGGAACAAACCGCTCCTTAGCCAATTCCGCGGCATAGGCGATGGCGGCTCGAATATCCTCTGCGGTTAATCGATAGGCGGTTGCGATCTGTTCCGACGTCTCACCAGCCGCAAGGTTATCCAAGACCACTGACACCATCACACGTGAGCCGCTAATGCAGGCCTTGCCGTGACAAATTGTGGGATCAACGCTGATTCGGTCCTGCCAACTCATCGGGCACCTCAGAGAGATTCTAACACCGTCGGCAAGCTCAGGCCTCAATGCTGTTTCGCCGCCAACTTGTTCAACACTTCACCGAGCTTCTTCAATTCATCTCCGTACCCCGCCCAATCGCCCTGGCGCTGGAGCTGGATGGCGCGATCATAGTGCTGGCTGGCCTCGTGGATCAGCGCCTGGGTGTCAGGCGCAGCCGCGACCACCTTGGTCCCCGGCGCGCCGGGGGTCGGTGATGCCTGGCCGGGGGTGGAAGCGGGCTGGGCCTCCGTGGTGCTTACGGCGCCGCCGAAGATCTTGGTCAGGGCGGCGTCCAGCGTGGCTTCCATTACCACATGATCCGAATAGGCCACTAGCACGCGCTGCAATTGCGGCAACGCGCTGCCTGCTTCCGCGGATAGATAGAGAGGTTCCACGTAAAGCACGGAATTCAGTACCGGGGTTACCAGCAAAGTGCCGCGAATCACCTTGGAGCCGCCCTGCCCCCACAAGGTCAATTGTTGCGAAATTGCCGGGTCTTGATCGATGCGCGATTCAATTTGCTGGGGACCGTAAATGAGCTTCTGTTTGGGAAACGTAAATACCAGCACTTTGCCGTAATTGGGATCGTCGCAGCGCGCCGCCATCCAGGCAATCATGTTGTCTT
>CAYTMD010000640.1:0-3161 GCA_964438685.1 uncultured Acidobacteriota bacterium
GTGGGGGTGAGGGGGTCTTTACCAAAATGGAATTCGTCTGGGAGAGCCGCAAAAGCAAGGTAAAAGGCAAAAGTGAAACCGCCTCAGCGTCGCCAGCATTTCACTAGGCCCCAGCGTTTTTGACCCCCTCACCCGTCCTGCCCCGGCTGATGAAAACGCCGGTTGCAGTCCACCCTCTCCCCCAAGGGGGCGAGGGATATGTCTTTCCTTGGTCTCCGCTGGAAATAGGTTGGCTCGACCGCCAGTGTGAGAATGACCCCCAGCTTCACTGCATAGCGAGCGCTTGTGCTGCACCTCATTCCCAGCCTGACGCAATCTATTTTAGACACGAGTGACAGGACCTCACCCGCTCTGCGGGCTGCGGACGGCATCGGCACCCCCCGTGTTCAGCAAAAGATGTGGGACATGCTCAGCTCCCACTTGGGGGAGAGGGGGCCTTTGCCAAGACGGATACATCGTGTCGAACCCGCAGAAACAAGTCAAAACGCAAAATGCAAAAGTGAGAACCCCAAGCCGCCGCAATATCTCCCTAGGCCCCAGCGTTTTTGACCCCCTCACCCGTCCTGCCCCGGCTGATGAAAACGCCGGTTGCAGTCCACCCTCTCCCCCAAGGGGGCGAGGGACCTTAAGTTCCTCGATCTCCGCTGGAGTCAGGTTGGTTCGATCGACAGGCTAAGGAAACGGCCCAGCTTCCCCGCATAGCGAGCGCTTGTGCTGCACCTCATTCCCAGCCTGACACGATCTGTTTTGGGCAAGGCGGTATTTGTATTACCCCCGTCGACGTAACGATATCCCATCAGCTAAAATGATTTGGGGTTGAAAAACACAAAATGGGAATGGATCAAACCGCAGTTCCGCAGGCCGGTTCTCTGCCTGGGGTGAGCACGCAGGAAAAGGCGCTGGCCATCAATCTCGATGCCAGTAAATTCGGGACCTTTGCTGAAATCGGCGCGGGCCAGGAAGTAGCGCGGTGGTTCTTCCATGTCGGCCATGCTTCCGCCACGGTTGCCAAGTCAATGACCGCATACGACATGGTGATCAGCGACATCATTTATGGCGCCACCGATCACTACGTCAGCCGGGCCCGCCTGGAGTCAATGCTGGATCACGAATGGACGCAGTTGATCGAGCGTCTCGACCCGGTGCGTGGTGAGCGTACGGGCTTTTTCGTCTTTGCCGATACCGTCGCCACGCGCAGCCGCTCACGCAATCAGAATGGACAAGGCTGGATGGGAATCCGCTTCCAGGCGCACCCCCGCGCGCCGTTTTCTCAAATCATTATTCACGTCAACCTGTTTGACCATGTTTCGGTAAGCGAACAGGAGGCCTTGGGAATCCTGGGCGTCAACCTGGTGTACGGCGCTTTCCATGAGCAGCATCCGGAAGCGCTGATGAAGCAATTGATGGAAGGGCTCAACCGGCAGCGCGCGGACATCGACATGATCAAATTCTCCGGCCCGGCTTTTGAAAAAGTCGATAACCGTCTGGCGAGCTTGCAACTGGTGGAGTTGGGATTGACCGATGCCACGATGTTTACCGCGCAGGGAGAAGTTGTGCAGCCAGCCGAGGTGCTTTACAAGAAACCCGTCCTGATCTTGCGCGGCAGGTTCCGGCCGATCACCAGCGTCATGCTCGATATGTTGAACAGCGCGGCAGACCGGTTCAAGACAATTCCCGGTGTGGATGAGGACCCCATGGTCCTTCTGGGAATGACTCTGCGTGACCTGGGCGCGGGGCCAGGGATCGACCATCGCGACTTTCTCGACCGGGCCGACATCCTTGGCGCCTTGGGCAAATCCGTGATGGTGTCCAACTTCACGCGCTTCGACAGTGTTACCAGCCTGCTGCGGCGTTACACGCAAGAATGGCTGGGATTTGTCATGGGCGTGCCCACCCTGCGCGCGGTGTTCGACGAGCAGTATTACACCTGCCTGCCGGGCGGCATCATGGAAGGACTGGGGCGGCTGTTTCAAGGAAGCGTACGATTATTGGTCTACCCAACCTTGGCTCAAACCGGCGAGGTGGCCACTTCCACCACGCTGGAAGTGGCTCCCCCGCTGCAACACCTGCTTGCCTACCTGCGCGACAAGGGCGGGATTGAAGCGATTGAAGACTTCGATACGAGCCAGCTCAAAGTGCTGCCCAAGGACGTCCTGGCCGCAATTCAAAACGGCACTCCGGGCTGGGAGCAGTACCTGCCTCCACGAGCGGCAGAAGTCATCAAACAACGCGCGCTATTCGGATACCGGCAAACGGAAGAGCGAAATTCAGAACTCGAAACTCGAAATGCGCCAATCCCCCAATAATCCCCGTAGCACGGACCTGCTCTTGAGGTCTGCGGCTCGTCTCCTAATAGCATGGAAAAGCCTCGGACCTACCGAACAGGTCCGCGCTACACTCGCTTCCCTTCACGTGGTCACGCACGCCTTGCTCAATCCAAGCTTGACGCGTCAAGGCGTCGAGCGTATGGTTTTCGCGTGGACACAAGTCCCGGCATGAACTTCGCCGGACTCCTTTCCCCCCTTTGGGCCAATTTCAATTACGGGCGGCCAAACTTCCATCATGGAGGCTTCGAATGAGGCGTGGAATAGATATGGTGTGTCTCGGGCTCCTGTTTCTCTCTTTGGGGATGGCGGCCAGGCCCGCACTCGGGGATGATAATCAAAATCAAGCCGCCTGGGACAGCCTGAAGAAATTGTCAGCAGGCCAGGATATTCAGGTGGTCCAGAAGGGCGCTCAATCCAGTCAGGGCACCTTCCGCAGCATGAACGACGAGGCAATTGTGGTAAATCAGGCAGGCGGTGAACAAACCATAGACCGGCAGAGCGTGGTTCGAGTTTCTACCAAAGGCAGAGGACACCGCAAACGAAACGCCCTGATCGGCGCGGGGATCGGGGCCGGCGCTGGTGCGGGAATCGGCGCGGGAATCGATTCCTCCTGCACCTGTACCAATGGCTTCTTTCCCTCCAACACGGGCGTCTATGTATTGACCCCGCTAGGGGCAATTGTGGGCGCCATCATCGGAGCGGTAATTCCCTCTGGAGGTTGGCACGAGGTGTATCGCGCCCGGTAGGGTGGTGGCTAGAGCGTCTTCAATTTAAGTGTGTACGGCGCGGCAAACCCGCAACCAGAGACGGGCCACGGCCGTCGCTGCCATGCCG
>CAYTMD010000641.1:0-3147 GCA_964438685.1 uncultured Acidobacteriota bacterium
GCTGAAAACAAGGTGTCGGGTGCCAGGTGCCAGGTGTCAGCCCGAAATCTTCACCACGGGTTTGAGACAGTAAGGCTAAAGGGATTGCGCAATTGCGGCTGATGCCCAAAAAAGATCCCCGAAACAATGAAAAATGTGATTTGGGATTCTACTGACACCTGACACCTGACACCTGACACCTACTTCAACTTCGGATACCTCTCCAGCAACTCCACCAGATCATTTGCGCCGAGGGCTTCCGCGGCTCGCGCGTGCTTCCAGGCCAACGTATATTCGGAGCGAAGGGCATAGATGCGGCCCACGCTCAGATGGGGGGCGGCGTTGGCAGGGTCAAGTTCGATGGATTTTTGGAAATACTGAATGGCTTGATCGATTTCGCCCTGAAAGTGGCTCAGCGTCCCCAGGGCAAAATACGCCTTGGCATTATTGGGATCGGCCGCAAGGATGGCTTGTTGTTCAGCGAATGCCGATTCCACCTCGTTATTAAGCGCGGGCTGGATGACGTCTTTTCGCCAGAAGCGGTCGGGCATAGGAGTTGTCAGTCGGCAGTCGTCAGTTGTCAGTAAAAGCCTCAATTGTCTCCGTTTGCCGCGATGCCACCAAGAACGTATGACTGAGATCTGAAGACTGAAGACTTCCTTTCCCCATCAATTGTCAGTCATCGGTAAGAACTACCGTCGTCAGTTTTCAGTCATCAGTAAAAACGCCACCACGGATGGTTTTTGCTGTGAACTGACAACTGATGACTGACAACTGTCCTTACGCCGGAATAAACGCCTTGATCTCCGCTTCAACCTGCGCCGGGCTTAACTTCTCGCCTTCGTTCATGCGGGCCAGGATCTTCTCAATCATTTCCTTGGCCTGGTCCTTACGATACTGGCGAATGAACCCGTCGTAAAAGTGCTCGCCCGCCATAGCCCGGCTGATCTCGGTCTCCTTGTTGTGGTCCTGCAATTCGGTGAAGTAGACCACGCGATACTTGCCCGTGTAGGTCGTCTCGCGGTAAATCTCAAACATGATCTTGTCAGACTCGAATGGCATACAAGCCTCGGGACTCGGAATTCGGGGTCAGGGATTCGGGGTTCGGGATCCGGGAAGAATAGAAAATCCCTGATCGTGCCCCCTGACAGTTTTGCTTGGTTTAATCGCCGCCCCACTGCTATGCATATCAATGAATAGCAGAGGCAAGCGTCCGCGTCAATCGTTTGCCGGGGCTTGTGGATATGATTGTGGCCGGGAGAGAGTGGAGCGGGGAAAGCCGCATCATGGCATCTCCAATCCACGCCCCCAGGATCTCACCATTGAGGTGCGGAGCGTCAGAGGAATGTAGCGCAGACCCCAGCTTTTGGGGTCTGCGGTTCTTACATGAGTTCACGCCCCTGAGCCCGAATGCAGGACTCGCTCACTTAGATTTGTGGTTTCCGCGAGATAAAGGCCGCAGACCTCAACGGCGGAGGTCTGCGCTACGCCCTCTCTGATGATGGCAGTCATCGTTGTTTTGCGCTGCTTGGCCGTTGCGCGCAAGCACCGCGCGAGCTCTGCGCCCAGCCTAACGCTGATTCTTTTCTGCATAACGCATGGTCTATGAGGGTTTTCCTAAAGCGGATCGCGCACCAGCAATCCCGGCAAGCCCTTGAAGCCGTGGTCATGGCTCCAGAGTTCTGTGGCACCATTCTCAAGCGCAACCAGAGCTATTTGTAGATCGAAGATGCGAGCGCCGGTAATCTTCAGATCACTCGCTAGTTGCGTGAATCGCTCCCAGAATCCAGACCCTGGAGTCCAGATGCTTGCCCCGCCACTCCCAGCCAGAGCTTGGAGAAAACCGTGTGCTTCGTTGGCCGGCGATGGGCCTCCGCTGCTTGCCGGATGCGTGACCACACACCAGAATTCAGCGATGCAGGGCAATGGAATTCCCCAACCTCGGGGATCTGCACTTGCACGGTCAATCGCTCGTTGGGCAGTCCGGTGTTCGGGGGTGTGCCGGCGCTGAGCGTAAACGAGGAGATTGGTGTCAATGGCGATCATGCCCGCGCTCTTTCTGCATCCAATCCCACATCTTGCTGCGGTCGGAAAGGTCGAGATCGGGTGGTAGCCCCCCTGCCGATGTTACCCAACGAATCCGGGGGCGACGGCGTGCCGGTCGGCCAGGCGGCCTCAACTCGCGCCGCAGAGCGCGCTCCAGAATTACGCGCAACGTCGTCCTGGTTTCGAGCGCCTTCTGCTTTGCTTCGAGCAGAAGATCGTCGGGAAGTTCAATAGTCGTTTTCATATGGGTTCCCATATTACCATATTTACGGGAGAATTGAGAGTTGTAGCGCGGACCTCCGTCGTTGAGGTCCGCGGTTCTTGCCAGGGGGAAACGGCAAATCTCAACAACAGGGGAAGAGCCGCAGACCTCAAAGGCGGAGGTCTGCGCTACACTCGCTACTCTCGCTGGGATGGTGGCACTAAAAGTTAGTCCTAGTAGATTGATAAAACAGGACTTATTTCTTGCATGCCGACTAGAATCAGAGCGTTGACTCTAATTCGTCAGGGCACCAGGTGTAGCGCACCGGTTTTGTAAGTCTGCGGTTCGTCGGCCCTGGGCAAGGAAAAGCCGCGGACCTACAAAACAGGTCCGCGCTACCATGCTCATTTAGATTTGTGGTTTCGGCGAGATAAGAGCCGCAGACCTCAACGGCGGAGGTCTGCGCTACGCTCGCTCGATCCGCCTTAACCCTATTTGGCGGCCTTCGCCTGCCTTGCTGCAATCTGACCGCGCATAGCTTTCATGCGTTCGCGAGCCTTTGCGGTCCGGGTCCGGCCGTCGGGTGTCGCGTCAATCAACTTTTCGAGGTTTGCCGCGAATTGGGGCGCATAGGCGCTTCGAATCTCGCTCAGCAACGACTCGAGTTTGGAGAAGACGCCGATGTGCTCACCATTGGTACTGGTGAAAAGGTCCAGGCCGATGGCTCCATCATTGACGAGCGCCGCCGCCATGTCCCAATAGCTCACCACCATCCGCAAATGACCGCTGTGCTCCCCAAACATCGCTTCGGTGAAATCCGCTATCGATTGCGGGTTAAATTCCCGAAAATACCAATCTCGCGCTTTGCGCATCGTGTCTTCCCTGCGCAGTTCATAAAGCTTCAGGATAAGACCGGCTTC
>CAYTMD010000642.1:0-3127 GCA_964438685.1 uncultured Acidobacteriota bacterium
CGTTCAGTACCTACTCGATTTCCTTTCTCACCGATGACATTATCCGGCTTCGGTATGTATCCATCGGCGACCAGCTTCGCAAGATACTGACCGTTATCAAAATGCGCGGCGGCAACCATAGCAAGGATATCCGCGAATATGAAATCACCTCCGAGGGGCTGGTCATCAGCGACGGCCGCCTGACGGATTATCAAGGCCTGATCACCGGGATTCCTGTGCGCTTGAGCGGGCCCGGTCAAAAAGAGGAGGCTGCCCGCCCGCCGAAATCCAGAAGTAGGGGCAGGAAGAAAGCGTAGCGCGTCCTGTTTTCAACATCCGCGGTTTTTCCTTATCAGAGATTACGTAGCGGCGGTTCTACGCCGCCATGTGGCGGGATAAACCCTGGCCGCGAGGCTGGCAGGGGAATGTAGCGCTGACCTTGAGGTCAGCGATAGATGTAGGGCCGAACAGCGTTCGGCCCGGCGTGTGGCACAGCCACTCCTGGCTGTGAAGGGAAAACAACACAGGCAGGAGTGCCTGTGCTACAAGAGGAGAATTACCCCGCGGGCGGCCAGGCTGATCACAATCGCCAGGGCCAGCAGGGCGGTGGAGGCGGCCAGCGTCAGGCGCCAGCCGAGTTCGCGCATCATGGAGGCCAGCGTGGCCATGCAGGGAAGATAGAAGGTTACGAAGAGGGTAAAGATCAGGATTTGCGCCGCCGTCATTACCCCAAGTACATGCGTGGTTCCCAGCAAGGTAGCGCGGACCACCGAATTTGTGGTCCGCGTCCCTTTCGTATCGCATCCCGAGAACGTACTTATTCGCCTGAGCGCATTTTCTGTTAGGCGACGACAAACCGCGTGGCGCCGGCTGCTACTCGCTCCCCTATGTCGCCCTCTCCAAAACGAAGAAGATCCGGTCGAGAATCTCGATAGGATTGTGTACCGAAAAGGGTATGCGCACGTCATCAATTCCCGGGTGCAAGTGGCAACGCGGTTCGGCGAGCGGGTCGGGGTGGGGGGCATTGGCCAGGTCAAAACGGAGGTATTGCGGCGATTGTCCGTCAGGAAATTCATAGTGGTATCGGTACGACACGACCTCTGAACTACCTTCTACTTCCCGCAAGGTGAGCCCGAAGCTGAGGCGGGCGCCCGAATCAAAGTGAAAGTGCTTTGGTGTCGAACCTTTATCGATCATGGGCCCCAGTTCAATCTCGGCAAGGTCCTTTGACAGGCGGTAACTCAGAAGTTTGTAGGCATTATTCCCTGTCTTCATCTCTTGGGAGCGCCGGAAAAGATAACCCCTGATCTGCGTGAAAAGTTCACGGGGCGGTTCGAGACGTATGGCAGTAAGCGCGATGTCGGTATTGGTGTCCAGCGCGGCGGCCCGCTGGCGGGCGCGTTCCAGCGTCACACTAAATCTCCCCGGTCAAGGAGAACCAACCATTCCACAAATTCCGGTTCGTGGGGCAGTTCTCTCGCTTCCGCTTGGCGCACCACTTGCTCGCCCGTCAACCCAAAATGTTCGCTGAGTTCCTTCAGCCGCTGTTGGCGCTCCGCTTCCGTCATGATGCCGCCGTCAGGACCTGAGAGGAAGATGCTTCCACCAATGAAGCTGTGAATGTTGGGTGCATGTTCAGTGAGATTAGCGACGTCACCTGGGGATAACCATAGTATCACTGGCCCTCGGCGTTCCAAGGCGCTGCGCATAATGTCAAGCGAGCGCCATTTCTCCGGTGTCAAGCCCGTTCCACCCGACAGGATAACCGCGTCATCGTCTGGCTGATGCAAGGCCTCGCGCAGTTCCTCGAAAGTTGAAGGCTCGAGCTGGATCACGCGGGAGGGCTTTTGCAGAATCGATTGCAACTCGGTCTGCAATTGGGCCAAAGCGACGGCTGAATCAGTAGCGGGGCTTAATACAACGAGCCACGCAGTGTCCCCACGTATTTCCAATCGCTGCGCGATTTCGAAGAACGGTTGGGTTGAGAACTCAGGCACGCTTCGGCTCCGGTCGGGGAATTACGGAAAGCAGCGCGGGGTGGACGCGAAAGTCAGTGGATGAATACTCCAAAACGCGCCGGGTAGCAAGGAGTTCGACATTGGCAGGCAAGTCGACATTGAATGATTTTGAACTTTCCAGTTGCAGCAGCGTCTTGATCGCATCCGGACCTAATCCCCGCAAGTATCCTGTGCCGAGTTGATGAGCCACTTTTTCGACGTCCGCGGCCGCGATGGCATGTCGATCCGAAACATAGCCTTCCTCACCTGCGTCTCGCGCGAGCGAGATTAGATCGCGCAGCACTCCGCCTGAGTACCGGCAGATCGAGTCCGACTCTTCCGCGCCGAGCAACTCGGACCCTCTTCGTTTCGCCAGCACAGACCGCAGCGAAGCGTTCTCGGGATCGGAAGCAATGACTGAAAGGTGATGAACCCGATCGAAGTGGTCGGAAATCGATTGGCCAACGCGCGCCCCAAAGAGGACTGAAAGCGGAGCAGTCGCCAAGACCGAGACCTTCAGTTGACGAAGCAGCCTTAAGTCTTGATGAACAACAGACCAGAATTTCGAGGCGTCAATCAGACGATCGAGGCCGTCGAACATAACGACAATGTCATTGTCATTCTGCGTCTTCTTCAGATGAGAGAGAAACGCCACAAGAGGATCACGAATATTCAGAATTTCCCGCTCGAGACTGGGTAGAGGGGGGCTCAACTTTCCCGGGTGCTCGAAAATGTAATATTCTCCTTCATCCTCCAAATCGGGAATGTCTTCGTCCTTTATCGAATCATCGACCCGTATTCTCTCGGTCTTTCCGTATGCGTAGCTCCACAATTCTGCGAAAGACTTGCGCAGTTCGGCGCTGACCTTGGTGTTTCTCCAATAGTCGTTAAGGTCATTCGTAATACGACCTGCAAGGCGTAGTCCAAGACTCGCGAGCAAGGATCCTGTATTTAAGCCGCTCAGATCGGTTGCTTTGGAGACATCGATGTAGAGAGGCAGGGAGTGGTTCTGTGCTTCGAGCCACCGCCTCGCAAGCAGCAATTCCGTCGTCTTTCCCGAGCCCACGCCTCCCACTAATAACTGTTGACTTCCCGGCTCAAGGTCGGCGCGGGCGGCGAGGTTGCGATAGAGAGATTGGTGCAAATCTTCG
>CAYTMD010000643.1:0-3078 GCA_964438685.1 uncultured Acidobacteriota bacterium
CCACCCGTGGTGCGCAATTCCACCCGGGCACAGCGCTCCCTCCAGTATCCCTGCATGACAGTTGCCATAGCCTAGCATTATTTCTAGGCTATTCCTGCCGGTAGGAATAACCGTGTCAAATTCTCCCCGCCGGACGCGCATTCCTCCCCCGGCGCGGGGAATTAGCCTGAATTCCACCCCGCAGTTTGGAAGGGCGGAGCTTCACAGGCTGTGGATGAACATGCTGGCACTGTGCAGATCGGCTCCACTCCGGTTCAGACCACCCCGGTTCAGCACCACCCCGTCGCTCGGCGCGCCACCCCTCCTCATCTGAGGAGGGGAGCTTTTGAGAACTCCCCGCCTGATTCAGGAGGGGCCGGACCGCAAGCGACGGGGGTGGTTACCGGAAGCGACAGGGTGGTTACGAGCAGTGCTTTCCCTCCCGTCGTTCTCGACTCCGGGTGTTAAGCTGCGTAGCGCGCTACACTTCACCTCAAAATGGCAGTCTACTGAGTTACGCAAAATTGAGTGACAGATTCAGCGTGGCGCCGGCATCCCGCCGGCACCGGAAAGTGCCGCTGGGTTGGCGGCGCTACGAAGATCAGGCCATCAGGTACTTTGCGTATCTCAGTAACCTGATGCGCCCCCCCGATTATTTCCCTGGAGTCTTGAGCGAGCCAACGAGGTCCGCGAGGTGCAGTTGTTTGCGTTTGCAGTATGACCTGATGCCTTCCACAATGCGGATAGAGGTTCCGGGGTCGTAGAAATTGGCTGTTCCCACTTGCACGGCGCGCGCCCCGGCGATAATGAATTCCAGCGCATCTTCAGGGCCGGCAATGCCGCCGATTCCGATGATGGGAATCTTGACGGCGCGGGCGGCCTGGTAAACCATGCGCAGCGCCACAGGCTTGATTCCCGGTCCCGAAAGTCCGGCCGTAATGTTGGAGATGCGCGGTGTCCGCGTCTCCACATCGATGGCCATTCCCACAAAGGTGTTGACCAGCGAGAGCGCATCCGCGCCAGCGCCTTCGGCAATGCGCGCGAACAGTGCGATATCCGTGACGTTGGGTGAAAGCTTGACGAACAGCGGGTAGCGCGCCGCCTTCTTCGCGGCCGCGACGACTTCCTCCGTCAATTTCGGGTCGCTGCCATACACGATGCCGCCGCAGCGCGTATTGGGGCAGGAAATATTCAACTCGTAGGCGGCAATGCCTTCGCCCTCGTTCAAAGTCTCGATGCAGCGCACGTAATCTTCCGTGGAATAGGCGAAAACATTCACCACGGTGCGCGCCTTGAGCTTGCGCAGGAAGGGCAGCTTTTCATTCAGAAACCGCTTTGCGCCCACGTTTTGCAGACCAATGGCGTTGAGCATGCCCGAGTCGGTTTCGTAAATGCGCGGGGGCGGATTGCCCTCCATCGGTTCGGGTGAAATCCCCTTGACACAAATCGCGCCGAGCTGATTGAGGTCGATGATCTGGGAGTATTCCCGGCCGTAGCCAAACGTTCCGCTTGCCGTCCATACCGGGTTCTGGAATTTTACGCCGGCAATCTCAATTTCGATCTGCGGAATGAATTCTCCCGCGGGAGGAGTTGGAACCACCGGCCCGCTCACGGTAACAGATTCAGGTGCTAGTTTCTCCAGTTGGCTTTTGTTGGTCATAGCATTCTTAAGTGCAGTAGGCAGTAGGCACTAGGAGTAGGCAGTAAGCACTAGGCAGTAAGCAGTTAGCCCCTTCCGCGAACCCCTCTGATCCCTTAAAGTCCAGTAGACAGTTGGCACTAGGCAGTAGGCAGTCACCGCCTTCGGCAAGCCCCTTAAAGTCCAGTAGGCAGAAGGCACCAGGCAGTAGGCAGTGCGCGCCTTCGACAAATTCCTGAATCCTAATCCCGAGCCGCGAATCCCGAATCCCGAGCCCCCTAGTCCCGAATCCCCAATCCCGAACTCCCCGCATCCCAGACGATTTTATCCGACCAGAACACTGGACCTTCCGTGCAAACGCGCTGGTAGGCTTCATGGCCTGAGCCCTGGACGCGAATCGAGCAGCCCAAGCACACGCCCACCCCGCAGCCCATGCGATTCTCCATGGAAACCAGGCAGGGATGGCGGAAGCGCTTGGCCAATTCCACCGTGGCGCGCAGCATTGCCGACGGGCCGCACGCCATGAGCAGGAATTTCTTGTTGGTATGCTTGGTCAGATAGTCTTCGAGCGGGCGTGTCACGTAGCCGCGATAGCCCATCGCGCCGTTTTCCGTGGCCAGCAGCATGGCACTAACTACCGGCTTGAATTCTTTTATTCCCACCAGGTCGTCTTTGGTCCGGCCCCCGAAAAAGAGGCGCTGTTTGAACCGTGCCTCGGCTAACTGCTTCGCCGGAAGCAGCAGTGCGGCGATGCCAATGCCTCCCGCCACGTGCAGAACTTCATCGGATTCGTGGGCGCGCGGAAGATATTCTTCTTCAAAGAACCCATGACCGAGCGGCGCAAGCAGGCCCACCTTGTCGCCTGATTTAAGGTCTGCCATCACGCGCGTGCCGCGTCCCACGATTTTGAAGAGAAGTTGCAGGATGCGGAGCGCCGATTCTTTCCGGTTGGCCGCTGCCCGGCCGCCGCCTTGAGCCTGGACGTCAAAGATGCTCATCGGCCGGCGCAGCAACACGTCGGACCGTCCCAGAAGGCGCACCATGGCAAATTGGCCCGGCCGCACGCTGGGAGCTTGGCGCGGAGCATCCAAACTCAAAAGGAAATGGCCACCAGGGAGGGGGCGATTCTCGATGACAGAAACGGTTTCGTCGAACATCGCCATTATGCTAACACAGGTTTCATATCTCAGGTGCCAGAGTCACGTGGCGACCGCCCCATACGAAACTCGAAAAGCGAAACTCGAAACTCGATCCAGGCCACGCGATTTTCGATTTTCGCGGCCTCCTGACCCCTAACCAGCATAGGCGCTAGAGTAAGCACCATGGGCAGAGAGCCCGTCAGCCGACGGGCGAAAGACCGTAGCCCATAGCGTGAGCTATGGGTGTAGAAGCCGCCTCATAATTCCCCCAGCCCCAGAGGGGCGAAAGAAGCCATCGTTACGGTGATCTTACATTCCTAC
>CAYTMD010000644.1:0-3059 GCA_964438685.1 uncultured Acidobacteriota bacterium
CCCGGACAGACGCTGGAAACTTGCCTGGTGGCGGTCCGGCACAGCCGGCACAGCGCAGCGGAGTTGGAGAAAATGCTGCGGCACCAAAGGCCCGCTATTCTTGGCCGCATAGAACAGAACGAATTCATTATCGACCTGCGAACGGTTGGTGAAGACCAAGACGACCAGATCGCACAGGCGTTTGGGCGAATACCGTAGGCAGAAGACGGCGGAAGGCGACGGAAGGTTAAAGTGTAAAGGCTGAAGGGTAAAGGCGGAAGGCAGTTGGCAGAAGGCAGTAGGCAGTCGGCAGTCGGCAACGAGTTGCCTCGCGACTCCCGGTGAACCGGAATTTGAATCCGTATCCCTCGCCCCCTTGGGGGAGAGGGTGGCTCGCAACCGGCGCTTTCACCAGCCGGGGCGAGACGGGTGAGGGGGTCAAAAAGCGAAGGACCTACTGAAACCCTGCCGAAGCTAACGGCACTGCGAGAAGCAAGTACCGCGGACCTGCGGTTCAAGGTCCGCGGCTCGTCCACAAATGGCTACGAAAAGCCGCGGACCTAGAGAACAGGTCTGCTACCTTGCTTGACCTCCCATGTTACGAGGCGTATTACTCCCTTGGAGAATGTAGTGTTGGAAGAGTGTGTTGCGCGTTCGGGGCGGGGCAGGGCAAAAGCTAGGGACGCTAGTGTCTGTCCCCCTCCCCTCTGCGCCACCCGGTCGAGATCGGATTGATGGCAGCGTTTTGCTCACTAAATCTCTCCGTACCACGTCAATCTTAGTAAGGCCCTCGCAAGAAAGGACGCACACGTGTTTTCAATCCTTCTCCGCCTCTCCCGCCCCGTGCTTATCCTGATTGTCCTGCCGGCGATCGCGGGCTTTGGTCAAACACCCGGCTACCTCTCGGAGCTTGCTGCGGCGCGCGGTGAGGTGATTCAAACGGACACCCTCACCATCAAAAACCTTGACCTGGGCGAGCCACATCCCGGCAAGAATCGGTTCACCGCAGTTGTGCAGAGCAAGACCGACAGCGTCTTGACGCTTGGGTTGGATCTGAGAACTGAGCCGGGCGTTTGGCCCTCAGGCTCGCAGAAGCAGTCTCTGTTTATCGTTTGGCCCCGCCAACAGCAGGAAATCGAGGCCGAATATGATTTCACGCGTTTGTCGGCGGAGGGTTCCCTGCGCATCAGTTTTTTCTTCCCTCAGGTCGCAGCGAATGGCGTCACCCAAATGGGCAGGTTCTTCTTCCGAAAGAAATACTTTGTGGGTAAAGGCAATAAGACCGCGGACTACGATCTCTCGCAGCGGTTCCAGGAACATGACAGCGAGCACTTCCGCATTTATTTCTTTCCCTCTTCCCTTGCCGCCCGAGATGTCGACGCGATCTCCCACGACAGAGAGTCAGCGTACCGGAAAATCTCCGACCTGCTCGGCATCACCTATCCCGGACCGATCCGTTTGTTCTACTTCCCCGACAGTGAGACGAAAACCCGGGAGACCGGCCACACCGGCGCTGGCTGGGCGTTTAACAACACCATCGTGGAGATATACAATGAACAGACGAAGCTCGACCCTTATCACGAACTGACTCATATCCTGGCACGCCGGCTTGGGGATCCCCCCGCACTACTTAACGAAGGCCTGGCCGTTTACGTCTCGGAACTCATGGGGGCGGACGCATTAAAACACCTGGGTTCACCGGGCAAGAAGGTGGACGAAGCGGTTGCGGCGCACCACAGCGAGGGGAAATTCATATCCGTGGACAAACTGTTTGCGTTCACGGATATCGGCCCGGAGGAAAGCCGCCCCCCCGTCAGCTACCCGGAAGCTGCTTCTTTCGTGAAGTTCCTGATTGCGACACGCGGCCTGGAAAAGTTCCGACAGGCTTGTAAGTCTCTCGCCAATCGCGACGACCTCCAGACCCTCCAGAAGAACCGGGAAACATTCCGCGAAATTTACGGCAAGCTGCCCTCGGCGCTGGAACCGGAGTGGTTGAACAGTCTTACTTTACCGAGAAAATAACTAAGCAGGGGGCGCGTCAGAGGTAGGCGCCGTCGCCCTTCCTCCGCGGCACTTCCTCGGGAAATGACCGGAGGGGAAAGGTGGGGGGAAAGCGTCTCAGGAACCTTTTTCGTGTGGGGGAGAATGGTTCCTGCACCATTCTCCCTGGCGGATGAGCCCACCGGCATGCTCGACTCCAAAACCGGGCGGCTGATTTCCGAAATCCTTCGCGACCTCGCCCACGAAGAAGGCCGACTGGTTTTCATGGTCAGCCACGATTCAAGAATTACTGGACTGGCAGACCAGATTTTTAAGATTGAGGATGGAGTGCTTGCAGGAGGGCAGTAGGCAGCAGGCTGCAGGCAGAAAGAGGCGGGCAAAGTGTCGGATTACTGGGAGGGATCGGGCATGCAGTACGATCAATGCGGAATGCGGTCCCCTCGGCTAATTGCGATTGCGGTTTCGGCTTTGCTCGCTGCGATTTGCATTTGGGCATCTATGGGTGTTTCCCGCGCGCAAAGTCAGGATGATTGGGAGGAAAGTGCGGAAGGGCAGAGGTTCATTTCGAGAGAGAGGGCTATCAAGGCGGAACTGGTTCGAATCAACGGAAACGGGACGGATCAAAAGCTTCGAGCCGAGTTACTCGCCATGGGAAAGACTGACCAAGGTATCAGAATGAAGATGTTCGCAATGCCGAACGCCCAGCAAGGCACGCTTGAGCTGGAACTCGAACACACGGACGCGACGCTCACGGAGAAGCTTAAACAGATCGTGGCGAGTCACGGTTGGCCCACCATTGCGCTGGTCGGTTACGACGCATCGCAAGCGGCGACACTGATCCTCATCCATTCGCGCGATCACGATTTCCAGCGACGCCTGCTTCCGGAATTGCAGAAGCTTGTGCAAGAGAAGAGAATCGTGGGTTTGGACATTGCGACGCTGGTTGACAAGACGCTGGTCGCGGAGGGCAAGCCGCAGCGATTCGGTACGCAATTTGCGTGGAAGGGCGATGGTCCGATGGTAATGAACCCGGTGGAAGACCCTGCTCACCTTGACCAGCGCCGGGAGAACTATTTGCT
>CAYTMD010000645.1:0-3058 GCA_964438685.1 uncultured Acidobacteriota bacterium
ATCATGGGGATTGGAATTGAACGTATCGCGGACGCCGAAGGTCCAGGTCAGGCGGGAAGTTACCTTCCAAGTATCCTGCGCATAGAGATCCAGATTGAGGAAGTTGAAAGGTTCGTTTGCCGCCTCGGGGAAAGTCTTGGATGCGGTGGACGCAACCCCGTAGATGAATTGCGGCAAGTCGGTATAGGTAACCGTGGGAACCGTGCCCTCGCCGAAGTCGTAATCATTCAAGCGAAAAATACGCGTGTTGGTGCCAAAGCGGAATTCATGGGCCCCACGGCTCCAGGCAAGGTTGTCATTAATAAAGATGCGTGTCGCTCGCCTGCCTTGCAACCACGTATTGTCAAGGCCTCCGATCGGCGTGAAGGGCGCGTTGGCCCCTTGACCCTGCAAAACAATCGGGAATGCGGAGAGCGTTTTCTGAAGGTCGGCAGGGGCAAACAAGCTCTCATACCAGGAAAATGCCGGGTTGAAGTAGTTCACAAGATTTTGTGAAAACACATGGGTGTGTCCCGCGGCAAAGGAGTACAACGGCTGCGGCGAGACCGCGTCAAACACCGGATTGATAGGATCCGTGTAGGCGGCCTGCACGCCGGTATCCGACTGAAACCGGAACCAGAGCGTATTCTTCTCACTGAGGTTGTAGTCAACGCGCGCCGTCTGCACCTGTTCATGATCATCGCTGGAATGTGAAATACTCTGCCGGTTGGCACAACCATTCCCGTTCGCCGGGTTGCCGGGTGCCGTGCTGCCATTGGAATTAAAGGGACACCCCTGGATCGCAAGGGGAGTTCCGCCGGTATTTCCGTAAAGCGCAAACATCTTCTGATAAAACGGAACAAGTTGTGGAGCGGCCGGGTATCTTGAGCCGGTTATGGAGTCAACTCCGCCCTGCGGTAACTGTTGCAAAACGTATTGCTGGAACGCCTGCGTGGGGACGGTGGTGGGCGTGACAATGGGCAGGGCGATGCGCACCCATTCACTATCGAAGAAGAAAAACAGCTTGTCGCGCACGACGGGGCCGCCCAGGCTACCCCCAAAATGATTCACCGTCGATCGCGCCTTCTGATTTCCCGGCGTGGCGTTGGTGAAAAAATCCGCCGCATTCAGCCTCGACCCATTCCAGATTTCGTAGAGATTCCCGTGGAATCGATTGGTGCCGGACTTGGTCACGTAGTTGACCTGGGAGGCTCCGTATCGTCCCTGGTCCACAGAATAGGAGAGCGTGTTAACGGTGACTTCGGAAATTGAATTGAGCCCGAGAACCAGATTGGTCGAAAGCCCGCTGTTGAGGTTCGTAAGCGGGTCATTCGTCTCGAGCCCATCAACGATGTAGCCGTTGGACAGCGAGGGCAATCCGTTAAACTCCACATTTCCGTACCCGTTCGTTCCCCCCACAAAATCATTGCCGCTCCCAGCCGTGTTAATCAGGGCGCCGGAGGCAAATTGCAGCGGATAGGTCAAATCTCCACCCGGATTGGGAAGGTCTTCCAGCGCGGGCGCGTTCAGCGTGGCTGAGGTGTTGGCGTTTTCCGGGTTGATCATGGGAGCCACTCCACTCACTTCAATGGCCTGCCGCAGCGAAGATATTTTCAGCACAAAGGTGACCGTTTGCTTTTGCCCCAGACCGGCAATCACCTGCCCATCCTGCTGGGGCTCAAATCCGTCCGCTTGCACTTTGACGGAGTAAACGCCCGGGCGCAGTTGCGGAAAATTGAAGCGGCCCTCGTTGTCGGTCCGGGCGCGACGTTCGAGACCCGTCTCGGCATTCACGATCGTCACGCTGGCGCCGGGGATGGTGGCATGCGTTTCGTCGGTGACTTCTCCCACAATGGCGCTGGTAGTTTCACCCTGAGCCAGCACCTTTAGGGGGGTCATGACGTACGCGCAAGCCATTGCGACGGTGAAAGCAATGATGCTTACGATGCCGGGGCCCCGGCGGGTCCTCGCGGCCGCGGTTGAGATATCGCCTTGTTCAGGAACTTTGCTTTTATATATCATAGCTACCAACTTTTGGTTAACCATAGTTAACTATAAGTTGTTCGCCGTAGTCAAGCCAAATTTGTCTTACCGGTTTAGTCCGGCGATCTGATAGCATGGTGGCAACAGGCGGCGCCGGAAGGATGGGGGAAGCGGCGCCTCCGTTGAGCCAGGGGAGTCGCACAGCATGGAACTTACGATATCAAAAGAAGACTACTTGAAGGCTATTGCCGAGGCGGAGGCCGAAGAGGGCGCGGTAATTGCCGCCACCATCGCCCGCTGGCTCCAGGTGAGCGCCCCGGCTGTAGCTCTGGCGTTACGGCGGTTGCGCCGCGACAAGCTGGTCAGGGTCGACCGCAAAGGCCGGATTGCGTTGACCGCCGCGGGGCGGGGGATTGCCGATAAGTTGCGCCTCCGCCACCACCTCGTCGAGCGGATGCTCCATGAAATACTGGGCATGGAGTGGTACAAAGTACACGATGAAGCGGAACGGCTGGAGCACGCCATTTCCCAGGATGTGGAGGAAAGGTTAGCCGCCATGCTCGGCGCGAGCGGCCGCTGCCCCCATGGCAGCCAGATTAGCAAAAGTGTATCGGAGTTGCGGAAGCTGGGATTGCAATTGCTATGGGAAGCCGCGCCCGGCGCGCGCGTGAAGGTTGAGAACATGTACGAGCGGGATCGAAAATTGTTGGAATACTTCGATGGGCTTGGCATCCGCCCCGGTGTTGACGTAACCGTCCTCGATCGGAATTATGATGGCACGGTCAGCCTGCTCCTGGGTAAGAAGGCCACCGTTCTGGGTGAGGCCGCCGCGCGGAAAGTTTGGGTCTCGCTGGATCGCTAGCCCCAATACTGTTCACTTAATTGGTTTCAGGGCAAGAAGTGGAAAATGGTGCCCCCCTCACCCGCCTGCGGGCCGAAGCCCCAAGCCGTTCTCGTTCTCCTGTATCCCTTCGGCGGGCGAAGGCCCATCTCCGATGGCTGGAGTCCGATGGTCCGATCCGATCGGACCCGAAATCGGACCACTACTGTCCAAATTAGCAGACGAGCCGTGTGGCGAACACGGTTCTGCTCGTGA
>CAYTMD010000646.1:0-3057 GCA_964438685.1 uncultured Acidobacteriota bacterium
GACGAAGGCGCCGCACCCACCCGATGTGGCTGACGCGCTGGCCGTCGCGCTCTGCTACGTCAACGCGACACGATACCAAGGGAATGGGGGAAGAAAGTAGGTACCGGGTACTAGGGACGGGGCGCTGGGGAAAGAACCAGCCCAGCCCCCAACCCCCAGTACCCAGCACCTTGACTTATGATTTCCGAAATAACCGGTGAAGTTCTCTACGACCGCATCCAACGCCATTCGCTGCTGATCCGCGTGCAGTCGATTTGCTATGAAATCTTTGTGCCCTCGGGAATTGCCTCGCGCCTTCGCACGGCTCCGGAAGGCGAGCGCCGCAACCCGCTGACCTTCTACACGATCTATTACATCGATGGCGGGCTGGGCGGGGGGCACTTGACTCCCAAACTCGTGGGCTTTCTCGATCCGCTCGACAGGGAGTTCTTTGAAACCTTCACCACCGTACCGGGCGTGGGATTCATGCGCGCACTGAAAAGCCTCATCCGGCCGCTGAACGAAATCGCCCTGGCCATCGAACGTGGTGACGCGCCGTTCCTTAAGGAACTTCCCTACATCGGCACCAAGACTTCGGAGAGAATCATTACCGAATTGAAGGGGAAGATGGCGAAGTTCGCATTATCCCGAGCTGAAGAGCCACTCTCGGTTGAACAGGAATCCGCTGCGGGGCTGAAGCAGGAAGCCCTGGAGGTGCTCGAGCAGTTGGAGTATTCGCGGGCCGAAGCGGGCCGGATGGTGGAGGAGATCTTCGCCAGAAACAAGAATTTGAAAACCACCGAGGAGTTTCTTCGCAAGGTTTTTGAACAGTTGCACCCAAGTTAGGTTACAGGTTACAGGGGACAGGTTATAGCCTTTACTGTACCCTGTACCCTGTTCCCTATAACCTAAGCTGTGACCTGTAACCTAAAACCTGTAACCTGATTTCCTATGCCCAGAGAACGATTAGTTTCGCCGGAATTGATTTCGCAGGAAGAAGAGAGCTTCAATCGCACCCTTCGCCCGTCCAATATGGATGAGTACGTGGGGCAGAAGAAGGTTGTCGAAAAGCTCTCCATTGCCTTGCAGGCGGCCAAGCAACGCAGCGAGTCGCTGGAGCACATTCTGTTCTATGGACCGCCAGGTCTGGGCAAAACCACGCTCGCCTACATCATCGCCAACGCCATGGGGTCGAAGATTACCACCACGTCGGGGCCGGCACTGGAGCGGACCGGCGACCTGATGGGAATTCTCACCAATCTCGGCGAAGGCGACATCCTGTTTATCGACGAAATCCACCGGTTGCCCGCCAACATTGAAGAATTCCTCTATCCTGCCATGGAAGACTTCCGGGTGGATTTTGTGGTCGACAAAGGGATGTTCGCAAAGACCATCAACGTTCCGCTGAAAAGGTTTACGCTGGTGGGGGCCACCACCCGCGCGGGAAGCCTTTCCGCCCCGCTGCGCAACCGCTTCGGTCTCTTTTATCACCTCGAGTTCTACGCGGTGGACGAACTACAGAAGATCATTCACCGCTCCGCGGGAATTCTGGGTGCGCAACTTGACGAGGGCGGCGCCAGGGAGATTGCCCGCCGCGCGCGGGGCACGCCCAGAATTGCCAATCGCCTGCTGCGCCGGGTTCGCGATTACGCCGATGTCAAAGCCGATGGGTCGCTCAATTCCGCCATCGCCGGCGATGCCTTGAAACTCGAAGGTGTTGACGACCATGGCCTCGACGATCTGGACCGAAACTTCCTCTCTACGATCATCCGCATATACAACGGCGGGCCCGTCGGAGTTGAGGCCATCGCCGCAACGCTCAATGAAGAAGTCGATACGCTGGTTGATATGGTTGAGCCCTTCCTGTTACAACAGGGATTCGTCAGCCGTACCAAGTCGGGACGGAAAGCCAACGAGTCCGCTTATCGGCTATTGAATTTGCCCATGCCGGGCGCTGCCCCTCGGACCCTGTTTGATTGATCCGCGCACCCGGCCGATCGGTATTTCGATGCTGCCCCCAAACACTGGCACTGATTTACGAGCAGGAAAACAGATTTACCTTTCGCTCGGCTCGAATCGAGGCGACCGGATGGCCAATTTTCAGCGAGCGATGGATGAACTTGGCAAAGCCGGGATAAAAGTTCAACGGGTATCGTCATTCTACAAAACGGAGCCCGTCGATTTCGGACCGCAGGCATGGTTCCTGAATTGCGCCGCGGAAGCACTAACCGAGTTGATGCCGATGCAGCTCCTCAAAGCTGTCAAATCTGTAGAGCGGGTTCTGGGGCGGCGCCCGGGCGTGCACAAAGGTCCGCGGCCGATAGACATTGACATCCTGCTTTACGAGAATGTGGTGGTTCGATCCGCGGCCTTGACCATCCCCCACGAGCGCATGAACGAAAGGCGGTTCGTACTGATCCCGCTGCGCGAGTTGGCGCCGGCTGCCCGTCATCCGGTATATTCAAAAACTGTCGCGGAGTTGCTCCAGGACACGCGCGACCTCAGTCAGGTGGTTCGGTACAAACCCGAAACCCGGAGGTAGCGATGGGAACAAAGATTCGGGCGAAATCCCAAACCCCCATCTCCCGTCCCAAGTCGGTAACATCAACAATGCCCAAGCCCCGGGCTCACGAGCCCTTACGATTTATCGCGATTGAAGGCCCCATTCGAGTAGGGAAAACCTCACTGGCCGACCTTCTTGCCGACCGTCTTCACGCCACGCGAATCCGCGACGGCGAGGACAATCCGTTTCTTGAGCCCTTTTACCATGACAAGCCGGGCGCGGCATTTCAGGCGCAATTTCATTTCCTGATCCAACGCTTCAAGCAGTGGCGCGCCCTCGACCTGGCGGCTCAAACCGACCACGTCATCATCAGTGATTACATCTTCGAGAAGGACAAAATCTTTGCCTATCTGAACCTGAATGATGCGGAGATCAAGGTCTACGACCAGTATTACGAAATGTTCGCCGAGCAAGTCCCCATCCCGGATTTGGTGATATACTTACAGGCGAAGCCGGAGGTTTTGAGGAAGCGAATCGAGAAGAAGAATGTGCCGTTCGAACCGCGTATTTCCAAC
>CAYTMD010000647.1:0-3009 GCA_964438685.1 uncultured Acidobacteriota bacterium
CCAACCACGCTGCCTCGCTCTAAACTAAGGTTGGCCAGCAGTGCCGCGCCCGCAGCTCGGAACCCGAACACCGGATCCTCCACCACGGCGCCGCGTGTCCGCACCGCATCGAAAAATGTTTTGAAGTGATCATAGGTATCGTTATAGTCCGGAGGAGCAGCGTAAACTTCCTGGGCAAGCGCCGGCTTGTCTCCGGAGCGGGCGGCGGGATATTTCTTTTGGAACTCGCTCAGAAATTTCTGCTGGGTGGCATTGGCCCAGGAATCGATGTTGTAATCGGGAACAGGTTGGTGAGGTGCGCGGCTGACGGTAACGGCCCCTCCCCCAATCTGCAGCGTTCCCTCCGAACCTGTGAAGATGAATCCCTCGTTTTCCGGCCCCCCGTTGACGAAATTAACCCGCAGGTGAAGATTGAATCCCTCGGGGTAATCGAAGAGCCCCAACAGCACATCGGGCTCGTCGCGGCCATCGTTCCAATAGCGGATCCCGCCCAGGGCCACGGCCCGGGTGGGGCCATGGGATCCGGTGATGAAGTGCGTGCCGCTGAAGAGATGCACGAACAGATCTCCGGCGACGCCGCTGCCGTAATTCTTCCACTTTCGCCACTGAAAGAAATGTTCGGCATTAAAGGGTTCGGGCGGCGCGCTTCCCACAAAGCGCTGCCAATCGATTGTCTCGGGTGAAGCGTCGGGTGGAATGGTGGAGTTGAAGGCCAATACGGGGTTGTTTGGGGTACGGTCCCACCAGGCATTGACCACATTTATTTTTCCGATAGCTCCGGACTCCAGCAGTTGTTTGGCCTGCTTGTAAACGATGGAACTCACGCGCTGGCTGCCCACCTGAAGAACACGCCTGGTTCGGCGAGCGGTCGCGATGATCTCGGGGCCATCGCTGTAAAGGTGGATCATCGGCTTTTCCAGGTACACGTCCTTGCCCGCTTGCATGGCATCAATGGCGGCTTGCTTGTGCCAGTGGTCAGGAGTGGCGATCAGCACAGCGTCCACGTCCGGCCGGGCCAGGATCTCGCGATAATCGCGGGTGGTGAACACGCCTGAACCCCACCGTTCCTTGCAATGGGTCAGGCGTCCGTCATAGCAATCGGCGGCGGCGACAAGTTTGACGCCCGGAACCTGCAGCGCGGTTTGCGTGTCATCCTGGCCGCGGCCGCCGGCGCCGATCAGGGCCAAACCAATCTGGTCGCCGGCAGGATAGGTCTTCGCCGGTTCGGCAGTCGCTGCCTCCAACCAGTGAAATTTCCCCGCACGCACTGGCCGGCCGCTCGCGAAAAGCGCACTCTGCACTGCGCCTGCCCCCAGGAAACGCCGCCGGGTCAGATTCTTTGACATGGATAGCCTCCCCGATTTCAAGTAATGACCAGACCTTTAACGGCAACGGAGTGGTTCCGAAACCCTAAGTTCCTTTCATTTCAATAACATCGTGGCATCAAGAAGCGAAGTCAATTGTTTTCATGTACATCGTGGGTTCCACCGGCATTTTTCGGAGGTGAAAGCGTCCATCCCAGGGCACCTAAGGCTCCCCTCCTGATTCAGGAGGGGCGGCGTGTTAGCGCCGGGGGTGGTTACCCGCCACCGGCCGGTGCCGCGCCCCCCTCCCGGATTAGCCTAGCACGCGGGCAAGACATGTTGTCAGCAGGAAAATTGGTAATTTCCTGCCGTCAGGAAAAGATTTTACAATTGCTCCCGGCAATTTTCTACCGGTAGGAAATGGGAATGCCCGGATGGGCGACTTTCCCTTCCGGTGGTTTCCTTTTGAGCCGCCTCAGCGGCCTACGCATTCAGATACCGGCGTACCACGCGTACCCGCCTTCCGGCGATGCCGAGCCCAAGCCCTTGCCGAACCGCTTCAGGTCATCGGTCAGGGTAAGGCGGGTGATGTACTTGACGTTCTTGTAGCCCAGTTGACGGGAAACGCGCAGGCGAAGAGGTCCGCCGAAGGGGACAGGGAGATCACGCCCGTTCATACCGACGGCCAGGAGAGTTTGCGGGTGCAAGGCATCGGCCATGTCGATGCTGTCCCACCAGCCGGTCTGGAACGACCGGTAGACAGCGTATCGGGCTTGGGGGAGAGCGCCCGCAAGGTTCAGGACGTAAGCGAGCGGGGGGCCACTCCATTCGGCAATATAAGACCACCCCTCTTCGCACGCGATCATGGTGATTTGACTGCTGCGAGGGAAGCTCTTGAGCTGCGCCAGCGAAAACGACACCGGCATCGGAACCATGCCATCAACGGCAAGGCGCCAGTCCGCAAACCCTCCCTGCTGTGAGCGCTGGAACTCAGCACCCAGGGGATCGACTTCGTTGGCGAAGGGATCTTTGGAAATCTGGCTGCGAGCGAACTCGTGCACCAGAATGTGGCGAGTCAATAACCGATGCGCAGCGTAGGTCAGAGTTTCGCCCGCGCCGTAAAGAACGCCGGCGTCGGGCGGGATGAGTCCATAATGCCCTGCGATCTTCACAGCCACGCCGAGCCCTGCGGCGCCCGCCGTGGCCAATAGACCGGTGGCAAGGAATTTACGTCTTGAAATCATGCTCGCTCCCCAGGTCTGGTAAGGCGGCCGGTAATCATGGCGCCCACCCGCTTCCGGAATCCGGCAAGATAAACCATAAAAACGTGAACCAAAAGAAAGAGCACCAGGAATACGGATACGAAGAAGTGCAGTGTGCGCGCCGACTGCCTGCCGCCCAAAACCGTGACTGCGGCCGGAAACACCGAGGCGATGGCCGGTGACATGGCCAGCCCTGTCCAGATCACCAAAGGAAAGAGAACAAAAATGACCAGCAGATAGGTCAAGCGCTGTAACACGTTGTACGACCAGGCTTCCTCCTCACCCGGTCGCCGGAAGCGCAAATGCCGGGCAATGTCGCTCGCCAGCCTCTTGGGGGAGAGGTCAGACTGAGCGGGAAGCAGATTCCGCCGGAAATGCCCCTGGAGGAATCCGAACGCTGCATAAAGTAAGCCGGTCAGTACGGCAACCCAGGCGGCTTCAAA
>CAYTMD010000648.1:0-2980 GCA_964438685.1 uncultured Acidobacteriota bacterium
GCATAGAAAGGGAATTTTGTGATCTCATCCCTGGATTTTACAATACCATTGAGGTTCGAAATCATGTCGCTCTAGTCTGCACATCAATCGGTTATACGGAAAAATGATCGCCATATCGGCGACACGTCCAGCACTAAATCGACATGATAGTATCCAGGGGAAAGCTGACTGACCCCGAAGTTCCAAGATGAATACACGATTTGTCCTTTGGAGACACTAACCTTGGCGGGTTGGCATGTGCTCACTAGTTTGTTATCAATATCATAAACCTTAATACACGCGCTGGATTTGAGTCTCGCCTGCGCGTGCCAGGTGATAAGCACGCTCAACTGTCCGTCGCGCCGTTGATACTCGAATTTTGCATCCTTGATCGATAGCGATTGATTATGGCGGTCGAGCGACTTCCCCAAGGTTCCCATCATCAGGTTTTCGTTCTTGACCAGGTTTTCCAGAAACTCCCCGGACTTCACCATCTCCGTGAAGGTCGTGCCTGCAACTTCGGGTTGAGGTAATTTAATCGCGCTCATCGGTAGCGCAAGCTGGGGTCCGAAACCGGGTGTCAGGCCTTGGCCCGCCAAATTCGAGGGGTACTCTGGAAAGTCACCCTGCTTAGAAACCGCCAAGGAGCTCAAGCCCGGAACCAGGCTGGCGGTGGACGCGATGCCAACCACTTCGCCATACTCGGTGACCACCGAAGACCCGCCTGCCCTCTCTGACAACCGGAAGTTCATATTCAATCTCTCACCAACATCCGGGAAAATATGGCTTCCGGTTATATTGCCACTCACTATGGTGCGATTCCCTTCCTGGGGCGAATCCAGCGAATAACAAATGTCGCCGATCTGCCAGGACTCTGCCTTCGCTATGGCAAGCGCGTCATTAAGTTGGGAGGGAAAGCGCATCACCGCCCAATCTTGACGACGATTCCACGCCACCACCCCAGCCAAATCAGCCGAATTGCCGTTGGCTAAAGTGACGCGAACCGAGTTCGCACTCTCTACATTCTCAAAGGTGGTCACAACCAAATTGCCACCGATGATGAACCCCGAACCAATACCAATGCGCCGTTGCTGCCCATCCAATCGTTCCACCGATACCGTGGCAGCCAGCAACTGCTTGTAGAGATCCGCAGGGGTCAGGACTGGTCGCGGCGACGGCAGCGGCGGTCGCGTGGCAACCGTCACTTGGAAATTGTAGGTTCCAGCGAGTTCGCCATCAACGCGGGCTTCAAGCAGCCACATTCCAGGGCTCATGCTTTCAGTCAGGGGAAGCGTCCAGTATCCGGCAAAACGTTTCTGCTTTGCCTCGTACGCGAAGTCGGAAAGCACAACGACCTTGCCCTCCGGGTTTTTCCAGAAGCCCTCAAAGTGATGTTGTCCGGTAGGCCCTTCCCATTCGAAGTAGATCATCACCTGCTTATCTTCCGGCAGGTAGAACACGCTTCGCGGATCTTCCATTACAAAGTGATCGCCCTTTTGCGAACCCTTGCTTCCGCAAACCGACCGGGTCAAATGAAACGTCGGTTCTGCCGGGGCGACCGCGCCAGCACGCGGGACCTGTGTATCTGGCCGTTGAGCGGAAAATGAAGTTAGCCCTGGCACTAGAATCCAGAGGGCCAGGACAATCCCGCTGCAAACCTTAGCGCAAAGTCTCTGCGTACAGAATTGAAACACACACATCCCCACTTGAGCTGCAATCATGCCCAGCATATGTCTCCTCAAATGGCGAGAGAGTAGCACACCCGGGGGCGGCAAGCAGCGAATACTTCGCAGGAACTCATCTTGTCGCGGCCGAACCGCAACCCAAGAAGGAATTCACCACAAAGGCACAGAGGTCACGGAGAGAGCAGAATTAGGAAACTGCATGTCAAGAAAGAAGGGAAAGTGATCTCTACCCTCGCAGGTGGAGGTCTTTCCCGGTGCCTCTGCGTCCCCGTAGTGAAATCCGCTCACCCCTGCTTGGCCAATACGGCATCGGTGCCGTAGGGAGCTCGTTGCGGACGGGACAACATGGCGTTGGCCTCATCGTCATCGCCTAAACGTTTCCCCTTCTCGTCCACTTTGATGTAGCGTTCCGCCTGCGGGTCCCAGTTCAGCACGCGATTCAGTTTCATGGCCGTGTGGGCCAGCAGGCAGGCGGAACAGGAGCGATGGCCCACTTCCGCAGGGGCCGCCGGTGGCTTGCGCGTCTTGATACTGGTCAGCCAGTCCAGGTGATGATCGTAGTTCGGGCTGTGGTGCAGATGGATTTCGTTGTCCTTAATGCCTGCCGCGAGCATCTTCCGGTCGCTCGCGTCCAGCGCCAAGTCACTGGGCTTGGTCAGGGTCGGATCGCTCTGTGTGACGTTCTCACCCCGCGTAACCCAAATCCAGCCGTCTTCACCAATGAACTTGACTCCGGTCGGATACTTCTCGCTGATGAACACATCGGCGCCATTAGCATAGTGCGCCCGGACATGAAATGGGCCATGAACGTCCCACAATCCACTCTTGGGGAACTCTGCGCTGGCCACAATCTCCGTCGGCCCGGTATATTCGGTGTCCATACCCCAATGCGCCAAGTCGATGTGATGCGCGCCCCAGCCGGTAATCATGCCGGCGCCGAACTGCTCGCAACGAAGCCAGCCCGGACGACCATAGCGAACTTTCAGAGCCTCTGCCTGCGGATGCACGCGTTTTTCTGTGTAATAGACCATGGGCGTGGAGCCCAGCCACACGTCATAGTTCAGGTTGGCTGGTACCGGCATTTCCGGTTCCGCATTTCCGGAGGGATCCACCGGCAATCCAATAAAGACCTGCTGCACCTTGCCGATGCGGCCATTGCGAATCAACTCGCAAGCATAGAGGAAATTGCGTCCCGAGCGTTGCTGGCTTCCCTGCTGGAAAATACGGCCCGTCCGCTTCATCGTATCGGCCATCTGGCGGCCTTCCTTGATGGTTAGCGAAGCGGGCTTTTGCAGGTAAATGTCTTTGCCGGCCAA
>CAYTMD010000649.1:0-2956 GCA_964438685.1 uncultured Acidobacteriota bacterium
CTTCTATTTGCCCTTGGGTCTCCGGCCACCGTCGCGGATATCGTATGTCATCCCAAACGACTGGACGAGGCCGGGCGAGGTGAGCGACCTCATCGCTGGCCTGGAGAGGCATCGCGCGCGCTATGTCCTGTGGCAATTGATGCTGGATAATGTCCCGGAGCACACGGCGGGCGGGGAGAACCTCGTCCCCCTTCGCGCCTATTTGCATGAGCATTATCACGTGACTAAAATCTTTTCCGGCAGTAATGACCAACTCTGGGAACGGAATGAGTAGCAGTTATCCTGACAGGCAACTGCCTATTGCCGCTTCTGTACACTGTATTGCAGTAACGTAATTTCTTGTTTTCTTGGCAAACAATTTGCGCGTTTCGTAGGGGCACCACTCGTGGGCATAGGCGCCAGGATGAGCACCATGGGGCAACGAGCCCGTCAGCCGACGGGCGAAAGATCGTAGCCCATAGCGCGAGCTATGGGTATAGAGGTCACCCCATAATTCCCGCAGCCCCAGAGGGGCGAAAGAAGCAACTGTTGCGCTGATTTTACGTCCCCACCCCTTGGCGACAACCGATGACTAAATCGACTACACCCCTAATTCTAATCGCGATTTCTTTCGCCCCTTACGGGGCTCGCGCGCGGTGGGGTGCCAGTTTACCCACGGCTTACGCCATGGGCTACGGTCTTTCGCCCGCTGCGCGGGCTTCCACATTCCTGGAATCGAGACTTATTCTAGCGCCCCTGCCCCTGCGCGACGGGTTTAGTTGCAGCCCCGCCACCTTGTGCTACCATTGGGACGATTAATATATGGGGGCTGCGTGCGGAAAGATACGATGAAAGCTGTTTACCTGACGGGATTGCGGAAAATGGAGCTACGCCAGCAGCCGGCGCCGTGCCTGGCTGGGCCTCGCGACGTTCTGCTGCGGATTGACACCCTGGGCGTGTGCGGGTCAGACATCCACTACTTCACCCAGGGTAAGATCGGAACGCAGGGGGTGGAGTTTCCCCATATACTCGGCCATGAATTCGCGGCCAAAGTCGTGGAAGTGGGCCCCGAGGTAAAGGGCCTCCAACCCGGCCAGCGAGTTGCGGTTGACCCGCTCGTGCCATGCGGCAAATGCGACCAGTGCCGCACCGGGCGAAAGCATACCTGCCGCGACCAGAAGTTTCTCGGCAATCCCGGACAGTTGCCGGGCGCACTGGTGGAGTACATGACTTTGCCCGCAGCGTGCTGTGTTCCAGTTCCCGACTCTCTGAGCGACGATCAGACGGCCTTGGTGGAACCGCTTTCCATAGGCGTGTACGCCGCGCAAATGGCCCAGCTCGCACCCGGCGCGCGTATTGGGATCATTGGCTCAGGTCCCATTGGTTTGTGTACATTGCTCGCAGCACGCGCGCTCGAACAAGCCACCGTCTACGTAACCGAATTGGTGGATGAGCGACGGGCCGTGGCGAGTGCCTGCGGTGCCCATTGGACCGGCAATCCCCGGCAGGAAGACGTGGTCGCAGCAATCCGGCGCCTCGAACCTTTGGGGTTGGACGCGGTATTTGAATGCGCAGGGGAACAAGATGCCATCGACCAGGGCTTGGAATTGCTGAAGCCCGGCGGGGCGTTGCTGATCATCGGCATCCCCGAGGTCGACCGCATCAGCTTCAACATCAATCTGGCGCGCCGCGACGAGTTGCGCATCCTCAACGTGCGCCGCCAAAACGAATGCGTGGAGCAGGCCATTGAACTCATCGCCAACGGGCGCATCGACGTGCGACCGCTGATCACGCATCATTTTCCGCTGGAAGAAACTGCCCGCGCCTTCGAGCTCGTCAGCAAGCGGACCGACGGCGTGGTGAAAGCCATCATCCGAATCTCGGCGGAAGGATGACGAGAGACCATCGGGAGGCCATTTGATTTGCGCTTCTCTCACCCAAGGAGGTGAGGGAAGCAAATTCAAATTACCTCTCCCCTCGCCCCCTTGGGGGAGAGGGTGGCCCGCAACCGGCGTTTTCACCAGCCGGGGCGGGACGGGCCTTCGCCCGCCGAAGGGATACAGGAGAACGAGAACGGCTTGGGGCTTCGGCCCGCAGGCGGGTGAGGGGGTCGCCAATGACCGTTTCCCCTGAATGTCCTCAAGCCCATTAAGTGAACAATATAGCAACCAGCGACAAATTGGCGCCATATCTTTCGGACACATTGCACCCCATGTGCACCTTTTGTCCGATCTATTGTAAGTGGATTGGTTTACAGTATGTTGTCAGCTTTGCGAGGGGAAAAATCCGTTCTTCCGACCCTTTATTATCAGTAGGCTCTCAGCTTAGGGACACTTTATCCCAAAGGACAATAAGACTCAGTGTCATTGGTACAGTTTGTCGTCGTGCCTCGACGTTGTTCATCACCCTTGCTCCCGGACCTCAGCTCCGCCCTGCACGCATCGTCTCCGGCCTATCCAGCTATGATTGTAGCCTAATAGTTCGGCAAGGTCAAGAAGAAATCGCGGTACGCTCAATCCGCTCCAATTCGGCTTTCTGCCGCGCGTCCAAATACTGCTTGGGCTCCTTCGCCAGGATATCGCGCACCTTCTGCTCCGCCGATTCCTCGAACGTGTGCGAACCCTTTGCCTCCCAGTCACCGCGCCGCGCCCGCACGGCCAAATGTGCCCGGCTCAGAACCTCGCGATAGTGCTTCAGCGTGTGGGGGGAATTCAAAAAGTCCCCGGACTTCCCTGCTTCCTTGATGTCCGCCAGCGCCAACCCCTCATCATCCACGGGAAAGCCGCGTTGAAAGCGCAGGAAATAGCCTGCAATTTCATCGTCAGTCACCAGCGCCTCGCATGACATCGCCAGGGTGGATTCCAGATTGCCGGCCCCCCAGATAAAGTTGACTCCCGCGGCTGCGTGGGCCAGGCCGCCAATCATCTTCTCAAAGGCCGATTGGGCGTCGGCGCACGGCGATTCCGTGGACATCCAT
>CAYTMD010000650.1:0-2952 GCA_964438685.1 uncultured Acidobacteriota bacterium
CGAACCAAAATATGAGAATCGAAACTCGAAAATCGAAACTTGAAACTCGCAGCGTGTTTCGAGTTTCGATTTTCGAGTTTCGGTCTTCGGTTGCTCGCCACTTGTCACTCGTCACTAGTCACTTTTATCGAATCTCTTACGATCTATGAAACTCACCATCGGTTCTCGTGGTTCCAAACTCGCTCTGTGGCAGGCCCATTGGGTTCGCGACCAGCTTGCCGCTGCCGGCTTTGAAATTGAAATTCGCATTATCAAGACCACGGGCGACAAGCTGCAGGCCGTGGCGCCCAGCGAACCGTTGCCTGCTTCCATGGCGCAGACCGTCGCGGAGGCTGGGAGCAAAGGCCTGTTCATCAAGGAAATTGAGGAAGCGTTGCTGGCACGGGAGATCGATGTGGCCGTGCACAGCTTAAAGGACCTGCCCACCATCCAACCCGAAGGCCTCACTCTTGGCGCCGTCCCGCACCGGGAAGACGCGCGCGATGTCTTCATCACACCGAACGGGCAATCGCTCGGAGACATTCCCACCGGCGGACGCGTGGCCACCAGCAGTTTGCGGCGGCAGACACAACTGCGCGCCTTGCGGCCCGATCTGGTTTACGTCGCGATTCGAGGGAACCTGGACACGCGGCTGCGCAAGCTCGATCGCGGCGAGTGTGAGGCGTTGGTCCTGGCAGCAGCCGGTGTCCATCGCCTTGGCTTAACAGAGCGGATAACCAGCTATTTCAGCCACGACCAGATGTGCCCCGCGGTCGGCCAGGGGGCGTTGGGAATTGAAATACGCTCTGACGATGCACTCGCACGCGAGGCGGTGACACGCCTTGATCACGGGCCGACACATCATGCTGTCCGCGCCGAGCGGGCCGTACTCCGGCGCCTCGGGGGCGGTTGTCAGGTGCCGATCGCCGCACACGCTGAAGTTGCAGGAAGCAGTTTACAGTTACAAGGGCTGGTAGCGAACCTGGACGGGACGAAGGTGATCCGCGCCCACGCGAAGGGTTCCGCGTCTGACCCGGAAGAGCTCGGCGCAGCAGTGGCGGAAGACCTGCTCCATCAGGGCGCGCGGGAAATACTCGACGCACTCGACGAGACGAAGCGCTGACTCGGTTGGTGAGATCGAAAATTGAAACTGGAAATTCGAAACTCGGGCCGATTTTCGAGTTTCGAATTTCCAGTTTCAATTTTCGTCTTTCTGTGGCCAGCCGCCAAGGACAACTGACATGACACCCGGCAAAGTCTATCTGGTTGGCGCAGGCCCTGGCGACCCGGGGCTTCTAACCCTCAAAGGTAAGCAAATTCTTGAGCGCGCCGACTGCATCGTTTACGACTTCCTGGTGAATAGAGATTTGCTGCGCCTGGCGCGGGCGGACGCTGAACGGATCGCAATAGGCAGGCGGGGCGCAGGCGATCGGCTGCGGCAGAGTGATATCAACCAACTGCTCATCGGGCGCGCGCGCGAAGGCAAGTTGGTGTGCCGCCTGAAGGGTGGCGACCCGTATGTATTCGGGCGCGGAGGCGAAGAGGCGCTGGCGCTGGCGGATGCCGGCATTACATTTGAAATCGTGCCGGGCGTTTCGGCGGGGCACGCCGTACCTGCCTATGCGGGAATTCCAGTAACGCATCGCGACATTACTTCCACCGTTACCTTTATCGCCGGACATGAGGATCCCGAGAAGGAATCCTCCCGCCTTGACTGGTCGCAACTGGGAACGTGCCCCGGCACGCTGGTCTTTTTCATGGCCGTAAGGAATCTGCCCCGCATCACCCAAGCCTTGATTGAGCATGGACGCGACCCAGCCACCCCCGCTGCCGTCATTCAGTGGGGCAGCCTTCCGGACCAGAGAGTCGTTGCAGGAACTCTGGCCGATATTGCCGCCAAGGCCGCTGCGGTCACGTCGCCCGCCATCACCGTGATAGGGGATGTGGTGAAATTGCGGGACAGGCTGAATTGGTTTGAACACCTGCCGCTGTTCGGCAAGCGCATTGCCATAACTCGCGCGCGCGATCAGGCGGGCGTATTGCGTGATGATCTGGCCGCTTTGGGAGCGGAGGTTATCGAGATTCCCACCATTGAGATCCGGCCGCCCGATTCGTGGGAGCCTCTTGATGCCGCCATCCGCAGGCTGGAAGAGTTTCAATACCTGCTGTTAACGTCGGCGAATGGAGTGCGAAATTTCCTGGCTCGCCTCGCAGTTTCAGGACGGGATGTGCGCGCCTTAAAAGGAATTACCATCGGCGCCATTGGACCGGCAACGGCGGCGGAATTCGCGCGCACGGGCGTGAAAGTCGATCTATTGCCGACGGATTATGTGGCAGAGGGGCTGCTCGCGGCACTCGGTGACCGTGATTTGAGGGGCAAAGCGTTTCTGATTCCCCGCGCGCGGGTGGCGCGCGACCTGGTGCCCAGGGTTCTCGAAGAGCGGGGAGCTCGCGTGGAGGTAGTGGAAGCCTACCAAACCGTCATGCCGAAAATTCCCCCGGATGAACTCGCCCGCCTGCTCACCCCGCCGCCGGATGCGATTACCTTCACCAGTTCATCAACCGCAACCAATTTCGCAAAACTGATGGGCGATGGTCGCCTTGCGGAAACCCTGCGCGGCGCCGCCATTGCCTCAATTGGCCCCATCACGTCCCAAACCCTTCGCAAGCTCGGCCTCACCGTCACGCTTGAAGCGCCGGAATCCACGATGGCAGGGCTGGTGAGTGCACTGCGAGAATTTCTTTCCAGAGGCTGAGAGTAAACTCCCGGTAGTCAGTCGTCCGCGACGCGGCGTCAGCGAAAGCGGAAAATCAAACCTGGGAATTCGAAGCTCGATAAGATTTTCGATTTTCGAGCTTCAGTTTTCTGTCTTTACAGGTTCAGCAGCTCGCGCAGTTTGCGGGTTTGGGCGCGGCTAACGGGAATTTCCGTCTGCTTGCGGTCTTCCATTTTGAGCTGGTAGGAACTCTTAA
>CAYTMD010000651.1:0-2950 GCA_964438685.1 uncultured Acidobacteriota bacterium
AGGCTTTGCAGGAACTTCGCTCCCGTCGCGCCGTCCACGACGCGATGGTCGCAGGAGAGCGTCAACCGGCAGCGCAGGCCCACTTCCACGCGTCCATCCACCACCACGGCTTTTTCCGCGACCGCGCCCACGGCCAGGATAGCCCCCTCGGGCGGGTTGATGACGGCAGAAAACTCGTCGATTCCCATCATCCCGAGGTTAGAAATGGAGAACGTGGAGCCGGAATATTCCTCCGGAAGCAGTTTGCGAGTGCGCGCGCGGCCAGCCAGTTCCCTGGACTCGATGGAAATCTCCGCCAGGCTCTTGGTGTCGGCATTGCGAATGACGGGGGTAATCAATCCGCCGCCGTCCGTCGCCACCGCCATTCCCAGGTTGATGCGATGATGATAACGAATGGACTCACCCTGGAAAGAAGCATTCACTTCCGGATTCTGGCGCAACGCCGCGGCGCAGGCTTTCAAAATGACGTCGTTGTAGCTGAGCTTCATCTCGGGGTCGAGAAGCTTGGCGGACTCGCGCAATTCCTTGGCGCGCTGCATGTCAACTTCAATGGCCAGCTAGAAATGCGGCACCGGAGCCTTGCTCTGCACCAGTCGCGTGGCAATGGCCTTGCGCATGGAACTGAGCGGCTCGTCGGAATAATCCGGTCCCGTCAATGCGGGCGCAGGCCGGCGCAGAACCGCAGGAGCAGGCGTGCGGGAAGGTATGGGAACACCGGTGGCCGACGATCGGGGCACGGGCATGGTCGCCGCCCGCCGCTCCACGTCCTGCCGAATGATCCTTCCATTGGGGCCCGTTCCGGTTATTTGGGCAATCTCCAGTCCCATATCCTTGGCCATGCGCTTGGCCAGGGGAGAAGCCAATAAGCGTCCGCCAACAGCGGCGGGGCTGGGGACTGGGGGCTCGGGACTGGGGGCCGGAGGCTGGGTACTAGGTGCTGGGAACTGGGGGCTGGGGGACGGGGTTCCTCCCACAGCGCCGGCAGGCGCATGGGTAGTAACTCCTGACTCCTGACTCGTGACTCCCGCCTTCACCGCACCGTTGCTTTTCACCAAGGCGGAGATGTCCTCATCAGCCTTGGCAATTACCGCCAACAGTTCGCCCACCGGAACCACCTTGTCAACCGCAACCAGGACTTTGCGGAGGATGCCGCTGCCCATCGCCTCCACTTCCATGTTCACTTTATCGGTTTCGATCTCGACCACGGAGTCGCCGGTGGAAATGGCATCGCCTTCATTCTTGAGCCACTTCAACACCTTGCCCTCCGTCATCGTATCGCTACCCTTGGGCATCATTACCTTAACGGCCATTGGAAACCCCTTTTAATCGGGTGATCTGATGATCGGGTGATCGGGTGAACAAGAAAACCAATCATCGGATAACCGGCTTGGTTGAATAAAATCACCCGTTTAGTCGAGTGATCGGGTAATCCCGTGATCCGGTGAACAAACAATCCCGATCATCGGATTACCGATTCAATTGAATAAATTCTCGCAACCGGGTGGCAGAACTTGATAGTCGGGCCTACGAGCAACATGGTGATTGATGCTTTCCTGTTCACCCGATCACCCGATCTTCGGATCACCCGATCTTTTGATCCGCCTACCGGTAAAGAACCCGGTGCACCGCGTCCTTCACTTTTTGTTTGTCGGGCTGGGCCAGGTGTTCCAGGTTTTTCGCGTAGGGCATGGGAACATCCACGCCGGTCACCCGCAGAACGGGGGCATCGAGATAGTCAAACGCTTCGCGCTGGATGACGTCCACAAACTCTGCTCCCACGCCGCAGTATTCCCAACCTTCCTCTACGATCACCACGCGATTGGTCTTCTTCACCGAGTTCACAATGGACTCGATATCGAGAGGCCGCAGCGTGCGCGGGTCAAGCACTTCGGCTTCAATTCCCTCGTTCGCAAGGTCGGCCGCCGCGTCCAGGGCAACCAGCACCATCTTGGAGTGGGCGATAATAGTCACATCGCGGCCGGGCCGCTTGATTTCCGCCACCCCCAGGGGAATCAGGTGCTCCCCATCAGGAACTTCGCCGCGCGTGCCGTAGAGAACTTCCGACTCAATGAAAACCACGGGATTGTTATCGCGGATGGAGGTCTTAAGCAAACCCTTGGCGTCCGCCGGCGTGGCAGGGGCAACCACTTTCAGCCCCGGCACGTGGCAAAACCACGATTCCAGCGCCTGCGAGTGCTGCGCGCCAAGCTGGTGGCCGGCGCCGCCCGGTCCGCGCACAACCAGGGGAACGGAAAACTGGCCGCCCGACATGTAAAGCATCTTGGCAGCGCTGTTCACAATCTGGTCGAGGGCCAGCATGGAGAAGTTGAAGGTCATCATCTCCACAATCGGCCGCAATCCGGACATGGCCGCGCCCACGCCGAGCCCCGTAAATCCCAGCTCGGTAATCGGTGTGTCAAGAACCCGCATGGGTCCGAATTCTTCCAGCATGCCCTTGCTGACTTTGTAGGCGCCGTTGTAAAAGCCCACTTCCTCGCCCATCAGCACGATGTTATTGTCGCGACGCATTTCCTCGCGCATGGCCTGGTTGAGGGCTTCACGGTAGGTCACAATTGACATTTAGTCGCTCCAAACTGTAGCCAGTAGTTGAGGGGATTAGCACTCTATCCATAACTTCAAAGAGCCCGTAGTAAGTTGTCAAGCAAAAGATCCGAAGCTCGCCGCGAGATCACGGAATTGCCAATCCACCGAATCAATACATCACCTATTCCGCGTACACATCAGTGTAGAGTTCCTTGTCATCAGGCTGCGGGCTGCGCTCCGCAAAAGCCACCGCTTCTTCCACCGTGTCACGGACTCGCTGGTCAAGTTCATCGAGATATGCCTGGTTGACGACCCCGATTGCTTCCAGAGCCGCGCTGAATTGTTTGATGGGATCGTGCCGGCGCTGCTCTTCCACTTCCACCTTGGTGCGGTAATGGCCGTGCGA
>CAYTMD010000652.1:0-2948 GCA_964438685.1 uncultured Acidobacteriota bacterium
GCCCTTTGCGGACTCCCAGGCCATCGCAAGCGAGGTCGCCGGCTTGCTCCGCGATGCTACACGCCGCCATGCCATGCGCAAGAACGCCTACAAGCTGGGCCGCGAAATGGTGTGGAGCAACGTGGCGCGGCTCTACATGCACAGCTTCGAACAAGCCCGCCTCCAGGGCGCCTCATTGTCCCGAAAGTTGTTTGCGACGAAGACTCTGGACCAGCAACCGCGGGAGTTGCCGGAAATCAGGCTGGACCATCTTTCCCGGATGACCGATTCGACCGGCATTTTCCAACATGCCATTCTAACGGTGCCGAATTTCTCCGAAGGATATTGCACGGACGATAATGCGCGTGCCTTCATTCTATCCACGTTGCTCGACGAGTTGAAAGAGGAACCGGCACATGTGGGGACGCTTTCCTCCACGTATGCCGCCTTCTTGAATTATGCCTTTGATAACAAAACGAAGCGCTTCCATAATTTCATGAGCTTCGACCGGCGCTGGCTGGATGAACACGGGTCTGAGGATTCGCACTGCCGCGCTCTGTGGGCCCTGGGTGTTGCCGTGGGACGCTCCCCGCAACGAAGTTTTCAGATTATGTCCGGACAACTCTTCGCCCAGGCATTGCCTGTTGTTCTCACGTTCACTTCACCGCGCGCCTGGGCATTCTGCCTTATCGGGATTTCCGAATATCTGCGCCGTCTCGGCGGCGACCGCTCCGTAAGTCAAATCCGCGAAGCCCTGATCGACCGGTTGATGGATATTTTCGACAGGGCCTCCCGCCCCGATTGGCCCTGGTTTGAAGAGGCGTTGAGTTACGACAATGCCAAGCTTGCGCATGCCTTGATTCTCAGTGGACGAATTAACGGGCATAAGAAAGTGTTTGACCGAGGCCTGGAAGCATTGCGCTGGCTCGCGGAGGTGCAAACCTCTGAAAACGGGCACTTCCGGCCCATCGGCAGTAACGGATTTTATCACCGCGGCGGGACGCGCTCGAACTTTGACCAGCAGCCTATTGAAGCGCAGGCGATGGTGTCCGCGTGTCTTGAGGCCTACCGCGCCACCAAGGACACCTGGTGGTACGACCAGGCTCAACGCGCTTTCGACTGGTTCCTGGGCTGGAACGACCTCGGCCTGGAACTTCATTCCGTTAATACCGGTGGCTGCCACGACGCTCTGCACGTGGACCGGGTCAATGCCAACCAGGGAGCCGAGTCGACGCTGGCCTTCCTGCTTTCGCTGGCGGAAATGCAGCTTATGCAGAATGCCGTCACGGTGTTCAGCGAGCCGGCTTTGTAACTCTGATCATCTTATGAAAACTATTAACCTCAAACGCACCAACATTTCGTTGCAACCCGACCGCACGCGCGTGCTGGCCCGGCCATTTCGCCTCATGAGCGACCAGCGCTCCGTCAAAATCTGTGCGCGAGTCATGGCTCTTCCCGAAAGCGACGTCCACGCGCTGCTGGAGCAGGTGCGGGCCGAATTTGGGGACCGCCACCCCAAGGTTTGTGAGTTCCTCAAACGGCAATATGAGCAGATCCGACCATATTTACTGAATGGGCAGGTACCTTCCGAAGAGCGCAAATTGTTGCTGGGAGGATATTTCACTCACGAATTCTCGCTAGAAGCCGCGGCTCTGTTCAATCCCTCCATCGTGCCGCACCCGGATCAATCCGACCTCGCGCCCGGCTCACTGCGCTTCATCCTGAGTCTGCGGGCCACAGCGGAAGGGCACATCTCCTCCATCACCTTTCGCACCGGCCTTCTGGACGCCGATAACAACGTCACGGTAGATGCGCCCAACCGTTTCAGTCTCGAGCCGATGCAAGTTTCCAATGCGATTTACGAGAAGCCCCTGTTCGAGCGGAAGCTTCAGGAACTCAACCTGGTGGGCGATTTCAACCAGCAGGTTCTGAAATGTCTGGGGGATACATTTACCTTGGATGATCTGCGCACCTGCGTCAGTCTCGAAGTACAACGCCTCCACGTACCTGACAAGGAAACCAAAACCGTTGCCAGAGAAACCCTGATGCTGGCCCAATCGAATTACGAAGTGCAATTTGAACCAGACTCGCGCTTGTCTGAACGCGTGTTATTCCCCTCCACCCCCTCGCAGAGCAACGGGATCGAGGACGCTCGCTTTGTTCTTTTTCACAACGATGACGGCACGCTGACCTATTACGCCACCTACACAGCGTACGACGGCAGGATGATCCTGCCCCAATTCCTCGAAACTCCGGACTTTCTTCATTTCAAATTTTCCACGCTCAATGGTCCGGCCGTCGAGAACAAAGGCATGGCGCTTTTCCCCCGCAAGATCAAAGGACGCTATGTGATGCTGGGCCGCCAGGACGCTGAAAACATCTATGTGATGTTCTCTGACCATCTGCACTTCTGGCATTCCATGCAGCTTGTCCTTGAGCCATCGTTCCCATGGGAATTTATTCAATTGGGCAATTGCGGCTCACCGATCGAAACCGAGGCCGGCTGGCTGGTGATCAGTCATGGCGTTGGACCCATGCGGAAATATTGCATCGGCGCTTTCCTGCTCGATCTTGAGGACCCCACCAAGGTCATCGGCCGCCTGCGTGAACCGCTCATCAAGCCCAACAAAGACGAGCGCGAAGGCTACGTCCCCAACGTCGTATACTCCTGCGGCAGTCTTCTGCATGGCCGGCAGCTCATCATTCCCTACGGGATGTCTGACTACGCCACGACGTTTGCAACGGTGCCGCTCGATGAAATCTTAAGCGCGATGGAATAGCTCGACCCGCTCCTCATCCCCCCACCCCACGCCGGGAATCCCCCTCCTGAACTAACTCGTGTCCAAATTAGCAGACGCTCCCAGTGGCCCACGCGGGACCGCGCTCAGCCATCATGAATTCGACATCGAAACTAAGGATACATTTCCCCTCGCCCCCTTGGGGGAGAGGGGGGACCGCAAGGCGGGGGG
>CAYTMD010000653.1:0-2933 GCA_964438685.1 uncultured Acidobacteriota bacterium
TAAATGACGAACGAAGCCGGAATGTGTATGAAAACAAACAAAAAGATGACGCTTTTACCGAAATAAAAAGCGACATTTCTACACAATTGAGCGACATTTTGTGCCGAGGCACACATGATTTGCAGAAATCGTCGGCGCTCTTGTCACGCTTCGCGCGTTGGGAAAGATATCCTCCGCTTCCATTTGTGGAAGCTCCTGTCACGTGCAGGATGCCGCCCGGCGTGGCGTGCCCGGTAGCGCTGGCTCCGAGAAGGGAAAGGGTGTCAGAGGGAAAGGGTGCTGGTACCCTTTCTTTTTCTCACCATGATCCTCAAAATGCGATAACGCAAATCGAGCTTCCCAACGGCCATTTCTACAGAACCCGGCGACAGACACCACGTTACACATGTTTCTAGGTCTGCCGAAAATCGCAAATCACAAATGCCCCAATGGCCCGATGATCCTATGACTCGATTCAGAGCTTCAACAAACCCTTTGACGGTCCCCGGAACACCTTGTATCCTTGCCTCACGGTCAGGATCAAATTTCATCGTGAGAGTGAATTCGGGGAGCAAACCATGTTGAAACGCGCGAGCATTGTGCTTTGCGTTATGACTTTCCTCTGTGCCCTGCCAGGGGCAAAAGGGGCTGACGATCTTTATGGCCCGAGGGGCGTCTCCGCCGAAGCCGTGCGCCAGGGGAAACTGGGGAGTTGCTATTTTCACGCCGTCATCGCCGCTTTGGCCCAGCGCCGCGAGAGCACCATCCGCAAGATGATTGAGTCCAACGGCAGCGGCAATTATACGGTGACCTTCGGGGATGGTAAGAAGGAGACGGCCTACGCAGAAGACCTTCGCTACACCCATGACAGCGGGTATGACATGTCCGACGGGCAATGGGTGGCCGTACTCTTCCGTGCCTACGCGCAACGTGTGCTGCGTGCGTCGTTGCTGCAGGCAATTGATAGCAGCGACATCTTTCCCCTGCTGAAGCAGCCCGCGGAACAACTGGTGGCTTCGAGCGATCCGCTGGTGCTGGCCTATGACCGCGCTATCCGCGCCCAGGTGGACCAGTACGGAAACATCGATCGCACCAACCTGGAGGCGGGCCTCAAGAAGGAAATGGCGGACATCTCGGTGCCGGACTCCGTGAAGGATTCCCTGATCGGTGCACTCGAATCAGGTGGATTTTTCGACAAGATGGTGGTCATGATCAAGCAGAACGGCGAACTCTTCGGGGCTTATCGCGCCGTGGGTCAAGGCGGCATCGCTGACCGCGTTATGAAGACGCTGGCGGGAAGTACTCGATTCCAGGAGAATCAGTCGGAATCACAGGCGGGCGCGGCCCTGGCCGAAGCCGTCAACAACGGTATGCCCATCGTGGCATGCACCGGAGGCAGCCAATATTACCAGCAGGTTGCGCAAGGCCGCACCCTGCCACCGGACACGGACGCTTGGTACGTCAACGCACATTGCTACACCGTGCTGGGCTATAACTCCAGCGCGGGAACTGTCAGCATTCGAAACCCGTGGGCGCGCCATCCTGATCCGAGCGGAATCTTTGATTTGCCGCTCCGGAGTTTTATCCCCGCCTATCTGGGGATTGTGACCCCACAGTAGGAATTGGCATCAGGACGAAGTCACTTGGGCGCCAGCTTCGCTCACTTCCGCAAGGATGATCTCCTCCACGGTGGGAGCAGCAGGAGCGCGGGCGGCGCGTCGAGCGACGGCATTATCCATGGCGCTACGAACCACGTAAGCGAGGTCGGTGGCATTAAAGGGAGGCGCGAGAAAATCGAAAGCGCCGGTCTCAATGACATCTACGTAAAAGCGCGTATTCACAACCCGGGCAACCACAATCACATTCACGGGCTTGGCGGCCTTTGTGGCGACGGCCAGGATATCGGCCCACGTGCCGTCGGGCAACTGGGTATCCGTAAAGACCAGCGGGACGGGGTCCAGTCCACTCAGCAGTCGCTTGGCATGCGCCCGGGAGACAGCTTCGATCACGTGCATGCCCTGGCGCTCCAAAGCAACTTTGAGCAACGCCAGCGTTTCAGAATTCTGGTGGACCAGCAAAGCTTTGGCTTTCTCCGTCATAAGAGCTCCCTTTGGGTCATTACTTCAAGGCAACCTTGAAACTTTTCTTATCCTGGGAAATGTCGACTTTGTCTTCCCGCGCCAACCATCCCAAGGCGAAGCCGACGAGTTCGCCTGTGCCGTTTAGTTTCTTCTTCAACTGGGCCATGGTTTGCGGCCCATGGTCATTCAACATGTGCCAGATTTTTCCCGCGGTACTTCCGACATGCTCATTCATTTCCAAGTTCAACTTACCTCCTGTGTATATTCGGCATTTGCCGCCATAAACTTGAGTATTTTCCTGCCCCCTGGCATTTTCCGTATGCAGAGACACGTGCACCAACTCGCGAACGAGCCCTATCCCTATTGCTAAAGCAGGGTGATTGCTACCGTAAACACCGACTTACGACGAGGCCAGCAGATGACACAGCACGTTGCCTGAGTGCACGTTCTGAGGACACGATTCGGCTTAACCTATCACGCCGTAAGATAATAGTTTAGGGGCCGATTGGCGGATAAGCAAACAAAAAATAGTTATAGGTCGGATAAGGCCTTGGGAATACTGGCAGGTCTAACAAAACAATGGGCGGACGGCATTTACCCTTCACTTCTGGTAAGGTCTTTGCCGTCGATCATCATTTACCCCGCGAATGGAGGAACAAGAAAGGGCGGACAAATCGCTGGCAGTGACGAGCCTTCACAATGCAACGGCTTTCTGACTTTATCCCTTCGGTTCCTGGTGTCCGGATTTATCCTGGCGAAAGAAGGCAATCAGTTCCAGCAGGCCGTAGATCATCAGGCACATCCAAAAGTCGACGATGGTGCCCAGATCGACCGCCCATGTGTGGTGTTGCGCCGCGGGCGGCAAGTGCGGCG
>CAYTMD010000654.1:0-2917 GCA_964438685.1 uncultured Acidobacteriota bacterium
ATCCGGATCATCCCCGATGTAAGCCTATCAAGGGCTGCACCGGATTTCTTATTCCAAAGATTCTCATGTCGCTACCGGACGCCGCCGAGATCGGAGGTCGTCGAAATCAACCGTCTTATCGTGAGATCGGCCGATGATATAGTCTTCTATCGCGACGACCTGCCGTGGGTTCGCGGCTTCATCGAGAAGCATCGACATTTTCGGATTGACATGGTGGTGCAGCGGATTCCGCGGGGCACTGGCTTCCTCATCAACTCGACGCAGCAAATTGTCCCGCATCGGTACGGCGCCGACAGTGCGGCTTGAGCAAGGAGCCAGGTTGCTTGTATTATTGAAGATGATTATTTATATGTGCAATATGTACATTGCCAATGGGACGAACCGCAGAGTCTCGCAAGCAGAGACTCTGCGCTACCTTGCTCCGAGGTATTGTCTCACAGCACGCTTATCCCGTGGCGTTGGCATCGGCGTGGTTGACAAAGGAGCGTGACCAATAAAGATGTGGGTGCAACGGTTTGTGCTTTGGCTCGGCCTGGTCGCTTTTTTCCTTGCCGGGTCATTGCTTCTCTTTCCTGGGGAGGCTTCTGGTTTTCGTAGGGACTTAATCGCCGCTATCGCCGTCGCCATCGTATTGATTGTGTTGCCGATCAAAGGTAAGGGGCGCAAATGACGCTGTTTTGCCCGCTGCTGAACTTGGAAATTGGCTGTACCAGCGGGTAGCTACGGTCACTGCGGTTGTGACCGTGGGTTCTTCCTTCGACGCCGAACGACGGTTGAATTGTTGCCGGGGCGGAGCGTGAAACGATGGTCGCCGTAATCGGCATGATAAAAGCCCACGGTCAAAAATGCGTTGACCGTGGCTACCCGCTCTGCATTTTCAATAAGTTACACGGTTAATAAGGGATCCGAATTCAATTCCTTTACATGTTCCTGACACCGTTTCCCCTCTGACAACGTTTCTCCTCACCGTTTCTCCCCGGCATGGCGTCGCCTCACGTGCCAAATGAATGCATCGGAGCCAACAAACAAAATCCGCGCTAAGAGTACGAAGCCGAAGCCAGCAAAAATCCACCCCCCCCACTTCGCCCAGATTATGTGGAACGGCACGTCCAACGGAAGGATTACGTATTTCGCCAGGAGCGCGAAGCCAGCAAGCATCAGCGCCCCCAAACTAAGGTATATTGCGCAAGCGATGGGCCAACGAAACTTGTGCCGGAGACCGGGCCAAAGCCCGAAGGCCCCGAGCGCGAGGACGCCTACGACAGACACGATCTCAGACGTCCGTACTATCCAGTCTGGAACCAGCCAGCGCAATAGGTCAGCGATCCCAACCATCAGGAATATGAACACTGAAAACCCGGCCGCATATTTCACAACGTTGACCCAAAACCAGCGCCAAGCGGCTGCCTTGGTTAACCCAGGCACATGCTCGTCTGCATCTTTTCTCGATACGGTCAGAATAGCACCCATTATCAACGCAGAGATCGTTATTGTCGTAATACTTGCTATCCACTCTCGCGTGCTCATTGCTTCAGCTCCCCGGCTCTGGATTCGCACTACTTCGGTGGCATTTCTGTAGCTAAACGTCTCATGAAAGACCGCGAGGCAAACAGTACTTCTTCGGCTATTTCTGGAGTAAAGTCTACCGTCATCAGAACTAACGTCTTTTGGGCATGATCGATTTTGTTTCTCCATGCCGATTTCAGTGCTTCAATAATGCCATGCATTTGTTCTAGAAAGTCAAAGCAATCGCTATATCGTTGAGGAATGTTGGAATGGCCGTTCTCGGTGAGTTTCTTGAGTTCTCTTGTAACTGCTGTAAAACCGGATTTTGGGTCTTTAACTCCAAGAAATATGCCCAAGTCAATCAATCCAAGTTCGACCACTTGGCAAGCATGGTAGACGGCAGCCGCATATCGCGAGAGGGCGAAGCATTTATTCATTTCTTCAATATTGCTGACAGTGTTTGGAAAACGGGCAATTACTTCCTTCCATCCATCTGTAGGAGCCTCGAAATAGCTCCTGCGTGCCTCGGTGAGCCTGAAAAACACATTCAACGCTAACTCATTCTCTAACGTTTCGATCACTCCTAAGGTCATGAACTGCAATACAGTGTTCGCCTGTTGCCACGTGGACATAAGGTCGGGGTCATCAACAGTAGCCCTCAGTTTTAAGGCGGCGGCGGCCGTCATGGGCAAATGCGGCTGGCAATGCTCCAGAAGGTCGGATAAGTGTAATTGCAGACGCCTCAGCAACTGATCGTCATGCCTAATGTCGTAACCAGCCGATTGAGCTTGATAGAAGATTTGCGTGTGCAGACCTGCCAGTGCTGTAGCTCCCTTGACGTACGCTTCGGCGTATGCGCGTAGAATATCCAAAAGAGTTAACACCCCTCTTAACGAAATGCGATTACAAGATCCCGAATGAGCAGGTAGCGCGGACCGCCGATTTTGCGGTCCGCGTCTTTTCGGTCGCAATCATATCCACAGGGTTGTAGTGTAGCGCCGTGTCGAAGTTGCGGCGTTCTTTTTGTTGGGATCGCGTCCCAACCATCGCGTCACCTCGCGCCCAGTGTTCACAGCAACCAATTCATCACCAGATCGGCGCAGCTAACGTGAGATGATGAAGTGCCGCATACATCAAAGGCAATGTATGCGCCACCCGTGTTTGGTCTACTTGGAATCTGTCCTCCGCGCACCCTTCAGGGGAAATGGTTTCAGGTACCCTTTCTCCTCCCCGGGGTTTAGGTGCTGCTACTCGGGTGGCGGCTCGACCCTACCGAGAGCCTCGTCGGTGGCCAGTTTGAGTTCAGCCGTTTCCTCTTCGGTTAAGTCCCGGATTTTTTTCTGGAAAGCCGACGGGGGAATTGCACGTAACTGATTAGCGATCCTCTGCCTCGAGGTTCGCCGCCCAGCCC
>CAYTMD010000655.1:0-2912 GCA_964438685.1 uncultured Acidobacteriota bacterium
CGGCGCGGACAGGGCGCGGCGCGGCCGCGATTAACAGCAAAGAGATCAGAAATAAGCGCAAATGATGGGAAAACATGCGGCTGGTATACTCCTTGCGCATGCTTGAGTCAAGCTTAGTGCGAGGAGTCAGGAGTAAGGAGTTAGAAGCCGGGAGTTGAGAATCCCGAATCCCCAAGTCTCCGGCACCTATTGAGGATTGCAGAATATAGTGACAGGCTTCGTAGCGCTGGCATCCTGCCGGCACCGGAAAATGCCGCCGGGATGGCGGCGCTACGTTGTTCAGCCAATTACTGGCCGCTACTTCTTCGCTACCTGCAAGGATGGTATCCAGCGGGAAATATGGTTGAGGCTGGGGTAATGTGTGCGGTCAACTTGCAGAGGGGTGACGGAAATCTCATGCGCGAGAATTGCGCCGTAATCGGAATCCGGCTCGACTCCCGTGAGTTCAACCGTCTCATCGAGCCAATAGTGCGGACGCCCGCGTGGGTCAATCTGTTCCAGAACCATATTTTGCGAAATCTTCTGGCTCTGGCGGGTCACGCGCACGCCCCGAACGTCACCGCGGGGCACGTTCACGTTTAAGCATACTCCCGGCTCCAGGCCCTCTTCCAAAATCCTGGCGGCCAGTTGTGCCGCAAAAGCTGCGGCGACGGAAAAGTCCAGATCCTGCCGCGACGCCAGGGATATGGCGAACGACGGCACGCCGTGCACCGCGCCTTCATTCGCCCCACCCACGGTTCCGGAATAAACCACGTTCTCGCCAATATTTCCGCCCGGATTGATTCCGCTCACCACCAGGTCAGGCCGCTCCGTCAGAATCTGGTAGAGCGCCAGAATCACGCAATCGGTCGGGGTGCCGTTGACGGCGTAATGCCGATCGTCAATGCGGTGGATGCGCAGCGGCGTGTGCAGCGTAATCGCCTGGCTGGTGGCGCTCATCTCCCGGTCCGGAGCGACAACCGTCACCTCACCCAGCGCCGCCAGGCTCTGCTCAAGCGCCAGGATGCCGGGAGCAGTTATCCCGTCGTCGTTCGTGATCAGAATATGTTTCATGGGCATGAGGAAGTTCCAAGTGAAGTCTGAAATCCGGAGTCTGGAGTCAGGAGTTGGAAGTCAGGATCGAACTGCCTGCCTCCTGGCTCCTAAATTCTGCCCTTTAAAATTCTCGCATGCGCACCCAGGTTCGTCCATATGATTCCATACCCAGGTCGAAAATCACGCGGCTGCGGTAACCCTCAATTACTTCGCCAACAACTTCATCCAGATGCTCGGGCGCTGCATGACCCAACCACGTCCGCCAGGGTAAAGGCCTTTGGCATTCAAATCTCTGCGCCTCTGCGCCTCTGCGGTGAGAATGATCGCTGTTCTTTCCCGCCTTGACTTTCGCTTTTTATTCGCCTATAGTCAGGGCGTCGAAATTGGCGTGCGGGGAAAAGCGGTTGTTGTGGCCTTACTGCCTACTGCTTTCTGCCTGGTGCTTTTCGATAGGGGGGAGGTAATCATGTTTATGCTCGGACAACCTGCGCCTCCGGCGGCCTTAACCCAACCGTGGCGATTGCCGCCGCGCGGACTGGCGGTATTTCACGGGGAACACCATGCGCCGCGGTTGAGCCATTACTTTATGCCCCGCCTGGCCCTGGAGGGCAAGCGAATTCTGTTTCTCGATGGCGCCAACTGCGCCGACCCGCGGTTGATGGCGCGATTGGCCGAGCGGCGGGGCATGCCCTTTGCGCAATTCAATCAGCAGATCATGATGGCGCGGGCGTTCACGTGTTTTCAGCTTACCGAACTGATCAGCCGCGTGCCGCAGTTCCTGGCGGAATTCCCTGCCCAGGTTCTGATGGTCACGGCCTTCCCGGAACTTTACTTCGATGAAGACGTTCGCCAGGCCGACGCCAACGCCGCCTTTCAGCAGGCGTTGGGACATCTGGCTGGGGGCTGGGGGCTAGGGACTGGGGGGTGGGGGAAGATCGAAAATCGAAATTCGAAAATCGAAACTCGCAAGTCATCGACCGAATTTCGAGATTTGAGTTTCGAATTCCGGCTCTCAATCGAAAATCGGAAATCGGAAATCGACCATCGCCAGCACCCAGCACCTAGCCCCCAACACCCAACACCCAGTCCCCAGAACCCAGCGCTGACGGTGGCGCTGTTCTCCGCCGCGTCGAGTTTTCAGCCGCCCGCAGGCCGCAAACGGTTTTTCGCCCAGACCTGCGCCATCGCGGCGGAACTTTGGAAATTTCAGGCGGATGGCCAGGGCCGGCTGGGACTGCTGAAAACAGGGGCTGGGGACCGGGAACTAGGCGCTGGGGAAAAGCCCGGTAGCGCTGACCTTTAGGTCAGCACTCCGAGGCCGAACGCTGTTCGGCCCTACAAAACCAGTGCCGACCTAAAGGTCGGCGCTACAAGGGCGGGGGTGAATTTGAATTTACTTCCCTCGCCCCTTTGGGGGAGTCCGATTGCTGGACCCCGATGGGGCCCATCGGACCCCAGCAATCGGGGAGGGTGGCCCGCAACCGGCGTTTTCATCAGTCCGTCAGCCGACGGGGACGGGTGAGGGGGTTACCCACACACGAATTGAAAAGTAGCTATCGTGTCGACTCAGAATAGCTCTCCCTTTGCAAAAACGGGGAATCTCCAAGATGGGCGCCGACCCTCAGGTTCGGAAGCGCGAGTCTAGGGAAGAACCGCAGACCTCAAAAGCGGAGGTTGCTGCACGTACTCGCTCGCGAGTTTCGAGTTTCAATTTTCGCCCTTTCCCTAGTCCCCAGCCCCCAAGAGAGGTTACCCATGGGACGTACAGTTGCCACATTTCGCGATCTGATCGAGCAGGAATTACAAAACTGGAAGCAGCGTTTTGGCCGCGCGCTTCGGCAGGAAGAGCAGGTGCATCTGGAGGCCATGTTCAATCG
>CAYTMD010000656.1:0-2911 GCA_964438685.1 uncultured Acidobacteriota bacterium
AGCACTTCCAAGTCTACCGGACTGGAGCCGATGCCGTTATCCAATCAGACCTCCGCCTTTGAGGTCCGCGGCTCTCTCCGCCGATTACGACAAATCTCACCCCCCTCCAATTTGAGAACGAGTTTCTGATGAAGAGCCGCAAACCTTAACAACAATGGTCTGCGCTACACTTGCTTCCTTCCACAATTGTATTCGGCGGGGTTCCAGCGTAATCTTGAGGGTCGAGTTGAAAATCGATTATAGAAATTGCGGTTAATACCGAGGAGGTTTTGAATGGTCAGCATTCCCAAGCACGTGCAGGAGTTTTTCCCGGGCAAGATGGGTTGGGTAGCCACCGCTACAAGAGAGGGAGTACCGAACGTCACTCCCAAGGGAACCGTCCGGGTATTGGACGATCAGCACGTTATTTTCGCCGATCTTTTTTCCCTGAAAACCCGGCAGAACCTGGAGCAGAATCCTCGCGTGGCGGTAACCGTCATTGATCCGGCAACGGCCCACGGTTACCAGGTCAAGGGAACGGCGGAACTGGTCTCGTCGGGTCCACTTTATGACCAGATGGCAGACCAGCTAAAACAAAAGAAGCCTTCCCTCCCCCCACCAATGTATGTGGTAAAGATCGCGGTGGAGTCCGTTTACGATCAATCCGTCGGACCGGATGCCGGCAAACAAATTGCCTGAACGAAAGGAAGAAACCAACGGGGAAGGTCTCGGAACCCTTATAGGCGTACGCATTGTTCCGTCTTTTTATCCTGCCCATCCATGTAAATAAGGGCTTTCAAACATCGATGAACAGGATATACAGGATACGCGGAAGGCAACGGCTGAAAAGAACAAAGCCAATGTGGAAGGTCTCGGAACACTCATCAGCGTAAACCTTGTTCCGTCTTTTATCCTGTCCATCCCGCCCATCCATGTAAACCGCCAACTCCGACTGCACCTTAATGTCTTGACGAGGACGACATGAAATCAAACCAAAGAGATTATTTTCGTGCAGTCACCGCAGAAATGGGCACATCAGCAGCTGCCTCGCCGGCCGCATTCCACTTTGACGAGAAAACGCGAACCTATTCCCTGGAAGGCCCAGTGGGTTTGAAGAACTCTCGCCTCGGAATCGAAGTGGACGGCACAATGCATTGGGCTGACAAGGCTGCGCGCTGCGCGTGGAGCGACGGTGAAGCAAACCTCGAATTCCCCGCCCTGCCGCTGACGTGGAAGGTCCGGTTCAAGTGGCTCGACGACCGCCCCGCCCTGCTCATCAGTTCGACACTGGAAAATCGAGGGAAGCAGCCACTGAAGTTGGGCCGCTGCTTGTTGGCGGACACCAACAGCGCTGCAAGCGAAGTGCGATTTGGCGGCAAGCCGGAAAACGCCGCCGCGCTCGTGACCAAGGGAATGGGAACACCCCCATGGTGGTCCAAATCCATCAAGCAATCGCCAGAGCAATTGGTCAGTAAAGTTTTGACGCAATGGTATTCACCCGGCGCGGGAACTGCATCCGCCGAAGGGTCTTCAGCGCAGCATAAAAGCGATGAGGCAAACCCCGAAGGCGGAGCCATGCAATTCGGGTTTGTCACTTTCGATCGGGCTGAGACCGTTATCCAATCCAGTTGGGACAAGGCGCGCCAAATCCCGGTGGTAAGTGCCTGGAACGACTTCAATGGTTTCGAACTCGCGCCGGGGGCCACCGTGGCCTCAGAGCAGTTGCGCATCGGTTTGGAATCCGACCCCATGGCCGCCCTGGACGCCTGGGCCGACGCGGTTGCCGAACATTACCATCCTCCTATTTGGCCCACGATGCCGGCCGGGTGGGTCGGATGGGAATGGATTGACGCGTTCTCCGTGGAGCAGTACGAGGACATGGTGCGGCGGAACACCCTCGCCGTCCGCAATCGCCTGAAGCTCGATGAAACTGATGTTGGCTACGTTTGGGTGAGCGTCGGCAATATCAAGGACCTCCTCGCCGGAAATTGGCTGGAGTGGAGCTATGCCAATTTTCCCAGTGGGCCCGAGGCGCTGCACCAGGAGTTGGACTCTTTAAAATTCCGTTGGGGATTGTGGGCAGGTTTCTTTTGGTTAAGTTCGCTGCTTCCGGAGAAAGTGGAGCGCGTCAAGGATGCCCTATTACAGTACCAAGGGAAGCCACTGACCATTCCCCGCCGCGATTTTGGGGATATGTATGCGCTCGACCCCAGCCATCCGAAGACGCACGAGTTCATTCGCGAAGTCTTCTCCACTTACCGGCGCTGGGGAGTGCGGTACTACATGCTCGATTTCCTGGATTGCGTAACCGGCGCCACTCCCGGCACCCACCTCAATGACGGGTACTTTGACAAGTCCAAGATCCCCGGCCCCGAGGCCTGGCGTGAAGGCCTACGCGTCATCCGCGAAACCGTGACCGACGACACCTACTTGCTGGGAAGCACTTGCCCCGCGTTCCAGGGTGTGGGCTTGACCAACGGCGTACACCTCGGCAACGACTATGGCGACGGGCGCCCGCTCTACGGTCCGGGCAAAGGTTTTTACCCCGGCACGTTTGTCATCAACAACCCGCGGTTTTGGACCTCGCATCACGCCGCCCTGGTAACAATGGGCGCGTTCTCCTTTATCCACCGCAAACTTATGATCGCGGACACGGGCAGCGTGATGACCATTGACAAACCCATCGCCCTGGCCGACGCGCAAATCACAACCACCTTCTTCGGCATCAACGGCAGTCAACTGATGTTGGGGGATGACATTGACCGCATGGACGAAGGGCGCATGAGGATGGTTCGCATGGTCTTCCCGCGCCTTCCTCAGCCGCCGCGTCCGCTGGATCTTTTCGACAGGGCCGAACTGGATTACCCGCAACTTTTCCATCTGCCCGTGGAGCGCGAATGGGATCGCTGGGATTTGCTCGCCATCTTCAATT
>CAYTMD010000657.1:0-2900 GCA_964438685.1 uncultured Acidobacteriota bacterium
CTTGTCCCCCATCGGCCCACTGCCCCCAGCCGAGGCATACCTTACGGAATCGCTGTGCGCACCCTAAAAACTATTGACAGCCGGGGCCTGTTCTTTTACGATTAAAAACGACAATTGAATATCTGATTCAGTAACCCTGAATCTCATCTAGAGTGGTCGAGGGAAGGGCCCGAAGACGCCACGACAACCGCTCCGACAAAAATCGGAGGTCAGGTGCCAATTCCTACCCGGTATGGGGGAGATGAGAGGGGGCCGTTAGACCAGCAATAAAGCCTCTTCCTTCTTCGGAGGAGGTTTTTTAGTTTTTACCTCTTTCCGAACTTTTCACTATATACCCCCAAAACAATTGACCGGCCGTGAAGATGAAACCAGGAGGACATGTGAGTTACGCAATTCATTTGAAATGCCGGGACTGCGAGCGTACCTACCCGCTTGAGCCCCTTGCCGCTTGTCAAGAATGTTGGGCTCCGCTGGAAGTGGTTTACGACTATGGAAATCTCTGGGCTGACTTGCGCCGTGAGGACCTTGCCTCGCGTCCGCCCAATATGTGGCGCTATAAAGAACTGCTGCCATTGATGAACGAACCCTATGTGGGTCACCAGACAGGATTCACGCCGTTGGTGAAGACCCCACGATTAGCGGCGGCACTCGGCCTTCGCGAACTTTATGTAAAGAACGACTCCGTCAATCACCCCACACTTTCCTTTAAGGACCGCGTGGTAGCGGTGGCGCTCTCCAAGGCGCACGAGTTCGGGTTCGATACGGTGGGTTGCTCATCCACCGGGAACCTTGCCAACTCGGTGGCCGCGCAGGCAGCGGCGGGTGGATTCAAGACTTTCATCTTTGTCCCCGCCGAACTCGAAATGGAAAAGATCATTGCCACCCAGGTATACGGCGCCACGCTGGTGCGTGTGCATGGGAATTATGATCAGGTGAACCGCCTTTGTTCAGAGGTTGCGCAGAAGCACTCGTGGGGCATAGTCAATGTGAACCTGCGCTCCTACTATTCGGAAGGCTCCAAGACCGTCGGATACGAAATTGCCGAGCAACTCGGCTGGCGCCTGCCGCAGAATATCGTAGTCCCCATGGCGGGCGGCTCGCTGATCACCAAAATCCATAAGGCTTTTGAGGAATTGAAAAAGCTCGCCTGGGTTGAGCCCACGACGGCGAAGTTCTTCGGCGCGCAGGCCACCGGATGCTCACCCATCTCGACCGCCGCCAAACGGGGGACCTCGGAAATCGATCCCCAAAAACCCCACACGATAGCCAAATCGCTGGCCATCGGCAACCCCGCCGACGGCATTTACGCAGTCAAGGCGATCCTGGGCAGCGGCGGCATGGGCGAGGATGTGAGCGATGACGAAATTGTGGAAGGCATCCGCCTGCTCGGGGAAACCGAAGGCATCTTTACGGAAACCGCCGGAGGTGTAACCGTCGCTGTGGCGCGCAAACTGGTTCGCCAGGGACGATTGAATCCCGATGAATCCACTGTTCTGACCATTACCGGCAACGGCCTGAAAACCATTGCCGCGCTGCAGGGGCGGATTCCGGAGAGCATCCTGATTGAGCCCAAGGTGGATGATTTTGAGGAGCAGTTTCTTAGCGCTGCGGCTGCGGTTTAGCTATCAGCCGCCCGCTTTGTGTTTGCCAGATGACTTGGCTAAATCGTATCGTTTTGAGTGTTCACTGGCCTCGGACTTAGGCAAGCCAGGAGGTTTCGGCTGGAAGCTGAGAGCTGACGCCTGAGCGCTTATTACTTCTTTGAAGGAGACAACCTTGGACAAGAAACCCGGATTTGACACCATCGCATTGCACGGCGGCCAGAAGCCTGACCCCACCACCGGTGCGCGCGCTGTTCCCATCTATCAGACGTCGTCTTTTGTCTTCAAAGACACCACGCACGCGGCAAATCTTTTTGCGCTGAAGGAATTCGGCAATATCTATACGCGCATTATGAATCCCACCTGGGACGTGCTGGAGCAACGCGTTGCCGCCCTTGAGGGGGGAGTGGCCGCCCTTGTCGCCGCCTCCGGCCAAGCGGCGGAGACCATGGCGGTTCTGAATATCGCCAGCGCCGGCGACCAAATCGTGTCATCCGCAAGTCTTTATGGCGGCACTTACAACCTTTTCCATTACACGCTGGCGAAGCTTGGAATTACCACCGCCTTCGTCGATCCGAGCGACCCGGAGAATTTCAAGCGCGCCATCACTCCCAAGACGCGCCTGGTTTACGCCGAAACGATGGGCAATCCCAAGAACGACATGCTCGACATTGAAGCCGTGGCCAGGATCGCCCACGATGCCGGCGTACCCCTGATCATTGACAACACCGTAGCCACGCCTTATCTGTGCCGGCCCTTTGAATGGGGAGCGGACATTGTTCTCCACTCCATGACCAAATTTCTCGGAGGCCATGGAAACTCCATCGGCGGGATTATTGTGGACTCAGGCAAATTCAACTGGGCCAACGGGAGATTCCCCGAACTGGTGGAGCCTGACCCCAGCTATCACCATCTCAAGTTTGTGGAAGCGTTTGGGCCGCTCGCCTACATCCTGAAACTGCGCGTTCAACTTCTGCGCGACATCGGTGCGGCACTGAGCCCCTTCAACGCTTTCCTGATCCTGCAAGGTGTTGAAACGCTTTCATTGCGGGTTCAGAGGCATTGCGAAAACGCGCTGAAGGTCGCCCAGTTCCTGGAATCGCACCCAGCCGTGAAGTGGGTAAACTATCCCGGCCTCGCCAGCCATTCCACCCACAAGCTGGCCAAGAAGTATTTGGAGCATGGGTTCGGGGCAATTCTGGGATTTGGCATCAAAGGTGGATTGCAGGCGGGGATTAAGTTCATCAACTCCATCCACTTGCTCTCGCATCTGGCCAATCTCGGCGACGCCAAGACCCT
>CAYTMD010000658.1:0-2885 GCA_964438685.1 uncultured Acidobacteriota bacterium
TGCAGAACTCCCTTGCCTATCGAACAGACGAATATCGCTCGCCTCTCCCGTAGATTATTCGGGAAAAACTCTCAGAAGATTGCCTGTAGCGTTGTGGGGAACCGGCAATAGCTTACTCCAACGCAGCCAGCAGCAGCGACGCCTTGCGCGCCAGATTCAAGGCGCGGGAAAGATCGCCAATGGTCATTGCCTTTGTGGCTTGAGCAAAGAAGGTGCGGGCATCCTCAAGCGCTTTGCGATCGTTGGCGGAAAGCTGCGCGCCATTCAACCGCGCCAGGCGCTGGCGAATGTCCCTCTCCAAATCCCCGAACTGGCGCCGCAGTTCAGTCTCCTGCGCAGAGCTCTCGCGTGGTTCGAGGGCGGGAACTTCTGCCGGTGGGGGTTCGGGAATCTCCTGCTCGGTGGTTTCCGGGGTTTCAGCGGGAGGTTCGTTGTGCGCCGGAGGACGCCTTCGGGGGCGGGTCGGCGGGCCTGTGGTTTGGGGGGCTGGATTCTCCTCGGGCTCCGGCTCGGCGGGAGGGGCAGGCTGCTCGATAATCAGGACCTCTGATGGTTTCTCTGCGGCTGGAGCTGCCGCCGGAGGCGGCGCCGGAACGTAAACAACAACACTTTTGGAATCCTGGCGTTTTGGACATCCGCCAAACCAAAGCAAAAGGGCGCAAACTGAGGTAATAGTTCCGTTGCGCAGCATATTTGGAATTCTACCACGCAACGGGGGAGAAAGCCTTGCTGCTTAAAGCTTCGACAGGTCGTCGTGGCATTGGGCTTTACAGGCTATGGGAAAACGTTTACCGGCGGGTTTGCCCCGCCATTTTCGTGCTGCGCCGATTCAGGTTGTGGCGATGTAAAGTCGCCCCTAGGTTGTGGATCCGGCATTTTTGCGCAGCCTGTTTGGCCCGGCAGGTGTGGCCCCAAGCAAGAGTTAGGGGCGGCGGCCCCATGAGGATGAGGCGCGGCAAAGGGCCCCCAGAGATGGCACGCGCGAAGCGATGAAACGCACACCGTAGTTCTGCAGGTAAACCTGCCCGGGCATTCCCACCACGCTCAGCACGGCGAACAACAAGCCGGTGAGGATGCACAAGGCAAGAGCGCCAAGAGAGATCGTTACCGGATTCCATGCCCACGCCAGCCCTACCACCCGCAGGGCCAGAATAACGAGCGCCGCAGAGACCAGCGCCCCGGAGGATAATCCCATCAAGACCGGGAAAAGAACGAAGAGCACGCCAATGCTAATCCCCAAACCCACCGCAAAGCGCAGCACGATGTAAAAGAGAAACGTCCCCGGATCGCGGCGCGAGCTTTCCCAGATAATTCTCCACGCGGCAGGAACGGTGATTTTATCGGAGTACATCAATGGCGCCACCAGATCATCCGTAAGCGTGATCAGGACGGCAATCAGCAAGCCGACGCAGACGACGGCTATCAACTCGGATACGATTAACACGGAAACAAGCCACTCCGGATGGCCTGCTTCACGAACCAGGCGCAGATAGCGGAACGAAACAATAATGATTCCAGATACCATCATCAGGACAGCGCCCACCACTCCCAACAGCCAGAAGAAGTAGGCACGGCCAAGGGACCTCAGGTTTTTCCATGCCGTGCCAACCACCACGTCATGTTTGATGACGGCATCGATCAATACAAACCGGAATACACAACGCACGTAGATAAGGCCAAGAATCAGGCAAAGGCTTAGGACTACAGCCAGCACGATCAAACTAAGGTGCTGGGCAATAACCATGCGGATGCGGAAGAGAAGCTCGGAACTATGAATGTCAATCGGCAGTGCGCCGAAGCCCCACTGAAATGCGGCAGTGGATGTGCCGCCACCCAGAAACAGGCAAACCACACTCAAGGCTACCCAACGGTGTCCGACGAAAGGGCGAAAAAGCAGCCGCAGCGTTTCGTCCCACGCCGGGTAAAGAGACTCGATGGGAGATAGTGCGCCGGTCTCAGTTCGGCGGCGCGGTACGAAACGGGTTGGTTGGGGGGGGCGTTCGGCAGCGTCCAATCGGTCATCTCTCCCGCAAAATCTCTCTGGATCGAGCGCTGCCAAATGTGGCACAACACCCTTGATGGCTGGGCAGCGGCAAGCATTAAAACTTTCGCGGGCAAACGTGTCAAGGCAGGTTCACCCAAGGGCTGGAAGAATTCTCCGTTCCCGCAATGCAGCCGAATGCGTTCGGGCCGCCCGGTTACGTCGCCTTAACCTGCTTGCGGTAAATCTGGCGCCATTGCTCACGCTGGGCGAGGACGTAGTCCCGTGCTTCCTGGTGCGATTTATATACCCGCTTGCCCTTGAGCAGGTTGCACGGTTGGCAGGCGGTCACCAGGTTGTCCATACTCCGCTGGCCGCCTTTGGAGTGCGGGTGGACGTGATCAATGGTAAGGATAAGCCAGCTTTCGAAATCGCGCAGACCGTCCAATCCACAGTAGTAGCATTTGAATTTATCCCGCTTGAAAATCTTCATCGCATCTTCGCGGCTCAAATGCGGTGAGGGTCCGGCGAAAAACTTTGTCAGCCGCCTAAGGTCCATGGCTCCTCCAAAGGCAGGTATCGAACTCGCGAATGACCTCCGATGGCATTGTTGCCAGGTCGGGAAGCATCACCATCAAACCATCGCCGTTCAAAGTGCCAACAGGCGGCAGGGATGCCTGCCCCAGTGCCTTCCCAAGTGCCCCTGGCGCGCAATTATCTTAGCGCTCTTCCTGCCGAATTGGTAGCGCCGGACACTGACGAGGAAATCTGATCGCAAAGAACGGGGGCGATGTAGCTCTACTGCTGTCCAAATTAGCATGCGCTTCCAGTGGACCACGCGGGACCGCGCTCAGCCATCATGAATTCGACATCGAAACTAAGAATACATTTTCCCTCGCCCCCT
>CAYTMD010000659.1:0-2872 GCA_964438685.1 uncultured Acidobacteriota bacterium
TCTCCCCCCGCCTTGCGGTCCCCCCTCTCCCCCAAGGGGGCGAGGGGAAATGTATTCTTGGTTTTGATGTCGAATTCATGATGGCTGAGAGTAGTCCCGCGTGGTCCAATGGGAGCGTCTGCTAATTTGGACAGCAGTGACGATCTTTCGCCCGCTACGCGGGCTGTTCGCCAACGGTGCTTTATTCTAGCACCCATGCCCTCGGGCCCCACGTTCCCTTGGGGTGAGGGGGGCGACTTGATACCTATCGGCTTAAGTGAGCGGTATTGAGGCTAGGCCCTTCTCTTCTTCACCATAAGCAGATGTTCGCAGGCTATAACGACCTGCTGGTGTTGGTTGAAGGCTTCAAGAAGTTCCACGACGACGCCATATTCGGGGCGTTTCGGCGATTCGCGTTTCTCCTTGAGGGTTACCCTGACGCGGAGGGTATCGCCGATGAAAACGGGCTTGATGAAGCGCAACCGGTCGTATCCGTAAGTGAAGGCCTCGGGATTGACATCGCCTGCCGTCAGACCCACCGCAACCGTGAATACTAATGTGCCATGGGCGATGCGCTGGCCGAATTCCTGCCCCTTACACCATTCGGCATCCATGTGGTGCGGATAGAAGTCGCCACTTTGACCGGCGTGCAGGACGAAATCGGTTTCGGTTATCGTCCGGCCCAGGGTTTCGCGCGTGGAACCGGCCTGATAGTCTTCGAAGTATTGAGCGTGCATCATCGGCTGATTTCTCCTGGTGGAATCTAATGAGGTACGTGACGGCTTGCTCTTTATAGCGCGGCCGCCCCGGCGGCATTTCCCGGTGCCGGCAGGATGCCAGCGCTACGTGCCACAATCAGATTTTCGTGGGCGGACGAAGAGACCCCTCACCCGGCGGCGCATGGCCGCCACCCTCTCCCCTCGGAGAGGGTAGTCTGACAACGAACCTTCTCCGAGGGGAGAAGGTGCTGAGGTACGAAGCGGATGAGGGGTCTCTTCTCTCGGCCTCCCACGATCAACAAGGACACAAAAATGTTTGCCCAAAAAAGAATATACGGAATTGCAATGCAGAGTTCCTCAAGCAACAATTTCCCGGGGGCTGACGGCTCTCCCCTCCTCCATGGATCGGTATTGCGCAAACACCACTTGCAGAGTTTTGAGGTTATCGCTGCCGCTGGTCAGCGCTTCCGAACCATCCTCGATGGCTCGCATCAATGAACCCATGGGTCCCATGAAGGCGTCGGGAATCCACAAATAGTCGTTGCGGGCGGAGAACCAGTAGCCCATGCTTTTCTTCGACATGAATTCCAGCGTGTCCGGACGTCCCGCGGGGTAGTTGTACATCAGCCCGATGGTCCCCTTGATGATGCCTTCCGTTCCTTCGAAACGAAAAATGGCATAGCGATCGTCCTGCCATACGCCGTGGTTCACGTCAATCAACACGCGCAAACCCGAATCGTATTCCCAGATGGTCAGGGTCCGGGTCTCCGCCTTTGTGGGCTCGCCGGGCATGCGGCTGCCGCTGGTGAACACGCGGTCGGGATCGCCAAAGAGATAACGCAAGGAGTCAATATAGTGGATGCTGTGATTCTGTATTTCCAGCCGATTGCGGGCATACATCCACGGCCATATGGACCAATCGGTGTTGCAGTGAACCTGAATGGTTCCGTAATTCGGCTCGCCGAGCCATCCCTGGGTCAGGAGTTGCTTGGTCCCGCGGATGCCCACCGTCCAGCGCATCTGCTGGTTCACGGCCATTTTAAGTCCGGAGTCGCGAGCCAGGGCCACCAGGTTCGCCGCGCTGCTATACACATCGGATAGAGGCTTCTGGCAGAGAACATGCTTTCCGGCGCGAACCGCCTGCTCACCAACAATGACCGTTTCCCATGGATACACGGCAATGTCCACAATCTCGACTTCCGGGTCGCCGAGAAGTTCTTCCACCGTGCTGTAAACTTTGGGAATCTTGTGGGCGCCGGCCGTCTTCTCCGCCCGCTCGCGGCTCTTGTCCGTGATGCCTACAACCTTGAACCCTGCCTGCGCATAAGCGGGTAAATGCGCGTAATTGACAACGCCTCCGGCGCCGACAATACCGATACCGTGATCCAATCGGCGGGGCATTTCGGGCTTGAATTGGAGATCGGGGTGAGTGCTGGACATGCTTCCTCCCATAATGCCTGCCGCCAAGGGCACGCTGAAGAAATGGTCAAAACATCCCGAGCTAGAGTGTGTTTGCGGATACGATGAACAGGGCTGAGTATACCGCACCTGTGCTTCCCAGCAAAAGGCTGGAAAGGCGTGGTGGTGATGCGTCCCGGGTTGGATAGCATACTGTTCGCACCTCTCCCCTCGCGCTCATAGGCTCTGGAATAACGGTTTGCCGTGTTCCAAAGCCCGCAAAGCGGGCGCGGTCATTTCACTGCTGTCCAAATTAGCAGACGAGCCGTGTGGCGAACACGGTTCTGCTCGTGAACGATCACGAATACGACGCCAAACTAACGATACATTTCCCCTCGCCCCCTTGGGGGAGAGGGGGGACCGCAAGGCGGGGGGTGAGGGGGTCCTTACCAAAATGGAATTCGTTTGGGAGAGCCGCAAAAGCAAGGTAAAAGGCAAAAGTGAAACCGCCTCAGCGTCGCCAGCATTTCACTAGGCCCCAGCGTTTTTGACCCCCTCACCCGTCCCGCCCCGGCTGGTGAAAGCGCCGGTTGCGGGCCACCCTCTCCCCCAAGGGGGCGAGGGATGTAGATTCAAATTACCTCTCCCCTCGCGCCCATAGGCGCCAGAATAACGGTTTGCCGTGTTCCAAAGCCCGCAAAGCGGGCGCGGTCATTTCACTCGTGTCCAAAACAGATGGCGTCAGGTTGGGAATGAGGTGCAGCACAACCGCTCGC
>CAYTMD010000660.1:0-2869 GCA_964438685.1 uncultured Acidobacteriota bacterium
TGCTTGTCACTCGTCACTTTTCACTTGTCACTGTTCTTGCTTGTCACTTGTCACTCGTCACTCTTTCTGCCCTTTCCGGTCCTTTCTTGCTTGTCACTCGTCACTTGTCACTTGTCACTGTTCTTGCTTGTCACTCGTCACTCGTCACTCTTTCTGCCCTTTCCGGTCCTTTCTTGCTTGTCACTCGTCACTTGTCACTTGTCACTGTTCTTGCTTGTCACTTGTCACTCGTCACTTGTCACTGCTCTTGCTTGTCACTTGTCACCCGTCACTTGTCACTGCTCTCCGATGCTTTAGATCGGACAGAACGGCCCGCGAGCGTCCTTGGCCGTGCCCACGCGCCACTCGCTCCAGGCACCACCGAACTTGCGAATCTGCCGCTCGAACTCCTCAATCATTTCATCACGATTGATTAACATGGCAGCCCTCCTTGGACATCGAAACGTGTGTACGCCTGTCCCCGGGTTTATTCCATCGTTCCCTAAGATTAAAGGTACCTGACCCCTTTCCTGTCTACTGGCGGCACGTCCTCAGGCGGCGCAGCCAACGCGGACGAATCACCCTGAGGCGCATGGCTCGACTATACGACCGCTGGCTCATCCAGCCCCGATTGGTGCATCCTTATCCCAGCGTACGCTTTGACGCTATACATCCGAGGTAAGAGCCGTATGCGTTAGTAGCGCCCGTACGGATCCGCGCGGGGGGCGGTCAGCAATGCCCGTCCCTACCGCGACCCTTTTCCGGCCCCGCCCATATCAGCTTGCCGAATTCTACCCGTGTTGGCATTCTACCGTGGTCTTCCTGGGAATCAAGAAAAAAGGTACCTGACCCCTTTTCTTCGCCCAGAAACAAGGAGTTACGAAGAAAAACAGAGGTGTTCACAAATGCGATCAAATGATCGCATTTGCGACCGGAGAAGCCGCAACCTGTTGCTGCAGCGGCACATCGCATTTGCGATCACAAGATCGCAAACGTGACCCTACCCAGGGGTGGCGTGTCACCCCCTACAGCCGGTGCGAAGCACCGTAGAGCCTTTGCCACCGGCAAAAAGCCGGATTAGGGCAGGAACAAGGAAGACCGCTCACGCAAACCGCCGGGTTGCGCTCACCCTGCGCCAGCCGGCCCTTTTCTCACTTTTCTCGCCGATGTTATAGACGCGCTACCTTTCTTTTAGCGGCTACCTTGAAGAACCCAGTTGATTGAGACCGAACGCCACTACGTCTTCGACCTCCGGCGGAACATCGGCCCAATCGTTGACACTCTCGCCATACTCGTATGAGGCTTGGTGTTTGGCATCATCGACATTCATATGCCAAGTATCGCCGACAAAGTTCCCGCCTAGGCCATATCGGTAGAGGAATATCCCATCTTGGTTTTCCTCGATCACTAGGAAGCGCGCGCCACCCAACTCTCCCCGTGTATCGTTTCCGCCTGTGAGTGCTGGAGGAAGACCAACGTAATGCTTCACTTTAGAGGTCTCACCACCACTCGAAATGGTTGCCAACAGTCGCATATTCGGCACTCCTATGGATTTGTGATTCCCACGTGGGAATTCTCGGTTATCGTTCTGCCATTAGCGCCTATGGACTCGAAGTGAACATGGGGCCCGATGTCTCCGTGCGCGCCCGTTAAGTCACCGGCTGTCATCCTAAATTGCCGGGTGCCATCGGCTGAACGGAATACTCCTGGCGCTATCTCTTTGTAACTCTAGACGTAAAGGTCGATGTCGAGACTGGCTCCAAGAGCAGCGATGCTCCCGATTACCTCGCTCTCGAAGTTAAGGGCTGGTGGCGAATCTGCATAGATGACGCAGGACAACTCTATGAGGTCTCCCCCCAGACGCTCCTTCATACGAGATCTCAAAGGCTCTACCCTCTTCAGAAGAGACTTGATCTGATCATCAAGTGGTTGGGCCCCCTCAAGACCAGAATTTAAGATCCATCCGTTCATCTTCTCCTTAATTATTGTATTAGGCCGGTTCTCACCAATACGCCAGCCTCTTTCGCAGGAGACCCCGAGGGCCTCAGAGATGTACTCAGGATCATGAGTAGCGCTAGTGATCTTGAGCCGCACAATCGTCTTTGAACTCATTTGGACAGCTCCTTGAGATTGATTCCGGTTGGATCTCCTGGCCCGCTCCCGCTCTTGGGCTTCACGAAGACGTCGCCATTTCTATCTTTAAAAAGGTCGTACTTTGAATTCGGCTTCAGGTCGTGTGGATCGATGCCATTGGCCTGAAGCTTCTTGATATCACCGCTGGTTAGCGCCTTCATCTGCGCAGATTCAGATGCTTCTTCGGCAGCCGTTCCCGCGGACTCTGCTGCTTCAGCAGCTTCTTCAGCAACTTGAGCGGCTTCGCTAACGTCTTCAGCACCTTCAACTACGTCGCCGCCCTCTCCAACGCCGGGGATCAGTGCCATCCCGACCGTACCGACAACCGTCCCGATCGCCGTTCCATTTCCAGCTATCACCCTCTGGGTAGTCGTGACAGTGCTGTTCTTGAGCGCATGATATGTCGCAACTGGATGTGCTATCGAGTTGCCAATAGCCTTGCCAGTGAGAATGGGATGTTGGACCATCGTGAAAATTGGACGATACGTAGCGTTGGCTAACCCGTTCAAGAAGTCTGTAAACCAATTATGGCCAAAAGGATCGGTAACACTGAGTGGATTGTTTCCGACGTAGCTATAGAGATTGAGTGTCTGCGGATTCCCTAGAGTCGCAAAGGGCACCGGCTGCGGGACACTACTCCAGTCCGGCGTCATAAAGCGGCCGAGACTCGAAGCGTTAAACCTGGCGCCGAAGTAATCGAGGCCGGATTCGTAATCGCGTTGTTTGCCGGTGAAGTGCATGGGGCTGGTGTCCGCGA
>CAYTMD010000661.1:0-2859 GCA_964438685.1 uncultured Acidobacteriota bacterium
TCTGTGCGGGGGGCGGTCAGCAATGTCCGTCCCTACCGCGACCCTTTTCCCCCCCCACCATTTCCCCATTCCTTTTGTAGGCGAAATCTGTTATTATTTGGCTGTGGTTGTAGGTATATATACCTACAACCACAGCCGAATAACCAAAGGAACACTGGAATGATCTTATTTCGCTTGGCATTAGCTGAATTAGCTGGTTTGAACGGTAGGTATATATACCAACCGTTGCTTTAAATTTCACCTTCGCAAGGCGTGTTGTTGGTATGTATACCAACAACACGCCTTGCGAAGGTGAATAGAAACTCATTCCAACCGGATTTAAAGAGCAGAACGGTTCGTATACGTACAAACCGTCGGAAAGGATTCTCCAATGCGCAGAGGGCGTCCACCAAAGCTCCAGGCTGCAAGTTCAGACGTCATGAAGTTCTTCGAACGATCCGGTAAGCGAATTTTTACTTCTGCGGATCTCACTCAGATCCTGCAGGAGAACCAAGCCGCCTGGCAACTTGCAACAAGCACGAAAACAGAGGAGTTTATCAACTTCCTTTCCGTCAATGGGAAGCTGAGGGAGGTGCGGATTGTGCCTGACGAGAACCATCCTGGCGCCCGCAGTTTTGTGCGCTACCTATGGGGAGACGTTTCCCCCTATCTCGTTGCCCTTTCCATCCGCAAGGGCAGTTACCTTTCACATGGAACCGCTGTCTTCCTGCAAGCGCTCAACAACCAGATACCCCGCATCATCCACCTAAACCAGGAGCAGAGCCCGAAAAACCAAAGTACAAATGCCTCGCCGCTTGCGCAGGAGGCTATAGGCAGGGCCTTTAGCAGACCCCAGCGGGAATCAACCTTCGTGTATCGTTTCCACGATTCAAAGTTTCTATTGTTGAATGGTAAGCACACTGGACGTCTGGAAGTAGGCACCATGTCAGTGGCTGATGGCGAAATACTTTCTGTAACTAAGATTGAACGTACGCTCATTGACATCACGGTCAGACCGGCATACGCCGGAGGCGTCTATCAAGTCCTTGAAGCCTACCAAGGGGCTAGAGAACGGATTTCAATCGCAACGCTCGTTGCGACCCTCAAGAAGCTTGCATACATCTACCCTTTTCATCAAGCGATCGGCTTCTACATGGAACGTGCGGGTTACAGCCCAGAGCAATACGAAAGGCTCAAAGCACTTGGACTTAATTACGACTTCTACCTTGCCCATGACATACAGGACAAAGCGTACAGTCCAGAGTGGAAGCTATTCTACCCAAAGGGCTTTTAGTCGCTCCACATGCGCAAGCACGAAGTCAAAATAAAAATCGAACTCCTCTACAGTTTCTCCTGCTGAGTCCTTCACAGCTGGCCAATCCAGGCGGTGAAGCTCTCGATGTTCGTTCATCTTCGGAAGAAGGCTCAAAGGCACCTGCTTCGCCGCGAAGATACGTCGGGCAAGCTCAAGGTTTTCCTCGCTTCCCAGATCAATGCCGAGTTCGGTCACCACGCAGTAGATATCGTAGAAGTCGCGTGCGCGCCCTGATTGGTGCGTTTTATGGGTGTACTCAGGCATCTGCTGACAGATGGCTCGGAGTTTCTCGATCACGATCATCTCTGGGGTGTAGACATAGATGGTGAAGAAGTTGAACTCGCGTTCGACCTTGCCCTCAGTGTACTCACACTTGCTCAGGTCCACCATGAAGGTCCGGCTTTGCTTTGGACCCGTGACCATGGAATTGATGCGTAGCTTTTCGAGGTGGTCTTTATAGACTTCATACTTTTGCGGCTCGATGAGCTTAAACCGCAGTTCATAACCACCCCACCATGGCTTGGTATCCTCACCTTTTAGCTGCGGTTTCGGCTCTAGCTGCTCATCGAACAACTTAAGTCCTACAGCGTCAAATCGGTCTCGAAGCGCACGGAATAGCCGCTCGCGGGCGTTCGGCACGTCAGCAAAGTCGTAGTCCATTGAGAAGTCGAGGTCAAGCGAAGTCCTCTTGCTTAATCCGTACACGAGACTCAGGGCGTTTCCGCCCTTGAGAACGAGGTGATTAAGAAGCGTATCGTCAGAGAAGAGTGCAGTGATGGCAACGCGGCGAATATCGGCATAGTCCACTCGAACTCCTCTTAGCAGCACTTTAGGAAGCCCCAGCCGCTAATGGCTCAGTGCTCGGTAAAGGCATTAGGCAGACCCGGGGAAAATCAGCAGGATGCGAGATTCAATCAGCTCGCCGGGCACTATCACCTGGGACTTCGGCATATCGCTCCGTTGCGAATCTCGCAACCGGACGGGATTATACAACTCAACGAACCCCCGTGCTATAGCAGGAAACGTTCCGTAATTCTGGCAGGAAAGGTGGGCAGGAAAGTGTCAGGCAGGAAAGGTCAGGTACCTTTTCCCTGCCTTTTCCCAAGAGGGAATCCTACCGCTTTTTCCCTCGGGAAAACCGGACACGGAAAAGCCGGGCACCATATTTCCGATTTTCCGACGTCATAGCTTCCGCCGCCTTCCACCACGGATTAAGGATTGGGAATTAGCGTCCTGTAACTATTCCCGGCGCTGACCTCGTCGAGCCCCTCTGAACCTCGTAAACACCCCCGGCGCGAGCGCGCCGTCCCCCTCCTGAATCAGGAGGGGAGTCCGCCCGCCCTGTCAGCCTGTGGCGCGGAGAATCCGCCGGTTTTCCTCTGTGCCTCCGTGGTGAAGGTTGGTTTGTGGGACTGGGTAGGTCGCCCTTTCTGGGTAGGTCGCCCTTTCAGGGCTCGGGGTTGATGGGGGTTCCGTTGACCCAGGCCGTTGGCTTGGGCTTTGTTAGGTCGCCCCAAAGCCTGGATTATTCATGAGAGCGCGTAAGGTTGAGGAGCGGGGGGGAA
>CAYTMD010000662.1:0-2856 GCA_964438685.1 uncultured Acidobacteriota bacterium
ATTTCCAACCTTCTCCCAGGGGAGAAGGTGCTGAGGTACGAAGCGGATGAGGGGTTTCTTCGTCCGCCTAAGCCTCTATCCGTGGGCAGACCGGAACCGTAGTGGGGCACAACCGCGCCGGTTCTAATTTGCCCATCCCGAAGCGCCCTGCACAACAGAACCCCCTCCTGCCGCTTGTCAGCCACCAGACTTACCGAATACTATCTGGGTGGGTCTGAAACTCTGGATCACTGGGAGAAAACAACCCATGCTGCGGACAGCGGTCTTGGTGTTGATATTCCCGCTGTGTGGCGCCTCGTTGTTCGCCCAAAGCCTCAGTCTCAACGGTGCGGTGGTGCTGGTGCGGCCTGGATCATTGCCAAAGGCTGAAAGGACCGCGGCCATCGTTCTGCGCGAAGAGATGGAGAAGCGCGCGGACCTCCGGATCGAGACCACCACGCATTGGCCGCCCGGCAAACCCGTCATCGCACTCGCCTCAACTCCCGACGTTCCTGCTTGGGGACACCGCGTTCCCGTCCGGGAAGGAGAGGCGTGGCCGGAAAGGCGGCCCGAAGGGTACCGGCTATTCGTCGAAGCGAAGCAAGGCGCGGCTCCCGTGGTGTGGGTGCTGGGCGCTGACGCCCGCGGCACGCTGTTCGGCGTGGGCCAACTCCTGCGCCGAATCGATTGGGCCCGCGGGAGGCTCAACATAGCGGCCTCGCTCGACGTCGCCTCCGCTCCCGCCTATGCGATTCGCGGCCACCAACTCGGCTACCGCGCGCAGGCGAATTCCTACGACGCCTGGGACCCCCAACAGTTCGAGCAATACATCCGGGAGCTCACCTTTTTCGGCGTGAACAGCATCGAGGGCATTCCCTTTCATGACGATCGTCCCACGCCCGTCATGAAGTATTCCCGGCGGGAGATGAACCGGGCCATGGGGGAAATCTGTAACCGCTATGGTTTGGATTATTGGGTGTGGGCGCCGGCGGATTTCGACCTGAGGGATACCGAGCGGCGCAAGCAAGAGCTCGAAAAGTATGGGGAGTTTTTTCGCGATACCCCAACTTTGACAGGCCTTTTTTTCCCGGGTGGCGACCCGGGTCGCAATCCCCCGGAACTCGTGCTCCCGTTTCTGGAAGACCTGGCGAAGCTCCTCCGCCCCCTGCACCCCCAGGCCAAGATCTGGATTTCCTTGCAATGGTTCACGCCACCCCAGGTCGATGTCATTTACGATTATATCGGCCGCAACGCCCCCGCGTGGTTCGCGGGAATGGTGGCGGGTCCCTCGAGCCCACCCGTTCCGGAAACGCGCCAGCGGCTCGCCCAGCCATACCGTCTGCGCCTGTACCCGGACCTGACTCACAACGTGCGGTGCCAGTTCGAAGTGCCGGACTGGGACCAGGCTTATGCCTTGACCCTGGGCCGGGAAGCGGTGAACCCGCGCCCCGCCGAGTATGCATCCATTTTCCGGCGGTTCGCTCCCTGGAGCGACGGGTTCATTTCCTATTCCGACGGCGTGCACGACGATGTGAACAAAACCATCTGGAGCGCTTTGAGCTGGGACCCCAACCTCAGCACGCGGGAAATTCTGATCGATTACGCGCGCGTCTTCTTTGCACCCGCGCTAGCGGAGACAACGGCGGATGCCATTCTGGCTCTGGAGAAAAACTGGCAGGGCCCTTTGGTTGATAATGGGGCCGTGGAAGGAACGCTCTCCACGTGGCAGCAATTGAATAGCCGGGCGCCGGAACTCCGGGGAAACTGGCGCTGGCAAATGTGCCTGCTGCGCGCCAGTTATGACGCGTATGTGCGGCGCCGCTTGATCCATGAAACCGAACTGGAGGCGCAAGCCAATGCCCTCCTTGCAGAAGCAAGCCAGCGCGGTGCGGACAACGCCATGACCGCGGCCACGGCCGTGTTGAATGATGCCGTCACCCATCCTGCCGCCCCCGGGTTGCGCCAGCGCATTATTGATCTCTGCGATCAACTGTTTCATTCCATCGGTTTGCAGAGCAGCGTGAAGAAGTATTATGCGATTGACCCGGAGCGGGGCGCGGTGCTTGACTTCGTGGATTATCCGCTGAACAACCGCTGGTGGTTGGAAGATGAGTTTCGGAGAATCCGGCAACTGGGGTCCGAAGAGGAGAAATGCCGGCGCCTTCACGTCCTCGCCACATGGGAGAATCCCGGACAGGGCAGCTTCTACGACGACGTGGGCAACGTGGCGAAATCCCCCCACGTGGTACGCACCGGGATCCGTGGACCGGGCATGGATTTGGGGCACGGTCCAACTTTCTGGTGGTGGGATGACGGAATGAGCCGGAGGCGCCTTTCCTGGCAGGTTACAATGTGGCCCCAGCGGATGGTTTACGACGGACTCGACCCGAAGGGTACCTACGTCGTGCGATCGACAGGCTATAAACAGGCGCTGCTCAGGATCAACGGAGAGAGGATTCAGCCCACGGTGGATGGCCGGGAAGTGGGAGAATTCAAGGAGTTCACCGTTCCGCCGGAACTCCTGAAAGACCGCCGGCTTATCTTGACGTGGGACCCGCCCGTGGGCGAGGAAGGTCTCAACTGGCGCGATCGGTCGTGCCTGGCAGAGGTCTGGCTGATCAAAAAGGGAAACTGAGCAAGTAGCGCGGACCGCCCGTCGGCCGCCAGACCCGTCCACCGACGGGCTGACGGTCCGCGTCTCTTGTCCTGAAGGGCCGGCTGGCGCAGAGCGCAGCTCTGCGACTCATCCGTGTCGCTCAAAATATCGCAGAGTTTCACTCTGCGCCAGCCGGCCAAATTAGCAGACGAGCCGTGTAGCGAAGACGGTTCTGCTCGTGAACGATCACGAATACGACGCCAAACTAACGATACATTTCC
>CAYTMD010000663.1:0-2856 GCA_964438685.1 uncultured Acidobacteriota bacterium
GCGCCAGCGAACCGGCGCGCTGGCAGATGGGTTGTTACACACGGCCGTGGGCACAATATGATTATCGCGGCGCGCTCGACGGCATCGCCGCCGCGGGCTTCAAGTATGCGGGCCTGATGACGACCAAGAGCAAGAACAACCTGATCATCTCGTTGACTACGACAATCGGGGAAGCCGCCGCCATCGGCGCCGAAGTGAAGCAGCGCGGGCTTGCGGTCATATCGCTTTGGGCTGACGAGTTCAACACCAACAATACCGACGGGCTCAAACACATCATCGATAATTCCGCTGCCTGCGGTTGTCCAAACCTGTTGCTGGGGGGGACGGATGAGCAACACGCCGAGGCCTATTACAAAATCGTCGCCGAATGTTGCGATTACGCCCAGGCCAAAGGCGTCGGTCTCGGCGTGAAACCGCACGGCGGCTCCAACGCCAACGGCGCGCTGTGCCGCAGGATTGTCGACCGGATCGCCCACAAGAACTTTCGCCTCTGGTACGACCCCGGAAACATTTTCTACTACTCTGACGACAAACTCGACCCTGTGGACGACGCCGCGGCTGTGGACGGCGTGGTGGCCGGCATGATCGTCAAGGATTTCCGTCCACCGAAAGAGGTTGAGATCACACCCGGCACCGGCAAGGTGAACTTCGCCAAGGTGTTCTCCCGTTTGCAACAGGGCGGCTTCACCCACGGCCCGCTCGTGGTCGAATGCCTTGACCACGGCGACCTGGCCCATATCAACGCCGAGGCCGTGAAAGCCCGCCGGTTTCTGGAAGCCCTTACCGGCCAGAAAGCGTAACCGGAAGGCTGCCTCCATTCACGCAACCGATTTTTCCTAATCGGCATGCACGTAGCGCAGCGGAGCCGCAACCAAATCTTCGTGGGCGGACGAAGAGACCCCTCACCCGTCCCGATGCATCGGGAAACTCTCCCCGATTTCTGGGGTCCGATGGTCCGATCCGATCGGACCTGAAATCGGACTCCCCTCGGAGAGGGCAGTTTAACAACCAACCTTCTCCGAGGGGAGAAGGTGCTGAGGTACGAAGCGGATGAGGGGTCACTTCTCCCGCCCTGCGAGCATGGGGTTGCGGCTCCACCGCTCTGTATTGCAATACCCCAAATTCTAGTTCTCTTGGCAAACATTTTGCCTGCAACGTTGCACGGACATCCGAAGGTGTGAAAGAACTACAAAACTCGCGCAGAGACGCTGAGACGCAGAGATTCAGAATAGATAACAGCCGTGTTTTCTTTTCGGCCTCTGCGGCTCTGCGCCTCCGCGCGAAATACTTTTGCTTTGTCATTGATTTCTTCGCAGCTTCTCCTGCCCGTGATATTTATAGCTAAGGCCTGTCCCGATGAATTTGATCGGGACGGCCATGCCACGATTCTGGTTGTGGCTCCGCCGGGCTGCGCAACGCGCATGCCGGTGGTCACAATTTTCGCAAACCTCGAGGCGCACACCGGCCTTGATGACATTCCGTGCTGATTCGATGGGCTTGACCGCGAATCAGAGAAAGCGAGGAAGGGCCATGGATATCCAGATACGAGCGGGCAGGGATATGGCGAACCAATGGGTCGATGTCAAGGTCAAGGGAGAAACAGGGCAACAAATCGCCAATGTTGCGACCGTCCTGGACGGATTCTCAATTGGCGATGACAATCTGTATCCGCCTGAGGACGCGTACCAGCGCACGTGGCAGCAAGTGGGCACCGGAGTGCCCAATCAAACTCATGGAGTCGTGGTGACAGTGATCGATGACAAGGGGAACCGGGCGTCCGCCTCCAAGACGTGGCAGGATTAGGGCCGGCCCGTCATTGATCTCAGCGTCGGTGTCGTAGCGCTGACCTTGAGGTCAGCACTCAGGGGCCGAACGCGCGCCGTCGCCATAGCGGCTTCCGCCTTCGCTTTTCTGAGTGCCGAAGCGCTTTGGCGGAGGCACTTGGCGCGTCGGCGACTGTTCGGCCCTACAAAACAGGCGCCGACCTGAAGGTCAGCGCTACGAGTTTCCCTGTTTGCTTGTCACTTGTCACTCGTCACTTGTCACTGCTTTACATCGGGGGCATCGAGACAATCTGTGCTTCGCTGACGATTCGGAACAGGCCGGAGCAGACCTTGGAGGTGCAGACAATCGGCGCGCCTCCGGAATACTGGCCCGAGGTAATCAGGCCCGGCGATCCGCATAAGGGGCAGGCAAGCACGGCGACGAAGTTCGGCGCGAATACCTCCCGCAGATAGGCGAAATCGTCAAGAAACACGATGTCGCCGGCGGCCAGGTCCGTAAGCGCCGACCGGTTCGACAAATGCAGGTCCGTCGCAAGTTGCTCGGCGCGGCTTGAGCCTGAACTGCTCCGCAAACTCTCGCGGTCGGAGACCTGCCCCGGCTTCCGGGACTTGCTGATATTCTTCGTCACGAATTTAATAACCCTTCTTACCGTCAAAACGCGAAGGCTTGGCCACATCGACGTCACCGTACGCGGTAGACAGCAGGCTCATTTCTTAATCAACTCCCATCCTCTGTCCGGGGAGGGGAGTTCCGTAAACCAGCTCCCCTCCTGGCTCAGGAGGGGTGTCCGTCAGCCGACGGACGGGGTGGTTATCGAAAAGCTGCGAATCTATAGATCAAGTTCCGCGCAACGTGGGGCCGAACAGTTGCCGACGCGCCAGGTGCCTCCGCCAAAGCCTAGACGTTAAAATAAAGGCTTGCGGCATTCCAAAGCCCGCAAAGCGGGCGTGGTCATTTAGCCCATGGCGAGCCAGCCGTGGGATAACGTGCCCTCCCCCGATGTTCCTTAAGCCCCGTAGCCCGGATTATTCACGAATCTTCTTGAGGGCAAAGCAAGGCGTACAGTTTCAC
>CAYTMD010000664.1:0-2823 GCA_964438685.1 uncultured Acidobacteriota bacterium
TGCCCACCGGCCGGTGACTAACACAAGTCACAGACTATTCAATCCGGCCCCCGCCAGTGGCTGGGATGTCTCCCGTCTCCTGCTTTCCTCATTCTGCTTTCGTGGCTTTGAACTTCACCTTGCCTCCCTCAATTGAGACGGTGAACTGCACCTTGTCGCAGCCGAGGGTTTCTTTTACCTGCCTGGTTTTATTCTTGATGAACTCACGGAAAAGGGTGGCGTCAAGGTTGTCAGCACTCTCCCCCACGCGCCGCTTGGCCTCCCGCATCGCCAGCAGAAGCCGGTTGACACTCTCTGTCTCCTTGTCCGGATCCGAACAGACCACGCACACTGTGCCATTATCCACCGGTAACTCTATCGTGCGTTTCTGCGCACCGGTCACGGTGCGGCCTTCATCCTTTTCCTGAAGCCTACGCCGCCAAAGGTTTGAGTTAACAGCGTACTTCTGTGCCAGACCCGTAAAGCGGAAGCGCTGGCTGAAGTTCAACTTGGACTGGTCGCTGGAATACCTTTTGATCATGGTCTCCACGCGGAATAGGGTATCGCGCGGAGGACGGGGAGTGGCGCCATTAAAATAGACTTCGTATTCGATCTTGAGACGGCGAAGATCGTCCTCAAGCTTGTTGAATTCTTCGTCAACTGTCACAGGAATGCCTCAAGTCTGAACCGGGAGTCGGAATTATACTCCGTATGAAACGAGTTGCGTCAACCGGAAAGTTGACGGCCATACCCGACTGTGTTGAAATGGCGGACGGACAGGGGATTCGGGACTCGGGATACGGGACTCGGGAAACGGGCTTCGGGCTTCGGGATTCGGGACACGGGTTACGGGATCGGCTCCAACCCATGCATTCGACGTAGCAGGCTCGAGCCGATTCAGAAATTGGAGTTGCGCCCGACCCAACCTGCTCGGTGCGAAGGTGAAATTGGATTTACTTCCCTCGCCCCCTTGGGCGTCAAAATGAGGCTTCCGCACCCGCAACGTAAGTCGACGCGTTCCCCTCACAGGCCCGGAGGGCCGGAAGACCGTAGCCCACGGCGCAAGCCGTGGGGCAAGCGCGTGCGATGACGGCCAGCCCCAGAGGGGCGAAAGAAAGGGCCCCTGGGCGTTGGCCGCAACAACCTTGGGGTTTCGCCCTACGCGCCGATATTTGTTTCTTCCGCCCCTCCGGGGCTCGCCGCGGGGGCGCTCCGTTCCCCCACGGCTAACGCCGTGGGCTAAGATCTTTCGCCGCTACGCGGCTGGCACGGTCAGGATGGTCTTATCTTAACGCCTATGCCCCTCTCCCCTCGGAAAGGGGAAATCGCATTTTCAGCGCGCCTGCGCGCGCGCTGGTTTTCCCTCTCCGAGGGGAGAGGGTGGCCGAGGAACGAGGTCGGGTGAGGGGTCTCTGCCCGTCCGGCCCATTTGAGGGGAAAACACGGTAAGGCCTGGCTTTGCCGGGGATAATTACTCCCGTATCCCGAGTCCCGAGTCACGTCCTATGGACATACCCGAGAGTAACCATGAACCCGCCGCCAGCAGCTTACTCCGCCAGATTCCTGCGGTGGATGAGTTGTTAAATCGCCCTGCCTTACGCGAGCTTGAGGGACGAGTGGGACACCGGTTGGTGGTGGAAGCCACGCGAACGGTGCTTCAGGGCCTGCGCGAGGAAATTTCGCGCGGCAGCCTGAGTCAGGTTTCAGTGGAATGGCTGGAAGCGAAAATCCTTGAGGAAGCGGAAACCGTGACGGCTTTTTCGCTGCAACCCGTCATCAATGCCACCGGAGTCATTCTGCACACCAACCTGGGCCGTGCGCCCCTGGCGCCGGAAGCGCTCGCTCACCTGGTGCAGGCTGCCGCGGGCTATTCCAACCTGGAATATGATTTGGAGCGTGGTGAGCGCGGGCGGCGCGATGTCCACACGGACGGGCTCTTCGGCCGATTGCTGGGCTCAGAGCGGGCGCTGGTGGTCAATAACAACGCGGCCGCCGTCTTTCTTGCCCTGAATACCCTCGCCGAGGGCGCGGAAGTCATCGTGTCGCGCGGTGAGCTGATTGAAATCGGCGGGTCTTTCCGCATTCCTGACGTCTGCGCGAAGAGCGGCGCGGTGCTGCGCGAAGTGGGCACCACGAATCGCACGCGTGCCGGAGACTACGCGGCGGCAATTACCGAACGCACGCGAGTGTTGCTGCGAGTCCACCCCAGCAATTTCCGCATTGTGGGTTTTACTGAGCGTCCCACTTTGCCAGAACTGGCGGAATTGGCGCTTAAGCATAACCTGCTGCTGATGGAGGATTTGGGCAGCGGCTGCCTGGTGGATCTTACTTCCTGCGGCGTGCGCGATGAATTGCCCGCCGCCACGAGCTTGCAAGCGGGTGCCGACGTTGTAACGTTTAGCGGCGATAAATTGTTGGGTGGGCCGCAGGCCGGAATCCTGGTGGGGAAGAGTGAACCGCTGGAACGCATCCGCAGGAATCCGCTGTTTCGCGCCCTGCGAGTGGATAAACTGACGATCGCCGCGCTGGAGGCGACCGTCTCACTGTACCTGCAGGGGCGGCTGGATTCCATTCCCGCGCTGCGAATGATGCGCCTGGGCAAACAGGAAATTGCCTTGCGGGCGGTACGGCTGGCCGGGAGGATTTCCGCCCACGCGGGTTTTTCCGCCGTCCTCCGCGATGGAGATTCGGTTATCGGCGGCGGCTCCACTCCCGGACAGACGCTGGAAACTTGCCTGGTGGCCGTCCGGCACAGCCGGCACAGCGCAGCGGAGTTGGAGAAAATGATGCGGCACCAAAAGCCCGCCATCCTCGGCCGCATCGAGCAGGACGAGTTGGTCCTCG
>CAYTMD010000665.1:0-2821 GCA_964438685.1 uncultured Acidobacteriota bacterium
GTGTGAAACGCTCTTAAGTCGTCTCGGCGTTATCTCTTTCATGAATAATCCGGGCCAAGGGGGCGAGGGACCTTAAGTTCCTCGATCTCCGCTGGAAACAGGTTGGCTCGACCGCCAGTGTGAGAATGACCCCCAGCTTCCCCGCTTATCGAGCTCTTGTGCTGCACTTCATTCCCAACCTGACGACATCTGTTTTGGACACGAGTGATGAAGAAAACACCCCTCCCGCTAATTCTAATCGAGATTTCTTTCGCCCCTTACGGGGCTCGGGCGCGGTGGCGTGCCAGTTTACCCATGGCTTGCGCCATGGGCTACGGTCTTTCGCCCGCTGTGCGGGCTCTCGGGCAAATGCCCCCGGCCCCTCTCCCCCAAGGGGGCGAGGGGAGAGGTAATTTGAATTTACTTCCCTCGCCCCCTTGGGGGAGAGGGTGGACCGCAACCGGCGATTTCGCCAGTCCGTCAGCCGACGGAGACGGGCCTTCGCCCGCCGAAGGGATACAGGAAAACGAGAAAGGTCTTGGGCTTCGGCCCGCAGGCGGGTGAGGGGGTCGCCCTGTAACCAATCGCCACCTACTGAGGTACACAAAATACCGTGACGGCTTACTCTTCGTAGTGCCGCCATCTTGGCGGCATTTTCCGGTGCCGGCAGGATGCCGGCGCTACACTGGATCTGTCCCTCTATTTTGCGTACCTCAGTCATGCCCCGAAACTCATTAAGTGAACAGCATTGGAGCTAGAATCGCTCAAATTTCACGGCATCGGCAAGGATCACGCCATCGGCCGCGTTGGTCACTTTAACGTAATAGGGATTGGTGGCGGTCCCCAGCAATTTCCAAGTACCCGCATCGCGATTGAAGTCGACACGAACGGTCTTTGATCCGCCCTCGGAGACAATGGTAAAGGGTGCATTGGTGGCCAAACGCCCGGCGGCAGGGTGTCCGTAATAGACCCAAATCCGGTAGTTGCCGATCATCGGATCGTCGTTCCGCCACACGGCGGTTCTTGACCCGTCGCCGCTCTCGGTCCAGAAAGCGCCCACTTCCCAATTGCCGCTTTCGGTGGCTACATCGTTGTGCCATCCACCTCCAGTCAGCAGGAAACGATTCCCGATCGTCTGGTCATCGACTGTGGTTTCCTTCTCGGGTTGGGTAAAGATCCTCCACCGCCGGAGTTGAACTTCCCGATTGGGCTGGTTCACCTTCAGCCACTCGTTCAGTTGTGCCGAGAGTTCTTGCAAGGCAGAGGGATTCGATGAGGCAACATCCACTTGTTCGCCGGGGTCGCGTTTCAAATCGAAAAGCTGCGTTTTCCCGTCCCAGAGGTATTTGATCAGCCGATAGTTTTCGGAGCGGACCGACCGCGCCGGGTTTCCCAAATCTTCTTCGGCGAAGATGTAGCGATTAACCGCTGGAACATCGCCGCGGATCAGGGGAACCAAGCTGTGCCCCTCGGCGTCACCCAGCGGGGGCAGGCCCGCCAAGTTGAGCAGCGTGGGCGCGGAATCAATGTTTGAGGCCAGCCCGTCAACCCCTTTCCCTGTTGGGACGCCCGGCCCTGCAACGATAAACGGGATGTGGAGATTCTCGTCGTAGAGCGAGCGATGATCGGCGGTGAGATAATCCCTGGGGTGCGAAAACATCAATTCCCCGTGGTCGGAGGTAAGGGCGATGACCGTGTTTCCGTCCAGCCCCAACTCGTGAACGTGGTCCAGCAGTTTGCCGATATAGCGGTCGACATAGTGAATCTTCCCGTCATAGAGCTGGTTCAACCGCTCAATGGCTTTTTGATCGCCCAGCATCGCCAGGCGCTTCAGGGGTGCATGGGGCACATCGTAACCCGTGTCCGAGAGGTAAGGGTACGCGTCGGATTTGAAGATGTCGTCTTCCGCGGGCGGATCGTAAGGCGAATGCGGCTCCCAGAAATGCACGTAGAGGAAGAACCGCTGCCCATGGTGCTTGTCCAGCCAGGGAATGACCCTGTCCAGCGTTGCCGGAGCACGGTACTGAGCGTTTGCCGCGAGTCCCACCCTTTCCGTCACGTCCAGGGCGATGGCCGCTCCTTCATAATATTCATCGAATCCACGCCCGGTCAGGGCTTGACCTGCCAGGGAATTGTTAACCAAGGCCGTGGTGTAATAACCGTGGTTCTTGAAAACTTCAGTCATCACCGGGACATCTTTGTTGAGCACCGGCATGCCCGGATGCCAAAACAGTGTCACGCCACTGCGGGAAGGGAATAGCGACGTGTGTAGTGCGCTGAAGGACGGGGCGGTCCACGATCCGACCGTGAAATAATGCGCAAAACGCACTCCTCTTTCCGCCAGCCGATCGATATTGGGGGTGGTCAGCCGAGGGTTCCCGTAAGCATGAATCCTGTCGGCCTGAAGTTGATCGGAAACAATGAGAATGACATTCGGACCTTGCTGGTCCTGGGGAAGCCCTGCCAGGTAGAGCGGGCCTGCACCGAGGACCAGTAAGGTCGCGATCCAGAACCCAAAACGAGAAGAAAATCTAGAGTGTGTTTTCAATGGAAATTCTCCGATGAAAATGATGATCGAGCCATAAAGCTGGAACACTCGTGTCCAAAACAGATCGCTTCAGGTTGGGAATGAGGTGCAGCACAAGCGCTGGTTATGCGGGGAAGCTGGGGCTCTTTTCCCCACCGGCGGTCAAGCCAACCTGTTTCCAGCGGAGATCGATTGAAATCTACGTCCCTCGCCCCCTTGGGGGAGAGGGTGGACTGCAACCGCCATTTTCATCAGGTCAAGGCAGGACGGGTGAGGGGGTCAAAAACTCTTGGGCCTACTGAAATCCTGTCGACT
>CAYTMD010000666.1:0-2803 GCA_964438685.1 uncultured Acidobacteriota bacterium
ACCTGGAACTCCTGCTTGATCCCCTCTTCTCCAGACGAAAACTGCCGGCCCGGCACTTGGTTTTTCTTCGGGCCTTATGCGCAGAATTGGGACTGACCGCACTGTGGCAAAGCCGTTTGGCCAACGGGCAAGCGGGGAACTCCAGGTTTCATCTCGACGAGGCGCAGCGAGACTTTGCCGGCCGCGCCTTTATGCGCTATTTGCTGCGCGCAAAAAGCATCAGGAATTTGGGAATACTGCGTTATCGGCCAAGCTGGGGCCTGTTGGTGAATGCCCTTGACGATCGCCACGCCGATATCCAATTGGTGGCGTTGAGATCATTGGCGGCAATAGGCGCGCCCGGCAGTTTCGAGATACTTCAGGAACGGCTCCATGCGGTGGTTCAGGGCAAATCCCCCTCGCCTCCGTTGCAGTCGTTGCAGATCGCCATGGCGGGTTTTGACCTTGCCTGCGCGCCCGTTTTGTTGCCTTCACTGCGGCATACGGATCGTCAAATCCGCTTGCAGGGCACCGAAATTTTGCGTGCCATGGTCTGCCGCGAAGCCGGCAGCCAGCCGCGCCGGGTCCGCAAGTTCCTTACTCCACCGATGGTGGAATTGCTGCTGACCGGGCTCGCGGTAGACCCCAGTTCGGAGATTCGGGCGCGGGCGGCGGAGGTCATCGTTTTCCTCGACGATCTTCGCGCCACGCCGGTTCTCGGTAAGCTCCTGCTTGATCACCAATGGTTTGTCCGCCTGCGCACGGTGCGGGCACTCGCCCATTGCCGTCCTGACCTCCGACCTCCTCACCGGGATATTCTTGCCTGCTTGTGCGATGCCCACTGGCGCGTTCGCGAGGCGGCAATCCAAACACTTACTATCCTGGGCAAAGAGGGAAAGCATCAGCTCTACGAACACTTCCTGAATTCCTCGAATCGCACCACGCGCAAACAGATTGTGGAGGTGATCGAGCGGACGGGATTGATGTCAGCCATCGTGGAGGAGTATAGCGGCGGCACTGCCAGCATGGACGCCCGCATGATTGAACAATTGGCCACGGACGCGGCGCCCATGGGGCTTTCCGGAGTTTTACGCACCTTGAACCCGGAGATCCGGCAGAAGTTCCTGGACCGCTTCATTCCCTATGCACAATCCCGGATGACGCTTCCGGATGCAGTGGGCCTGATTGTGGAGAACGCAGGAAACCATCAGTCAATTCTCGAAACCCCGCCCCCCTTGGCGGCCTGAAAGAAACCTCCGGCCATGAGTCACATCCACCTACTCCTTTACGACGGCGTCACGGTATTCAATCTTGTCGTGCTATCGTACTTCTTCCTCGGCAACGGCATTTACACCATTCTGATGCTGCTCTCGCTGCGCGCCACCTGGGTACACATGCGGCGCATGTCCTATCAGGGGCTCGATGCCTTGCGCCACTCCCCTTTTACTCCGCCGGTAACCATTGTGATTCCCGCCTGGAATGAGCAGGACGTCATCGTCAATGCGGTTCGCTCCGCCCTGCAGACGGATTACCCGGACGTTCACGTGATTGTGGTGGATGACGGGTCCACCGATAGGACGCTCGACCGTCTGGTGCAAAATTACGGGCTGGTAGGAATGGATGGGGCCTACCACCCCAGTATTCCCACGGCTCCCATTCGTGCGTATTACGTCAACCCGGCTATGCCCAATCTGCTGGTAGTCAGCAAAGTGCGCGGAGGCAAGCCGGACGCTCTCAACGCCGGCATCAACCTTTGCCGGTCGCCCTATTTTTGCAATCTTGACGCCGATTGCCTGCTGGAACGCGACTCCCTGCTGCGTTTGATGGACCCCATCATCAACTCCTCCGGGGAAACCGTGGTGAGTGGGGGCATTGTGCGCATCCTCAACGGCTGCCAGACCAAAGGCGGCCGCGTTCTGCGGGTGGGCCTGCCCCGAACCTGGCTGGAACGATTTCAGGTGGTCGAGTATTTGCGCAGCTTTCTGTTCGGGCGTACCGGATGGCACCTGCTGGGGGGTACGCTGATCGTGTCGGGCGCATTTGCGGTCTTTCATTGCGCATCTGTCATTGAAGCGGGAGGCTTCTGCCACGACACGGTGACGGAAGACATGGACCTGATTGTGCAGCTCCACCAGTGGGCCGCCGAGAACAATCGGAAGATCCGCATGTCGTTCACCTCTGACCCCGTGTGTTGGACGGAGTGCCCTTCCACGCTCGCCATGCTGGCCCATCAGCGCCGGCGGTGGCAATTGGGCCTCTGCCAGACTCTTTGGAAACATTCACAAATTCTGTTTGGGCGGAAATATGGAATCGTGGGTTGGCTCAGCTTCCCTTTCCACTCTTACGTTGAGGGGTTGGGCGCTGCGGTGGAATTCCTTGGATATCTTCTGATCCCCGTGGGCATATTCCTGGGCATGGTTCCTGCCGCGCTGCTCCTGGTATTTATTCTGCTCGGTTTTATCTACGGCGGATTCCTCTCCGTGGGAGCTGTCCTTCTGGAAGAGCTCACCTATCGCCGCTACCCGCGCTTGCGGGATCTGCTGACCCTGGTGGTGTTCGCCATGTTTGAGAACATCGGGTATCGCCAGTTGGTTCTGTACTATCGCTTCCAGGGCCTCCTGAAGTTCCTAGCAGGCAACCACCATTGGGAAAAGGTTGCCCACGCGGGAGCAACACCGTGAAGCGCGAGTGGCACTGTATAGAATCTAAAGCCCTCGCCCCCTTGGGGGAGAGGGTGGACTGCATCCGGCGCTTTTACCAGCCGGGGCAGGACGGGCCTTCGCCCGCCGAAGGGATACAGGAGAACGAGAACGGCTTGGGGCTT
>CAYTMD010000667.1:0-2800 GCA_964438685.1 uncultured Acidobacteriota bacterium
CGCGCTCCTCGGTGATGATGGCCAGCAGTTGCTCGCTCAGGCGCTGCACTCCCCGATCGCAGGCCGCTTGAATAAGCTCCCGGCCGGAGCCTCGAACCAGCCTCTCAAGCGCGGCGAGCAGCTTTCCCCAGTCCCGCTCCGGCCCTCGATTCTCCAGGCGCTCCGCGGCGCTGACTTCGAAAACCGGTCCCACAGCACGCTGTAGACGCTTTTCCAGGACCTTCTGGGTAAACCCTACCGCCGCGGCTCTTTCCGGATCGGTGGTGCGGTCAGCCTTGTTCAGCACCAGGATGAGATTCTGAACCTCCCGGCCCACAGTCTCAACCAGCGCCAGTTCTTCGCCTGCCAGCGGGGGGTCAGCGCCGACGACAACCAGGGCGGCGTCGATGTGGGGAATGAACGCCTCAGTTGCCGCCGTATTGCCCGTGAACACCGACCCCAAGCCCGGCGTATCGACAAGGCACATGCCGGTGGAGAGCAGCGCGCTGGGCACAAAGATCTCCGCGCCTCCCACCCCCTTCGCATTTTCCGGATTGTGTTCTTCGGAAACGTACTGGTCGAGTTCGGAGGCGGCAATCTGCTGCCATGCGCCGTCCCGAAACTGGATGCGTGCCTTCTTGTGGGCGCCGTACCGGATCACGGTGGGAACCGCCGTCACCGGTATGAAACCTACGGGAAGAATGCTCTCACCCACCAGGGCGTTGATCAGCGTGGATTTGCCGCGTTTGAACTGACCGATACACGCAAGGTAAAAGCGGCCTTCCGACACGCGGGCGGCCAAGGCGCGGCCCTCATCCGCGATGTACGGAGCGCCCAACTCCTCCCCCAGACTTGCCAAACTAAGAAGGTTGGACGCCCCATCGACTTCGCGCGACCCTGCGGGCGGTACCACCACCGGGTTCTGTGACATCTATAACTCCCTTACCTTGAAACCACTGCAATCTCTTTTCGGCGATCAGCCCGGCCTCCGAAGTGGGGGCGGTTCGCGAACCGCCCCTACTCCCTGGACAGTTCCTCAAATCGCCTTCCAGCGTTCGTAAGCCTTCGGCCCAATATAATGACCGTTCGCGCCAAGTTCCTTCTCAATTTCCACGAGGCGGTTGTACTTGGCAACGCGCTCTCCACGGCAAACCGACCCTGACTTAATCTGACCGGTACCAGCGGCGACAGTCAGGTCCGCGATCGTCGTATCATCGGTCTCCCCCGAACGGTGGGAAACCACCGCCGTGTAACCGTTTCGCCGAGCCAGGTCGATGCACTGCAGGGTCTCGGTGACGGTGCCGATCTGGTTCAGCTTAATGAGAATCGAATTTGCGACACCATTTTGAATGCCCTTCTCAAAAATCTTCGTGTTGGTCACGAAATTGTCATCCCCTACCAGTTGAACCCTTGAACCTAGGAGCTTCGTACCCGCCTGCCATCCTTCCCCGTCTTCTTCCGCCCAGCCATCCTCGAGCGAATAGAGCGCAGGGTACCGATTGAGCCAACTCGCCCAGAGCTCCACCATAGCCTGCGGGGTTCGTCGAGACTTATCCGACTTTGCAAAAACATACGCGCCAGACTCGTAGAACTCACTGGCGGCAGGGTCGAGATTGATTGCGACATCCGATCCCGGCTTATACCCGGCCTTTTCGATGGCCGCCAGCAGGAGTTCCATGGGCTCTTCGTTCGACCGAAGCCGGGGAGCAAAACCACCCTCGTCCCCAACGCTGGTCTCATACCCTTTTTGATGGAGAGTGTCTTTTAAGGCCTGGAAAGTCTCCGCGCCCGCTCGCAGCGCCTCGGCAAAGCTGGGTGCGCCGACAGGGGCAATCATGAATTCCTGGAAATCAACATTGTTATCCGCATGCCGCCCACCGTTCAGCACGTTAAACATGGGTACAGGCAAAAGATATTTCTCTCGGGGAGCGAGATGACGGTAAAGTGGAATCTTCTTCTCTGCCGCACACGCCCTCGCGAAGCTCACGGAAACTCCCAGAATGGCGTTGGCGCCAAGCCGCGCCTTGTTGGGCGTACCGTCCAAGGCAATCAACTTCGCATCCAAAGAGGCCTGATCTCCTTCGAAGCCGAGCACAGCTTTCTGGATTTCACCCGAGACGTTGGAAACCGCTTTCAGGACACCCTTGCCACCGTACCTTTTCTTATCGCCATCGCGGAGTTCTACTGCTTCGCGCTTCCCGGTGGAGGCGCCTGACGGCACTTTGGTAATTCCCATGGCCCCACTCTCCAGGTAAACCGACACCTGTACAGTGGGATTCCCCCGCGAATCCAGAATTTCCAGTGCTTCCAATTTGTTAATTTGCGACATAGTTTAATGCTCCTCCTCCTGATTTTTGATAGGTGGGATTTCGCCGGTCCGCAGAATCGCACTCAGCTCATCGCGTAATATGTCTTGAATCGGAAGAGACTGCACTTTCGCCGCGGCCCGTTCAACAGGGTATGAATAGGATTTGATCTCGATCTTGCCATCTTCCCAAGTTGCATAACTGGCCTCGGGACTTCCCTTCTTTGGCTGCCCCAGGCTTCCAGGATTTACCACCAGTAACGAACCAAACGACTGCACGGATGGAATGTGGGTGTGGCCCACAAGGACGATATCGGCATCGACGCCTTCCAATTCGGTGAGCCAGCGCCGAGAATCGGCCTGGCAATAACCGAAGAGAGGATCGGAAGGAACAGCATGGCAGAGGTGGAACCGGACCCCGCAACGTTGTGTTTCCACAAAGCGCGGCAGGTGTCGAAGAAAATGCTTGTCCTCAATGCTCAATACCGAGTTCGTATAACGACGCGTCGCCTCGGC
>CAYTMD010000668.1:0-2790 GCA_964438685.1 uncultured Acidobacteriota bacterium
TCCGTCGATGGTATAGTTGCCCACTGCCGTGCTGCCATTCACGTTCACCGTGCTGTTTCCCCTGCCCAGGGTCCCGGCATTGTTCACATCCGCGGCAGTGCCCGAGGACATCGAGAGAAGCTGCGCAAAGTTGCGGGTGGTCAGCGGCACGGTGGTGATGGTTTTATGATCCACGAGGGTACCTGACGACGAGGCCGCGAGGCTCAAGCGGCAGTTGCACGCAACCCTCTTCCGGGGGTCGCCGCGTTCCAGGCTTGCGTCCAGGGTGGGATCTTCCGAAACGTTGATGGCGATCGACGGAACCTGCGAGGTCTTGAATCCGCGCGCGGAAAAGCTTACACGATAGGCGCCGGGGGCAAGCAACGAGAAGCGATAGCTTCCGTTTTCCCCCGAAATCATGGTAAGAGTCTGATTCGTCGCGTTGTTTGTCAGCACGACTGCGGCGCCCGGCACGGCTTTCTTCAGGAAGGTGATGGTCCCGCCTAACGCTCCCGTGCTGTCAGACTGGGCGGACAGTAAACTCGCACCCACCATCATCAAGAGGGCGACGAGCGCTGCGCCAAGGAAATGCCGTCTCCCGCCAAACCCGACAAGGGACCGCTTGCTGCACTCTGCAAGATGAGCGATGTTGCGCCAATGAAACGTCATCAACCGTCCACGGTGAAATGCGTGATGGCCCCCGGTCTCCCGACTGCAATAGCCCTATGCGCTTCTTCATCGAGGGCGGAACCGTCAGATTGGGGATGGGACAATCCTGCTGCTTGCCAGCCAACATTTGTCCCCCTAGCGAAGGTTGCCGGTTTCGGAACTCTACCACGGGATGCAGCCACTTCGCTAAGGACCAAGCTCCATCATAACAGAGCGCCGGATTCGAAATGAAAAGCTGGCAGCGCAGTGCGGCGGGTCCGCAACCAGAAACGTGCTATGGCCATCCCGATCAAATGCATCGGGACAGGTCTCGACCATGCCCGAGCACGGGCGGGACGCCCGTGGCACGAAAGCGTCCCGCCCTTTGGCTGGTGAAAACGCAGGTTTCGGGCCTCTCCCTCAGGACGAGGGAAGTAGATTCAAGCTACTCCCCTCCGTTCATCACCTGGCAAGCGGGCAAGTGAATGAGTAGGTCCCTGAACCAACCTGGTACAGCACCGCACCGTTTTCATCTCGCAGGAACTTCACTCCCTGTGCGCTGCCCGCGGGTTTGCCGCTCTCGCGTACCGAGTCAGCATCCTTGGCCGGCACGTAGACTGTGGCCGTCGCGTTCGGAGGTACCAGAACGTCCCAGGTAAAATTCCCTTCCCGCGTCTGCCAACTGCTGGTGATCTTCCCCTGAGGCGAATCGAGGGTACCCTTGGCGAAGGTCAATCCCGGAAGCACTTGAGGGTGCATTACGATATTCTTGAACCCCGGATGTTCCGGATCATAGTTGATTCCCGCCAGGCTTTGATGGAACCACGACTCGATGCCGCCGGTCTGAATCAGCAGGCCTTCGCTGTTCATTCCGGGGTCGCGCGTGTCCATGTCGTAGCGCTCCCAAATTGTGGTGGCGCCCTTGGCAATCATGTAGCCCCAGCTTGGCCGCTTGGTGTTGGTGGCGATGGTCAAGGCCACGTCGGCGTGCCCCGTATCCGTCAACACCTGCATCAGCCACTGCATTCCCAGCAAGCCCACCGTGCTGTATCCCTGATGCTTCACCACGATGTCATCCACCAGGTTCTGGATGACGCGCGGGCGGGATTCGTCCGGCACCATTCCAAACGCCAGTGGCAGCACGTAGGAAGCCTGGGTGGCGCCTTCATACTGGGCGGTTTGGGGATTGAAGAGCCGCTTGTTGAAGCCGTCGCGAATCTTGACGGCAAGTTCTGTGTAATGCTTCTCGTCCTCCGCCTTGCCCAATCGCTCGGCCGCCCGTGCCATCAATTTGACGTTGATGTAGCAGTAGGCCGTGCCAATCAATGGCCGGCTGGTGGCTCCGCGGTCTTTGCCGTCATGCTCCTTCCCACCGATGGAGGCGGTATCGCACCAATCTCCGTATTCGGTTTTATCGACGGTGTAATCCGCTTTCAGTTGGTGCGCGCAATACTCCACCCACTTCTTCATGGGCTCGTAATTCGCTTCCAGGATGCGGCGGTCGCCATAGAACGAGTAGTACCAGTCGGGAATGATGGTCAGCACACTGGGCCACGCAATGTCGCCGCTGTAGTAAATCCAATAGTCGGGAGAGACGTCGGACTGCATGCCGTCGGCCCACTGATCCACGAAAAGGTCGGTGATCCACTTGTCGTAAAACGCGGCAACGTTGAAGTTGAAGGCTTCACCCTCGCTGTCAATCGCTACGTCGCCGGTCCAGCCCTGGCGCTCATCGCGGTCGGGGTCAAGGGGAACTCCGTTGCGCATGAACATGCGCTCTCCCCACCACACATTGCGGTAAATCTTGTTCAGCAACGGAATGGAGCACTCGAAAGTACCCGTGTGGTCAAGTGCGTTCTCCACCACGAGCCCTGTAAACATATCGGCAGTGACTTTACCCGGTAATCCCGTAACTTCAATGCGCCGGAAACCTTGCCCGCGAAACCGCGGGTTCCATGTCTCCACGCCTGCGCCCTTGAAAATGTAAGTGTCCGTCGCCAGCGCGGTACGGTTGTCCTGCGAACGCATGGAACCGTCAGGATTAAGGCTGTACGCCTGCCGCATCTTTACCGTCGTACCTGCGGGAGCCGACGCGCGCAGACGGGCCACGCCATAGAAATTCTGTCCAAAATCCACGATGTAGGTGCCTGGCTTGCTTTGGTG
>CAYTMD010000669.1:0-2752 GCA_964438685.1 uncultured Acidobacteriota bacterium
GGTGGTGGCGGATAGAGCCGCCTCCAGCCTCGCCATCCTGCACGCCGATCCCACCGCCAACGATCGCTCCGTCCTGATCACCACTGTAACCGTTGGCGCCTCGCCTGTGGACGTCGTCATTCCGGATTACCTCGGCACGGGACGCTGACACGGCGCGGACACTGCCTCGGGATCAACCAGGCCGGCGGGATTCAAAATTCAAGATTCAAAATTCAAGAAGCAACAGGCGTGTTGCCCGGGAGGGGGTCTCTAAATTGTGACCTTATCCACATGGACCGCGGTGGGGGATACGTAGGGGAAGAATCGTTTAAGATCATTGATCTTCTTCTCGAAGAAATGCCACGAGAGGCTGCACACGGCTATCAGTGCGGTCAGGTTCAATCCCAGGAGGAAGATTGGACCGAGTGAAGCCACGCTCGGCAGCCTCAGAAGCCGAAATACCCTGACCACCATGTCGGGCATGAAAGGATGGAGAATATAAAGCCCGTAGCTGACCCTTCCCAGGTACACCAGGGGAGCCCAATTCATAAGCCACCCAAGGGGTCCACGCAAACCGCGCGCCGTTAACCAAACTGCGCCGAATGCCGTCAGGGCATCCGTCACGGTCATGATCCAGGAGCAGTACGCGGGAACTCCTCGAAGCCAATTGGCGATGTGAAGAACAAAAAAGCCCATGCAACCGGCAATGCTCACCACGCAGAGAACCGTCCGCGCCCTCCCCCCGGCTTCGCCGTCGCCTTGTTGCCAAAGAAAAGCCAACATCGCTCCCAGTCCAAGCGTGTCGAGCGAAGCAAAAGGCAAAACGCCAACCGTAATTTCGTTTATTCCCTGCAAGAAAAGGGCGAGCCGGAAAAGCGGGGCAAAGACAATAGCCGAGGTAATAAGCGGCAACAGGAGCCGCCGGGGTGTGAAGAGCATCAAGATCGGCCAGACAAAATAAAACTGCTCTTCCACGGCCAGCGACCAAAAATGCGCAATTCCGTCCAGCCATCCTCCGCGCAAGGCAATAAGCACATTACCCAGGTAAGCAATCAGCCACCAGATGTATCCTCGAACCGTCGGAACGCCCAGAAGGAAGGTGAGCGCGAGAGTCGCATAAAAAAGCGGGAAGATCCGCAGAAACCGGCGTGCGTAAAACCTCTTGAGTACGCCCGTGCGTTGAAATCCCGATTTTTCCGCCTTGTTCCGTGCGTCCAGCAGAATTCCCGTGATCAAAAATCCACTGATAACGAAAAATATTTTGACGCCAAAGCCGCCATTAAACCAGAACGTGGTCGCACTCGGCAACCAATGGGTGGCGATCACCATGGCTACGGCGATGGTGCGAACGGCGTCAAGCTGCTTAAGGTAGCCGGTGGGCCTCGCAGCGCTACGGCCCGTTGTGGGGAGTTGAGACATTAAGACGTGGTTCCTCTTACCTGGCAATGCCGTTAATTTCCGGACGCTTCCCGGAATTCCGGAGTCTATTATGGATGTTTCACCCGGCGGGGGGAAGGCTTGCTTTGGTATTACTTTGATGATCAATTCTCCCAAGCCGCGGTCAGCGCGTTCCTGACCGCGGGTTCTCCTGGGCAAAAACGCGAACTTCAACGAACTGGCAGCCGCGGTCAGTGCCTTCCTGACCGCGGGTTCTTCCTTGGAAAAGCGTTTAACGTCCCGTGAGGATGAGGCGCTTCCGATTGGAGATGCGCGTATGGGAAAGCCCACAGTCAGAAATTCACTGACTGTGGCTACGAGCTACGTGACAGAAGGCCCCATTTGCGGTATGGTGAGAAAGGAAGGAGCCGCAGCCATGACCATCGAAATTCACACCCCGGAACTCGAAGCCCTCATACAAGAGCGAATGAAAAGCGGCGTCTTCCAAAACGTGGAAGATGTCCTTATTCAGGCGCTGAAATCTGCGCCGCCAACGGACTCATCCCGCGAAACCTCCCCGCACACCGGCGCCGACCTGGTAGCCGCCATGCAGTCCTCGCCTTATCGGGAAATTGATCTTGAACCAACCAACGACCGCTCTCCGGTTAGAGGTGTTACGTTCTGATGGCGTGGCTTCTCGATACCAATGTCTTGTCCGAACTGCGCCGCCCGAAGCCGGAACCGAGGGTCGTCGATTTTGTCTCCAGATGCCCGCTTGATTAACTTTACATCAGCACCGTAACCCTTGCTGAAATACGTTTTGGCATCGAGCTTGTTCACGATCCAAACCGCCGCGCCGAGCTGAATAACTGGCTCACACACAAGGTGCGCCCGATGTTCGACCATCGGGTTCTCCAGATTACCGAAGACATCATGCTCAAGTGGCGACTGCTGGTCGAGGAAGGCCGAAAGACTGGCCATACGTTCTCCCAGCCAGACTTGATTATCGCCGCCACTGCTATTCACCACGGCCTTACGGTTGTTACGCGTGATCGAAGCGATTACGACAAGGCGCGCGTCCCTGTCGTCAATCCGTGGGAAGCGCCGTAGCGTCCGCCCGATTGCATTCTTGCCCGCCCGTCGCAGATCTTGAAAGTCAGCTTTGCGTTTCGACACGTCAGAATCATCGGGGAGAATTGACGTTAGTCGCAGAGCTTGAAGCCCGGCTCTGCGCCAGCCGGCCAGCCCCGCCACAATTTTCTATGTGCGCTAGCTGAAGTTCTGGGCACCCGCGATTTGCAACAACAACCAATGAGCGCGTGCCGAAGGCGTTCAGCGGCGCCCTAGGAGCCCGTCGGAGATAAGGCTCCGAAATCTTATCTTTTTCCGACTCTCG
>CAYTMD010000670.1:0-2742 GCA_964438685.1 uncultured Acidobacteriota bacterium
TGAATACGACGCCAAACTAACGATACATTTCCCCTCGCCCCCTTGGGGGAGAGGGAGGTAAATTCAAATTACCTCTCCCCTAGAAAGGGAGAACCCGATTTTGAGCGCGACAGCGCGCGCGATGATTTATTCCCTCGCCAAGGGGAGAGGCCGAGGGACGAGGCCGGGCCTACGCCTGACGAAGGGGCATCGGCGAACTGCGGACGACATCAGCTTCGGCCCGCAGGCGGGTGAGGGGTCTTTTACGGGCGGCAAGAATCCTTGCCTACGGGTCAGACTCCCCTTTTTAGATCCTGCACGGCAGCGCGCACCTTGGGAATCAAGGCACCATAATCCTTGGGGGAAGCTTTTTCGAGGAACTGCTGATAGTAGCGCAGCGCCTGGGCCTTGTTGCCCGCCTTATCAAAGAGCACACCGAGGTTCAAGAGCGGTTCCGCTTCCGCCGGGCCAAATTCGATGGCCTTCTCGAAGTCGCGGCGGGCGGCGTCGGCATCGCCGCGTTGGATGGCCACCAAACCCAGCCCGTTATACGCAGCGCTGTAATGATCGTTCTGGAGGTTGATGGCTTTGAAAGCTTTTTCCGCCTCATCGACGTGCCCCAACTGCAATTCCGCCGTGCCCAGGTTCCGCCAGTTTTCAAGGTCAGTGGGATTCGACTGCCGGGCGTGCGTCATGGCGTCCACAGCCTTATCCAGTTGGTGAAGGCGCAAGTAGAGCCTACCCAACCTTGAATAGATGAGATCGGTGAAAATGCGCTGGTCGATAGCGCTCTGGTAGACCTCGACCGCCCGCTCGTATCGGCCGGCGCGCTCCTCCGCCATGGCCAGGCAGACAATCGCCATAGGATTGCGGGGGTCCTGGCGAAGAGCCTGCTCCATGGTCTGGGCGGCTGCCGCGTTATCGTGCGCAATCAGGAATTCTTCCGCCCGCTGGATAATCTTCAGAACTGCGACGCGGTCCTTGGGGTCAGGGGCGTCGGAGCCTAGTTGGATTTCATGCGACGCACCCCCGCTGACATATCCCAGGGACTCCAGTTCCTGGCGCGTCTGCTCGTCCACCGGCACGGTGGTTACTTTTTCGGTCTTCGCCTGCGCTCCGGCAATCTCCCAGATCTTCTTTTGGAGTTGGTCGGCATCGGCGGGATGATTGGATATCAGGTTCTCGGTTTCACCGGGATCGCGATCAAGATTGTAAAGCTCCGGGTGCGGCGCCAGGATAAACTTCCAGGTATCTGTGCGCATGGCGCGCAACTCCGACCATCCCATGTAAGTGCGGGGATAGAGCGTTTCCCCGTAGGAATAGTTCGATCGCACATGGGTTCCCTGCTCGATGAGAGGCCAGAGGCTGACACCTTGCGCCTCCGGCGACGCGTGCAGGCGCAGGAATTCCATCACCGTCGAGTGCAGGTCGATGGACCGAACCTGGTCCGATATGACTTTGCCGCGCGGCACGTCCGGGCCCGCCACGATCAGAGGGACGTGCAGGGTGGCATCGTACAGGAAGATGCCATGGGTTGCTTCACCGTGTTCGCCCAGGCTCTCACCGTGATCTCCCACGGCAATAACCAGGGTGCGCGAGGTGAGCGCCAGTTGATCGAGGCCATCCAGCAGGCGCCCGACCTGCTCGTCCATGTAAGCAATTTCGCCATCGTATAGGCTCTTCGCGTACTGGCGCCGGTAGGGTTCGGGGGGATCATAGGGCTGGTGGGGGTCGTAGTAGTGCGCCCAAAGGAAGAACTTCTGGTGGGAGTTTCGTTTCAACCAATCGAGAGCGTGATCCGTCACCACTTGGGCGCGGCGCTCGGGAAAGACGCCGGGCAGTTTCCCTTCCTCCGTCTGCACGCCCATGTCATCGTCGTACGTGTCGAAGCCGTGGGAAAGGCCAAAATGGCGGGCAACGGCGCGCGACCCCACATAGGCGGCAGTTTGGTATCCCGCCTCCTGCGCCAGTGACGCCATCGTGGGGTGGGACTTGTCGAGCACAAAACCACCCATGTCACGCAGGCCATGGACTGTGGGATAGGCCCCCGTCATGATGCACGCGTGCGAGGGCAGGGTGAGTGGCACCTGAGCCGTGGCGTGCATGAACCTGACGCCGCGGGCGGCCAGCGCGTCCAGGTGCGGAGTCTTCGCGCCGTGTGAGTTGTAACAGCTTAGATGGTCGGCACGAGTCGTATCCAGGGTGATGAGCAGGACGTTGGCGTCGCGCGGCGCAGACGCCTCCCGCCCCGGCTCGTGGTGGCGGCAGGCGCTCAGACATGAAAGCAGAGCCACCGAAACCACAACGCTCAGAGTTCTTCCGGGAATTCGATCCTGCCACCCGTGCTTCTCTGGCTCTCGCATGTTCGCGGGTTATTCTACACCGAACCCAATCGGCACGCGGAAGTAGTGTAGCGCCTGGTCAGAAGGTCCGCGGCAGCTCTTTGCTACGGCCGTTCCCGCCACACTGCTGTCCAAATTAGCAGACGCTCCCAGTGGACCACGCGGGACCGTTCTCAGCCATCATGAATTCGACATCGAAACCAAGAATACATTTTCCCTCGCCCCCTTGGGGGAGAGGGGGGACCGCAAGGCGGGGGGTGAGGGGGTCGTTGCCAAGATGGAATTTGTTTGACAGAGCAGCAAAAGCAAGGGGAAAAGCCCATCGTAAAATAACCTCAGCGTCGACTGCATCTCCGTAGGCCCGACAGTTTTTGACCCCCTCACCCGTCCTGCCCCGGCTGATGAAAACGCCGGTTGCAGT
>CAYTMD010000671.1:0-2741 GCA_964438685.1 uncultured Acidobacteriota bacterium
TCACCCTGAATGTGCTCATCCTCTCCACGTGGTTTGGCTGGTCGATCGCTCGTTATGGTGCGCGGGCCACATTTGGCTCGAACCTCTCCGTGGCTCTTGACACGCAGCACACCCCGGTGGAGACCCTGCACATCATCGCGGGGAATCTCCGCGACACCCTTGTGCCACCCTTCTTGCGTGGCAATGATCCGGGAGGGAACATCAAATTCTCGATGCCGGCCCTTCATGATTATTCCTTTTGGGTTTACGAAGCCAACCTCTTCCTCGCGCTTGGATCGGCGGGATGGCTCATTGCGGTCCTACAGGCAATCAAGCTGGCGCGATCAGGTGCCGAGAAGACCTTGCTCCACTTCTGGGCCTGGTTTCTGGCGGGGTCCTTGGTTCTGGGAGTCGCCGTCGTGGGGGAGCGAAATCCATGGGGCCTTGCCCACTTGGACCTTCAGCCTGTGATACTGCTAGGCCTGGTCCTGGTGGCCACCGCCTGGCCGACGCTTTCGAAACCGCTCCGCGTTTTGATGATCATCGGACTCACATGCGATTGCGCGCTGGGTGTGGTTCTCCACCTTGCGTACGAACACTGGTACCTGGCTTTATTGAGGATCGGTTACGTCAATTGGAAACTTAAACAGGATTACCAACTGGTTTTTGTCGGCGACGAATGGCAGTCCCTCTGGTTCGCCGCTGAAGCCCTCCTGATGTGCTTCTTCCTCTACCGGCTTTACCACAGCCGCATAAGCCCAACGGAGGTGCTTACGCAAGCGCAAGACGCGGGGCGAACTTGATTGACGACTGACGCGTCCCGAATCCAGAGCCCCGAACTACCGCTACAGCCGCAATCCCAAAGGCCAAAAGGTGGGACCACCATTTCGTGCAGCGATCGAGGTTGCGCACGGTGGGTTCGCCTTCCTTAAAACGCGGATCGCCACCGGGCCGCCCGTGGCAATGCCCTGGTGACTTCATCTCTTTGGGAAGAAACCTTCGTAGTGGGCCGGACCAGTATAATTTCACTAACAAAACTTTCCCGCCTTCTAGTATGATGGTATTGGGAGCTACGGTCCGCGGGACTTTTCAGGCTTTACGAAGGACTTGGCCGTGCAGCTTCCTGCCTTTGGGGTGACTCAAAAGCAGTCGAATCTGTTCTTAGACATAGCGCATCAAAGGACTTTGCCCTAGGTGCAGACGCTCAGCCGTTGAGAAAGAGTCCTGACCACGAGGAACCAACCAGCAGACGCGGTAGCCCTCAACTTACCGTACCAAGCAAGCGGGATTCCAACGGAAGGTCGGGAGAACAGAAGCGAGTTTATTGCTACAGACTACCATGCCAGAGTCTGTAAGTCATTGTGCGGAAGTGGCGGAACTGGCAGACGCACCAGCTTGAGGGGCTGACGCTCGCAAGAGCGTGGGGGTTCGAATCCCCCCTTCCGCACCACCTTTCAACACGATCCTCATAAAGTAAGCAAAATGTAGCGCAAACCTCCAAATTTGATGTTTGCGGTTCTTGCCTCGACTTGCGCTCCCAAATACAAGTGCAGGCCCCCGTCCTGGAGATTCCCGGCTTTTGCCAATGAAGAACTCTATAACCCGGATCCCCAATTTCTGAGCCCGCGGTCGCAGGAATACCCTTCCCCCAGCGACCTTTTCAATAGCTGCCGTATTTGTGAATGGCATTGATCATGGCGGTAAAATTCTCGTGGGGGATATAGTTCACAATACTGTGGCTGCTGGCCGCCACCCACCGGCCACCCGGCTTGAGTGTATCCATGTGGTCCCGGACGTCGCGCTCGACGTCGGCCGGGGTTCCCTGGACGAGGGGCCAGGTGATGTCAATGTTGCCAAATAGGGTCAAGGACGAACCATGGCGCTTCTTGAAATCCCGGTAATCTATTCCCGAGGGGTCCATGGGGTGGACGGCGCTGACTCCCATTTCGCGAAGCATTGTGATCCCGGCATCAATGTTGCCGTCGGAGTGGAACATGATGGGAATCCCGGCCCCCCGCGCTGGAGCAAGAACACGGTCGTAATATGGGCGCCAGATCTTCTCGAATAGTTGCGGACGCACAAAGAACCCGGTCTTCAAGGCAAAATCGTCTGCGCAGAAGAGCACGTCGATGCCGGCTTCCACGGCTCGGCGCGTCAATGCTGCATAGTAATCCGCCGATCGCGACATCATTTCTTCGAAAAGTTCTCTCTCTTCCATGATCATGACCATGCAATCATTCAGGCCAATCACGAACTCGTAGAGTGTCTGAAAGATTGAGGCGCAAAGCAAAACTACTCCGATGCCTGTTCCTCGCACGGCGTCAACATACTCCTTGATGTATTGAACTCTTTCGTTCAAGTCCGCTTCGCTGGGCCAGATAATACGGGTAAGGTCGGCGCGAGTCTTGATGCTTCGATCGGTAATGGGTCTCACGCTTCCATCCGGTCGAAGATGCTTGATGGGCGTCCAGAGGACCTCCAGCGCAATTACGTCCTGCCCAATGATCCGGCACAGCTCGATGTAATCCCGTGGATACATGGGGCGAGTTCCTTCTGCGGCTGCTGCGCCTTTGGCGGGATCGCCGCCCACCCCCAGCGTGTTGCCGGCAGGCCGGCCGAGAAGTTTCTGGACATGCTGGTCCTCGATAAGAATCTCGAAATGGGGCACGCGATCCGTGCGCTCTCCCCGTAAGGCAGCGATGAAACGGTCCTTGTCGGGTTCACCTGCATAAGGTTCGATGCCGGGCATGAGGGTCTCCTAG
>CAYTMD010000672.1:0-2696 GCA_964438685.1 uncultured Acidobacteriota bacterium
GATTTTGCCGGAAACCGCGGCCCAATCCAACCGCCCTGCGCGCGCACGCGCTGCCGCGCGCCGGCTTTACGATCCCACTTACAATATCCAGGTGGGGTGCGCCTATCTTGCTGGGCTGCTGAAGGAATTTGATGGCCGGCCGGAACTCGCCATGGCCGCGTATAATGCCGGTGATTTCCGCGTAAAGGATTGGGTGAAGAAATCTTCCATTCACGATCCGGCATTGTTCCTGGAGAGCATTCCCATTCCCGCCACGCGGACGTATGTGGAGCTGGTGCTGCGCGACGCGGAAGTCTATCGCCAGCTCATGAGCGGCTCCCCACATTTTGCCGAATGCCATTAGGGTGCCGTTTCATTGAGGTGATTGCATGAGCGACAACGTTATCGGCTTTACCGCCAATCAAGCCCGCCGTTCTCCCATTTCCGCGAAGTCCCAGAAGTTCACGGAGTCGGTCATTCGCGAAATGACGCGCCTGGCGATTGAGCACAACGCGGTGAATCTGGCGCAGGGGTTCCCGGATTTCCCCGCTCCCACGGAAGTGAAGGAAGCCGCGGTGGAAGCCATCCGGGCGGACATCAATCAGTATGAAATCACCTGGGGAGCGCGGGAATTCCGGCGTGCCGTGGCCGAGCGTTTTTGCCACGACACGGGAATGGAAGTGGATCCCGAACGCGAGATGACCGTCTGCTGCGGCGCAACTGAAACCATGATTGCGTCGCTGCTGGCCATTATCGATCCCGGCGATGAGGTGGTGGTCTTCGAGCCCTTCTACGAGAACTACGGTCCTGACGCCATCATTTGCGGCGCGGCCACCCGCCACGTGCAGCTTCATCCCCCGGATTGGACCTTTGACCCCCAGGAACTCGCCGCGGCCTTCACCGATCGCACGCGCGCGATAATTGTAAACACTCCGAACAATCCCACCGGCAAGGTTTTTACCCACGACGAGCTGGAACTGATCGCCGAGCAGTGCCGTCGAACCGACGCCTACGCCATTACTGACGAGATCTATCAATACCTGGTCTACGATGGCTTCAAGCACATCTCGCTGGCCACGCTTCCCGGCATGCGCGAGCGGACCATCACCATCAACGCCATGTCCAAGACTTACAGCGTCACCGGCTGGCGCGTGGGTTACGCCATTGCGCCCGCGGTAGTCACCAACGCCATCCGCAAAATGCACGACTTCCTGACGGTCGGTGCAGCGGCCCCGCTACAGCACGCGGGCGCCACCGCACTAGGCCTTCCGGAGAGCTATTATCAGCAGCTTTGCGAGGGTTACAAGGTGCGGCGCGACCGCATGTTGACGGGCCTGGAACAGGCGGGTTTCCGTTGCTTCCTGCCGCATGGGGCCTATTACATCATGGCGGATATCTCGGCCTTCGGATTCCCGAGCGACATGGAATTTGTGCGTCACCTGGTGCGGGATATCGGCGTGAGCTGCGTCCCCGGCAGCAGCTTTTATCGCGATCCCGCGTCGGGAGCACAGCAGGTTCGATTTACCTATTGCAAAAAAGACGCCACGCTGGATGAAGCGTTGCGGCGATTGGAAAAGTTGAAAGGCAGGAGCTAGTTGCTAGGAGTCAGAAGTCAGGAGCGGGTAGCCGGTAGCGCAGAGGTATTCGTCTCCGAGACGAATTCCTCTGCGGTCCTTTCCGCAGGGCAATGAGCAGGTCGAGATTTCGATTTGAAGTGCCGCAGAGGAAAGTGAACTTCGCTTACCTCTGCGCTACCAGCTGGGAGAAGGATAGTAGTTAAACTGCCCTCTCCGAGGGGAGAGGGTGGCCGAGGGACGAGGTCGGGTGAGGGGTCCTTTTCGCGCAACCGCACTTCATCAATCGTGGTGGCACACCAGGGCAGGGAGGATTACATCATATTCACGTGCTCTTGCGCTGCTCTCAATCTGTCTTTTGTCTTTGCGATGAGCTTCCCCGCTCCATCTGATTTCAAATTATAGTCAAACATGCGCAGGTAATCCCGGGTTATCTCCAGGTCTTCCGGCAGCGCCAAAGCCTTGGTCAATGTCGTACGCAGTTCGCCATCCCCCCCGCTCTCGAAGGCGTGGATAAATTCCACGATCCACCCGATGGTCGCGGCTCGACCTTCGGACAGATGTTTGCCCCAATCGCTGGTCCCATACGTGGAGCCGTCATCAAATTCCACAAAAACCACCTTCAGCTCGGCTTTAGGGGTCCCGGTATATTTCTTAGGTATTGTTGGTCCTTCCCCAGAACCCTGCTCCCTCGACTCTGGCCAATCATCGTCCAGAGATTCGCGGAAGCCGGGCACAAACGTCAATTTTTCCGTAAAGAACATGTCCCGGCGGTCCACCCGCAATAAGGCTCCGCCATAGAGTGGAATCGCGTAGAACGAAACCTCGTAAGCCAGAATTGTCTTGGAAGAGACATTCGCCAGCTCGAGGTGCCGGGCAATTGCTGAATTCACGCGGTATGAATGGATCTCCTGTTTGAACGAGACCCGTCCAGCGGCGAGCTTGATGGGGCTGTCCGGGGCACTCACATCCTTTACATCGAGTAACAGATCATCGGGAGTTTGCGCGCAGGCGGGCAAGCTCATTCCTGTCAGGAAAAGCAATGCCGCAATGATATTTGCATTAGGAGAAAGTGAAACCCTCACGTTACCTCCTTCTGAAACTCATGTATTAAGCCGTTTACGATCAATCGGAATTTGATTG
>CAYTMD010000673.1:0-2694 GCA_964438685.1 uncultured Acidobacteriota bacterium
CCCGGCTGGTGAAAACGCCGGTTGCAGTCCACCCTCTCCCCCAAGGGGGCGAGGGAGATGTCTTTCCTCGATCTCCGCTAGTAACAGGTTGGCTTGACCGCCAGCGTGCGAAAGAGACCCAGCTTCCCCGCATAGCGAGCGCTTGTGCTGCACCTCATTCCCAACTTGACGCGATCTATTTTGGACACGAGTGGTCATAAATAGCGCGCCCCCTCTCGGATCAGCACCATCCCGTCGCTCGGCGCGCCACCTCGCATCATCTGAGGAGGGGAGCCGTCAAAGAACCCCCATCCTGATTCAGGAGGGCCGGCGCCCTGTGCGCCGGGGTGGTTACCCAAGGTGAGAATCCAAGCTAGAGCTTACGGCGCAACCCAGGTCACACGCGGGCGGCCGCTGGAGGGATTCTTATCAACGAGGACGGGAGTGCGGAAGGCGCGGCTCAACAAATCTGCCTGGAAAACCTCTTCCGGCTTTCCCTGGCATAGGCATTTTCCGCCGTGGAGCAGCACCACATAGTCGGCCATTTCCGCCGCCAGATTCAGTTCGTGGGTCACGACGATGCCCACAAAATTTTCCGACCTCACAAGCTGACGAAGCAGGCGGAAGATCTCCACTTGGTAGCCAATATCAAGATTTGCGGTCGGCTCATCGAGCAGCACCAGGCGGGGCCGCTGCGCCAGGGTGCGCGCCAAGACCGCGCGTTGGAATTCCCCGCTGCTCATCTCCATAACCCGGCGGTGGGCAAATTCCTTCAGGCAGGTCTTCTCCAGAGCCCATTCCACCCATCGGTCGTCTTCCGGACTTTCAAACAGGCTGTTGCCCAGGTGCGGATGCCGCCCCTGACGAACAAATTCCTGCACCTCGAATGAGAACAGCATGATCGTGTCCTGCCGCGCCAATCCAACTCTTCGGGCACGCTCCCGTGGCGACAGTTTGTGCAGGTTCTGGCCGTCAAGAAAAACGCCGCCTGACTTGGGCTTCAAGTGCCCACTCAGGATTTCAAGCATCGTGGACTTCCCTGACCCGTTGGGCCCGATGATAGCAGTCAATTCGCCGGCGCGAGCCTTCAAACTGATGGGCGAGAGGGCAAATTGGGTAAAACGGAAAGCGACGGAGTCAGCAATAAGCTCGGCCTCCGCGCATGCGGTGGCATTGTTCGCAATGAGTTCAGATTCAGTCATACACAATGGGTATTAGGGGCCAGGAAAAAGCGAAAATCGAAAATCGCGACGGGTTTCGAATTTCAAACTCGCCGTTTACATCTTGCATTTCGCATTTTGACTTGTAGTTCCCTCCTCACGCATCGGTGGGAAATCAAATCGAAAATCCAAAATCTAAAATCCAAAATCAAAGCTACCCCGAGGTCCTTCGGAGCAGGTAGATAAACACCGGCGCTCCCGCCACCGCAGTCACGGCTCCCACGGGTAGTTCCGCCGGTGAGACCAGCGTGCGCGCCAGCGTATCGGAGAGCACCAGCATGATGGCGCCGCCAAACGCCGCAGTGGGAATCAGGGTGCGATGATCGTTGCCCACCAGCATCCGCCCGAGGTGCGGCACCAGCAAACCGAGATAGCCGATAGCTCCACTGACCGAAACCGCCAGACCCGTCAGCAGCGACGTTAGCAGATATACCGCCAACTCAACGCGCCCCACGTTCACACCCAGGTGCGCGGCCTCACCTTCCCCCAGCAGAAGCACATTCAAGTCTTTGGAGAACGCGTAAAGGGCCACGATGCCAAGGAAAATGGCAGGGCAAAGAAAACGAATCTGCACGTCCGTAACCACGCTCAGATCGCCCATGAGCCAGAACGCCGTGCCGCGCACATCGCGCGTGGAAAGCAAAGTCAGCACAAATAAGATCATGGCGGAAAGGAATGATGCGGTTACCACTCCCGCCAGCAGAAGCGTGTAGCTTGACAGCCGCCCCGCTCGCCGGCCCAACAGGTAAACCCAGGTCATCGTCAGAATCGCGCCCGCAAACGCGGTGAACGGAGTCAACGACGCCACTCGCCCGCCAATCCACAGGGCCACAATCGCTCCCAAGGCCGCGCCGCTTGATATTCCCAGGACGTAGGGATCGGCCAGGGGGTTCCGGAGCAATGCCTGCAACCCAGTCCCGGATACTGCCAAGGCCGCGCCCACCAGCATCGCCAGAATGATGCGCGGCAGGCGGATATCCCGCACGATGACGCTGGCATCCGATCCGGCATTCTTACCAAAAAGTCCCGAACACACCTGACCCAGGGAAAGGTGAACGCCGCCAAGGGCCAGGGCGCCGAAATCAATAAGGACCAGTGCCGCGGCCAGTACCAGCAGGAGCAACAGCACGTTTCTACGAGTGGGAGGAAGAGTCATTGAGCTATCTTCGATCTATCACCTACGAGCGTGGATGCAAGATATTGGCCAATTCTTCCAGCGCATCCACCAGCCGCGGACTGGGCCGCATAATGGTTTCATCGACAAAGTACAGGCGATGATTCTTTACCGCAGTTAGGTCGCGCCACCCCGGCAGCTTCTGAAACTCGTCGACCCCGGGAGCAAAGGCCTCGGTCTTGGGAAACAGAATAACGTCGGGAGCTCTATTGAGGACTGTCTCCAAACCCATATGGGGCCATTCCATCTTCATGTCGTCGCTGATGGAATCGCCGCCCGCGCGCCGGAGTCGATGGTCTATGCGGCGGGCGGCCTGCGCGG
>CAYTMD010000674.1:0-2624 GCA_964438685.1 uncultured Acidobacteriota bacterium
CGACAAAAAGACAATGCTTATTTTAACGCCTATGCCCCCGCCCCCTCTCCCCCAAAGGGGCGAGGGGAGAGGTGATTTGAATCTATATCCCTCGCCCCTTTGGGGGAGAGGGTGGACCGCAACCGGCGCCGTCATCAGTCCGTCAGCCGACGGAGACGGGCCTACGCCCGCCGAAGGGATACAGGAGAACTAGAAAGGTCTTGGGCTTCGGCCCGCAGGCGGGTGAGGGGGTCAAAACCCAAGTGTCGCAGAAGTAGTCACAGGCCAGAAGGCAGCTGCGAAGTCAAAAGGCAAAAGTGACATACATGGGTGGCGCATACATTGGTTTTCATGTATGCGCTTCCCAGGGCGCATGTTTGGTCAAGAATAGATTATTTATAACGCCATAAACAAAGGCCCCCGCACCAATGCGGGGGCCTTTGAGTTTTCCGTCTAAATTTTACCACCTGTTATTTGGCGGGTGGCGCATACATTGCTTTCTATGTATGCGTCCTTTCGAGGTTGCAAGTTTGGGTAAGCGCATACATAAGAGTCGATGTATGCGCCACCCGTGCAACAGAAGGTCACCGTTTGGGCACAGGGGCTCTGGGTTTGATCCCTAGCGCCCTACTGCCTTCCGCTTACTGCTTACCGCCTTCCGCTTACTGCCTGCTATTTTGCTTCCCCTCCCATGGTGTCGTAGAGCCGTTGGACGGAGCGAAGTCTTTCCGGTGTGTCGGCAACGGTGATGGCCATAATCCGGATCTTATCGTTATCCGGCAGCGTCAGTTTTGATGCTCCCTCGGGGATTACGATTGAATAGGAATAGAGGTAGCAGTAATCGTAGGGTTTATTGGTGCCGTCAGCGGTGTGGTAATGCGAGGCGTACCATGCCACTGGAGCAGTCTTGATGAAGCCAGGCCTAAGCCCGGTGTATTGCGGTTCGATACGCATGATGGGCCCATGGGCTTGCACGTCGGCGCGGATTTTCCGGGTTTTCTCGGCCTGCCAGCTATGATCGTCTGCAGCGGGCTCTGCGGGTGTGGGGACTTCCACCTTCCGGTCGATCCACGTCCGGGTGTCCCATTGGCCAATCATACCCTGCCAATTCTCGATGTGCAGGCCAACGGTGGTATCGCCTACCTTGAAATCTGCCTTTTGGTCTCCGTCGGCGGCGGCCAGGATATAGACGCGGTTGAATTTTCCTGGGGGCAAGGGGATGGATTGACCGTGAGCCACCACCACATTGGCGTGATCCATCCATGCCGGACCGAGGTGGAAGGTGATTCCGCTGAAGGGCAGAGTGGTGGGGAGCATTTCAGCCGGCAGGTTGTCGCCTGCGGCGTTAAACCCAGTCTTCGCCTTCGCGCCATCTTCGCTGGCAGCGGCCAGATCGTACTTCAACTCGACTGGAACGGAATGGATTTGCGGTAGCGTTTTGGCTGAGGCTGCCAATTTCAGCGCAAAAGTACGAATGCCGTAAGGCTCCAGCGATGTTTCGAGCTCGCCCTTTGCGAGGGTGGCTGGACCTTCGGGCATTTCCTGGCCATTCACCTCGCGCGCTGCAGTAATGGGGCCGGCAAAGGCGACATGAAGATTCGGCGCCTTTTCACCACGCATCTCCACCATACGGACCACGATGTCGTTGCTCTCTTCGGCCTTCTTTACGGCAGTAACAAACACGTGATTGCTGTCAACATGGAGGAAGGAAAAGCTCTTCCCCAATGTTCCGGGGTGATTGGTGCTTTGGAAAGCAAGCAGGGGAGCGTTCAGGCGCTGCGCCTGCCAATCGGTGTTTCCCTTCTGCCAGTTGCCGGCGTGTGAGGCGAGGCCGTAAGCAAACTCATGGTGGCCCCAATCCTGCGTGGTCTGATCGGCGTAATCATGGCCGTTGCCGCCACCGATGCCGGGCGTGTAGATCAGCGTCAGGCGCAGAGTACTATCGTCGGGCTTGTCCGACCCGGTTTTGCAGTCGGAAAGCACGGTGACTCCGTAAGCTCCACTCTTGTCTGTCAGGTCAAACCATTGGTGCGATGCAACCTCGAATTTTCCTTCGTCATTATTGGCGCGTTGAATGGTGCCCAATCCCCAATTGTAGGTTGCCAGGGGATTTGCGGCGGTTAGAGGGAAGGTGGCCTTCAGGGCTGCTTCCTTGGTTTTCCAATCGATTACGTTTCCAAACTCCACCCGGTTGCCGGCATCACCAGCAGCAAGGCTTATGGTCTGGACGTACTTTGAATCTTCGGTTTCGCGGGTCACTTCCACGGCCACGCGAACCGGTCCATTTTCCACGACGCGAATCTGGGCGGGTCCTGATACATAACCGCGGGGCGGCTTTTGCTGATCAGCCCAATCCATGTTCCAGCCAGGCCAATCGAACGGGTGTTCCGTTTGCAATGCCAGGCGGGCGGGAGCGGCGAGCAATTCATGCTTGATGCTCTTGTCGTAGATGCTCGACACATCGCCATTGGGATCGATGGTCAGGCGATAGCGGGCATTTTCAAGAGAGGTTTCACTGACTTTCAATTCGGAAGCAGCATCGGCGGGCGCGTCGGCCGGGCGCACGTCGTAAACTGCGAAGCCCACCGAAGGCACTTTGGCGAGGAACAGCACGTGGGCTGAATGCGAGCCTCCCTCGATCTGTG
>CAYTMD010000675.1:0-2590 GCA_964438685.1 uncultured Acidobacteriota bacterium
AGCACCTTATGCTTGCCATCACGAGTGGTAAACCCCCGGGCGTACACATAGGGCGATTTATTGGTGGTGTCCATCAACTTGTCGCCCGGCCCGAAGTTATCGTGCAGCAGCTTGAGCACCCAAAAGCGGGCGTTGGGCTGGCCGGTTGTCCAATTCACCATGGACACCGACGGAAATTGCGTTGGGTACCCCACAAGCTGCGATTCTCCCGCATACTCAATCCCCAACTTGGCCAGCTCGCCGAAAACATAAGCATACGTCGCGCCGGAGAGATTCCAGTAGGAATTCGGAATCACGATGGGACCGCTCCGGTTGTCATCCGGGAGGATTGAGCCCAGCTCGTTGATGTCCGTCTGCGTGTTCGGCGAAAGCCGCTTGCGTATGGACTGCACATAACGCACCGTGTCCAGGAAATGATCCGCCTGCAGGAAGAAGGTGTACTGCTGGACTTCCGGGGTCTGGTCGGCCGCGGGAGTTGCATAAAAATGATAAGTAATCATGTCCAGAGGGATTCCGGGTTTGTGGTGGGCGTGGTTCAGGAAGTACTCAAAAAAATCAGGCCCCCGCGAGGGACCCGCCAAGGCCAGGCCGGCGAACTTCATGTTGGGGGCGACCCGGCGGATCGCTGCCACCACGGCATCATAGCGTTCCGTGTATTGCTCGGGCGTCATCTTGTGCTCGCCCTCGACCTCGTTAAAGACCTCCCAATAGTCAATTTTGTAGTGGTGGCCGGAATTGTGCGTGACGCCGTATTCATCCTTGAAGCCGCCCAGCGTGTACCAACTCACCAGGCGGGCGTAATAGTCACCCAATTCCTTCATGCTGGGATCGCGTAGTTCCGTCCCCTGGGTATAATCCCACACGGGCTGGTCAGGATCGGCCGGGTACGCCACAGGTTTGGGAGTCTTGAACATCCACTGGGGGATGGTGCTGAAATTCAGCATCACGGAATGCCCCTTGGTGGCTTCGAGAAAGTCCACGGTCATGGGATCAATCAGGGAAAAATCCCACGAGGTCTTGCCGTCTTTCGGTGGCTCCAACTCCGCTACGGCCAGCTTGGGATAGGGCAGCCAGGGAACATACCGAACCACATCGCAGCCAATGTCATGCAAGGCGCGAAAGGCAGGATCGTGAAGGCTTGCACCCCGCCTCAAGGGAGGATTAACCACCACCTGGAGCGTGGGGGTCATCTTGGAAACGCGGGAGACCGAGTTCCAATCCACTGTGACCTGGTAGGAATTCTCGGCCGCCCGAGCGGCGCCACCAATAATTATTGATAAAAGCACTAGAAAGAACAGCGAACTAACGAGCTTTCGTACATTCATGGAATCACCTTCAGAAAGATATTTGCAACTGGATATCAATGAGGACAGGGGTTCTGCTACCGAAAGGAATATCTGCGCCTCAGAAACGGCGCTCATCATATCCGACTGTAGAGGTGGCAGCAAGGCAGATGTAGCGGCCGCTTGGCGAGGTAACCCGCCGCTACATCATCAAATTGGCCCGTATTAAACTGGAGGTAGATGCCTCGAGGCGACGAGATCCCCCCGCAGCAAAACCCGGCCTCACGCATGATGCGGTTTGGGGTGAACCTTCACGGCTGCTTTCGGGGCTGCGGGTTTGGTAACAGTTTTGTGATCGGTGCTGCGCCGGCGTTTGCCGGTGTCGTGCCTGGCAGGAGTATCGGGGGCGGGAGGCACTCCCCCCGCGCGACGGTCACCAACGCGGCGGTCCATGCGCTTGCGGCCTTCCCGACGCCTGCTGTGCTTTCGCTTGTCGCTCAAATCATCTCCTTGCAGAAATTATTCGCAGCTCCGCATCGTAACACGACCATCCCATCACCGTGCTCAGGGCAAACTATCCCTTGTCTCTCACGACGGGTTAGACCGCCGGCATGGTAAGGACCACCCTGTACTCCGCCTTGCCGCTGATCATCCGTTCATACGCTTCGGGAGCGCGTTCCAGCGGAAATTTTTCAATCATGGGCCGTACGCCAGTAAGGACGGAGAAATTGAGCGTATCCTCGGAATCCGCCGATGTGCCGCAAGGCCACCCCTGAAGGCCCCTGCGGCCCGTGATTAACTGGACGGGTGTTATCTGGATGGGCTCCATGCTCGCGCCCACCACCACCATTTTGCCGTTGGTACCGAGCCCATCGAACAGTACGGTCATGGCGTGGCCGCTTGGCGCGGTGGCCAGGATCACTCGCGCACCACCCAGTTTTTGCAATTGTTCCGCGGGACTGGAGGCCTGGCTATCGATGTAATGGTGTGCGCCGAGTTTTCGCGCCAGGGCGGCGTTGTCCGTCCCCCGGCTAACCGCTGCCACCTTGTATCCAAACTTGTTGGCAAACTGAATCGCCAGGTGGCCCAACCCGCCGACCCCTTGTATCGCCACCAGGTCGCCGGGCAGCGCGCCACTGTGGCGCAGCGCATTGAAGGTCGTGATGCCCGCACAGAGCAGTGGAGCGGCTTCCTCTGCGAGAATGCCGTCAGGAATCAGCGCCAGGGCATCGGCGGGCGCCAGCATGTACTCCGCGTAGCCACCGTCATAGGCGATCCCGGGAGTCGGCATGGTTTCGCAATTGATG
>CAYTMD010000676.1:0-2588 GCA_964438685.1 uncultured Acidobacteriota bacterium
GGGACCCACGGCTGGCTGCTCTTGCCGTCGCCGGAATAATCGTTGGGCGGAGTGTGGTAAAGGTCGGCGTGTTCAATGGCGGCGAGGTCGCAGGGAACGCCCGGCGTGCCCCAGTAAATCTCATGGGTAATCTCCGTTGTGACTGAAGGGGCATCGCGTCGAATGAGGTCCTGGGAATCCAGAAGCCCTCTCAGGCCGCGCAGCAATGACTCCTTGCGAGTTCTGCTCTCATGCTCTGCGGCCGCGTCACCGAAGCGAATGTTGGTGAAGTCCTGCTTGAAATAGCTCACACCATAGTGGTTCGCGAAGGCGGAGAGATCGTGGGTGTAATACTCGCGCCAGGAGCTGGCAAAGCTCATGCCCAGCCCATTGAGCCGGTGGATCGCCGGACGGCTGGCGGCGTTGGGCAACGTCGCCAGATCCTTGGAATCGGGATCGCGGAAGCAGGAAACCCACAATCCGAGCCGCAGCCCCTTCGAGCGCACATAATCGGAGGTGGCGGCGAAGTCGGGGAATTTCTGCGCATCGATTTCCGCGCCGAGCCTGCCCTTCTGCCAACCGTCGTCGAATGCGAGCGTACGAAAGCCTGCTTGCGCGGCGATATCCGCTTGCCTGCGGACGATGGCGTCATCAATATGCTCGACAAAGTTGGACCATGTCACCCAGGTTGGCGCGGGAAGGTTTGCGGAGCGCGCGGCGATGCCGAGTTGCTGGCGCAGGAAGTTTTGCAATGGACCTTCCACCGCGCGGTCGAGTGCTATTGAAGCGCCGGATTGCAGTTGCTGGGTCTTTCCGGAAAAGCCGAAAAAGAAAACCGGCTCGGAGGTGAAGGTCTCGTTCGGGCCCAGCACCCATTCGAAAAGCTCATCGGTGTAACCCATCGCCCCGCCGTCGGTAATGCGGCGTAGCGCGGAGGGCACTTCGCTGGCTGCAATCACTCCCACTGACCCTTCGTGATTGGTCATCGCCATCAGGCTGGAACCCGCGCCACGCTCGGCTGGCGTCAGCGGTGAGCGCAGATCGTAAGGCGCAGCGATGTCCACATCATCGATCAGCATATGGTCAATCTTCATCCAGTTCTTGCTGCCGTTGCTGATTTCCATCCACTTGCGAACCACCGGAAATCCTGCGTAGACCTCATAGACCAGAGTCACGGAAACCCCGGCCAACGGTCCATGCGCGGATGCTGGGGCGCGCAGCGTGACTTGCGTCGTCCCATCTTTGGGTTGCGTGACCGTGGCAGTGAAGGGTTCCAGGTTCACGCGGCTCGCGTCGCCCTGAACCGTGACGGGATTAACCCAGCGCACGCCTTCATCAATCGGGCCGCCAAGTCCGGTTACGTCGAGCGTGTCGGTACCGCCACTGTGAAAGGTGGCGGTGGAGTTAATCGAGCCGCCCTCACCGGGCTTCAGGCCCTGGGGCTTGCGGTTGGGAGATGCGAATTGGAATCGCAGACCGAATTCGTGACTGGGTTGACGCAGCAATTCCCCCCCGCCCACTTTAAGGCTGGTGGTTGCAACGCCGCGGTCGCCGACGCGGATTGTTCGTGTGAGGCCTGGCGTCACCAGGCCGATTTCGTTGCCGCCGTTGCTAATTGCAATGGAAGGCTTGCGCGGCTGGTCCGGCGAGAGGCCGAAAGCGGCGATAGCCAGGATAAACGACATGATGAAAACGAAAAACGGGTTGAATCGATTCACGGTCACATCCTCGGAGAAATGAATAGAGTTCATCATGCGTCGCGGGTGGAAACTCCGCAAGCGGGAGTTTTGCCGGGGGTAGGCACGCCTCCGGGGTCGAGGTCTGCGGTGCTCACTTCGATTCACGCTCCCTAACCCCAATACTGTTCATATAAGCTGACTGGTTCCTACTCGACCCCCTCACCCCCGGCCGCTCTCCCCCAAGGGGTCGAGGGAAGAGGGGATTCAAATTTACTTCCCTCGCCCCTTTGGGGGAGAGGGTGGACCGCAACCGGCGTTTTCACCAGCCGGGGCGGGACGGGTGAGGGGGTCACCTATCGACCATTTTCCACTTCTTGTCCTGAAGCCGATTAAGTGAACATGTCCCTAACCCGGATTACTCAGGAAAACGAGAGAGCGGAGCGCATAGAAGAAGGTTTCACACAGAGTGCACGGAGTCTATAACCGTTGGAACCACCGAGCCGTTTGGTCACAGTGCACAGAGAAATTCGCGGAGACGTCTCCGTGCTCTCTGTACCCTCACTCTGTGACCTTTGTGTGAAAGCTTTTCCTTCCGCCATCGCTCCAAGAAATTCATGAGCAATCCGGGCTAATGCGAGGACATTCTCGTTATGGAGATTATTGGTTTCTGCCAGAGAAGAGCCGCGGACCCCAAAAACGGGGGTCCGCGCTACACCTACTCCCAGTGGACTGCACTCAGCCATCGTGAATTCGACATCGAAACTAAGGATACATTTCCCCTCGCCCCCTTGGGGGAGAGGGGGGACCGCAAGGCGGGGGGTGAGGGGGTCTTTACCAAAATGGAATTCGTTCGACGGAGCAGCAATAGCAAGGGCAAAAGGCAAAAGTGGAATGGCATCAGAGTCGACAGGATTTCAGTAGGCCCAAGAG
>CAYTMD010000677.1:0-2567 GCA_964438685.1 uncultured Acidobacteriota bacterium
CCGAAGTCGCCACCGATCAGCAAGCCCTGATCGTGGCCCAGACGAATCTTCAACAACAGGCCGAACTGATCAAAACGGCACTCTCGCGCCAGGTGGGTCCGGAACTGGCCAGCGCCCAAATAGAAACCGAAGACAAACTTCCCGAGCCCCGGCCGAATGACGTCCCCCCGCTGGAAGAGGCACTGCAACGGGCCTTCGCCAATCGCCCCGAGATCGAGCAAACGGAATTGAAGTTCAAGGATCAGGACATGACCATCGCCCTGCGGCGCAACGGCCTGCTTCCGTCCCTGAACGTTTTTGGCACTTACATCGCTTCCGGACTGTCCGGCGACCAACTGGTCTGCCCGGCGGGAACTACATCTTATGGTAAGAATTGTATATCCGGCTCCACGCTGGTCGCGCCGACAGGGACGACTACCGGCGGTGTTTCCCAAGCTTTCGGCCAGACCTTCCGCGGCGACTATCCTAATTATTCCTTTGGCGTCAATCTCTCCATCCCCATTCGCAACCGGCAGGCGCAAGCCGACACGGCCCGCGCCCTTCTGGAGCGCCGGCAGCTTGAGACACAATTGCAGCAATGGAAAAACAACGTCGCGCAGCAGGTTCGCCAGGCGGTGATTGGCGTCATTCAAGCCAAAGCGCAAATTGATGCAACGTCAAAAGCCACCATCCTCGCCCGCCAGACCCTTGATGCCGAACAGAAGAAATTCCAGTTGGGCGAGTCCACGGTATTCCTGGTCATTCAGGCACAACGCGATTTGGCCAACGCCGAGGGCAACGAAGTCACTGCCCACTCAACCTACGCCAAAGCCATCACGCAGTACCAGCAGGCAGTGGGGACCATCCTTCCCGACTACAGCGTGGAATTAAATGACGCCGTACAGGGAACAGTAACTCGCGTGCCCAACATTCCAGGCTCGGCGGCGACCCCGGCGCCAGTGAAACTAAACTAGCCGCGTTAGGGCAGTAGGCACCAGGCAATAAGCGGTAGGCACTGAGCGTAAGTGCCTGTCTTAAGCCGCCTACATAGCGGCTTCGGCAGGTCGTCAAATACGAAAATTGGCCAAGGGAGAGAATGCGAGTCTGGCCGTCCGATTCATACGTGATCGATACGTCCATGTCGGTGGAAAGTATCATCGCATCGTTGAATTCCCAAACTGAGCCCAAAAAGTGGTTTCACCTCGGGCGTGGTCACACGGCGTTTCAAGGCACCATCTCAAGCGACGGCTTCGAAATCACACGGATAATCCACTATCGAAATTCTTTCCTTCCGATAATTCGAGGCTCATTTGGCCCCGGTCCGTTCGGCACAACGATTGCCATCAAGATGGGTCTACACCCGTTCGCGGCTGCATTCATGTGTTTCTGGTTCGGTGGTGTCGGCGTCGGCATTCTTTCCGTTCTTGCCGAACTGTCCCTCGGCCAGACGGGATGGGATCCCATGTTGCTCATCCCCTTTGGTATGTTGCTGTTTGGATTGGTTCTCGTATCTGGAGGTGGCCAACAAGGCAAGGCCTATCCTCTTAGAAATGTTCGGCGGGCGAGAGAGACGCAATCAAAGGGCCGAAGGCGGTACGTAACCCTTGGTTGGTACGCTCTTTCACATCGGATATTGGCTGTGTCCGGCATAAAACGACTTAATTTGCTGAGCCATGTGGTTTTCAATGACCCGATGACCCGATGATCCGATAGCTAGATTGTCCAGTTTGACTTTGAATCTGCCCCTGCTCTAACATGCCTTGGGGCGGATTATCATCGTGAATGACAACAAGAAGGCGGGCGCTGAGGTGGCAAATGAGATTGCCCACCGCCAACCTTCTGCCGGCGAAAAACGATGGGAGGAGCAAACCCTCAAGCCCGCGCTGAAGAGATCCCCCGAGCGTCAAAAAGAATTCACGACCCTCTCTGATGTGCCGATCAACCTCCTTTACACGCCTGCGGACCTTTCTGAATTTGATTACTCCCGCGATCTGGCTGATCCCGGTGAATACCCCTACACACGGGGGATTCATCCCACGATGTATCGCGGCAAGATTTGGACCATGCGCCAGTTCTCTGGGTTTGGGAGCCCCGAGGACACCAACCAGCGCCTGCATTATCTGCTGAAGCAAGGTCAGACGGGGCTTTCCATTGCGTTCGACCTGCCCACCCTGATGGGGTATGACAGCGACCATCCGCTGGCCGAGGGTGAAGTTGGGCACTGCGGCGTTTCGGTTTCTTCCCTTGCGGATATGGAAACCTTGCTGGCGGGCCTGCCCCTTCAGGAAGTCACCACCTCCATGACCATCAATTCGCCCGCCGCCATCATTTGGGCGATGTACCTGGTGGTGGCGGAGAAAAGTGGCGCGGACTGGAAGAACATTTCCGGCACCACTCAGAACGACATTCTGAAAGAGTACATCGCGCAGAAGGAGTACATTTACCCGCCCGCCCCCTCCATGCGCCTGGTCGTTGACACCATCACCTTCGGGGCCCGCGAGGTTCCGCGCTGGAATCCCATTTCCATCAGCGGGTACCACATCCGCGAGGCGGGCTCGACGGCCGTGCAGGAGCTGGCCTTCACCCTG
>CAYTMD010000678.1:0-2517 GCA_964438685.1 uncultured Acidobacteriota bacterium
CCGCAACCGGCGTTTTCATCAGTCCGTCAGCCGACGGAGACGGGTGAGGGGGTCACCCATTGACCATTTTCCACTTCTTGCACTGAAACCCATTAAGTGACCCGTATTGCTGCTGGCGCTCCTACCCAAAGATGAAATCGAGTGTATTGGACGCAAGCTGCTGGCGCTCCCGGGGCGGAAGTGTGTCCAGGGCTTGCTTCTCTTGCTCGTAGGTTCCTTTGAGCCGGAATTCGTGGTAATGCCCTTCCGCCTGCAGGCGGCGCGTGATGTAGCTGCAATAAGGCGCGTCGGAACCCCAAATGATCGTTTCGGGGTAGCGCTGCACCAGCGCTTGCATTACCTTGACGTGGTCGGAACAGTCGCACTCCAACCGGTGGGGCGGCGCCGCCATCAGCGGGCTGTCCTCATGGGCCAGTTGGACCTGAATCTTAAGGGCGGAGGTGTCAACCCAGACATTCGGCATGGCATTGGCACGGTCAAGAAATTCGCGGTGCAAGCCGATGCAATGCGCCAGGCAATAACGAAGCTCCGGATGCTTTTCCAGCACTTGGAATGTTTCCGCTGCACCGGAGAACCCCTCCCGCGGATCCGCCGTTACGTGAAACAACAGCGGCCAATTGTGCTGGTGGGCAAGCTCCAGGAAGACTTCCCCTTCCTCCAGAAGTTTGGTGACCTTCGTCTGGCATCCAACCGGGTTGATCTTGATCCCGTAGATGGGGAACTCCTGCTCCAGTTCCCGTATCACGGCCAACTGTTCCGGGATCTTGCGCCCCGGATCGACGGAAATGAAGGGAAGGAAATGGCCCGCCCGTTCCGGACAAAAGCGGAAGACGTCGTACAAGAGCATCGTGTTCTCTTGTGCGTAGGGAGCCTTCGAAATGGGCCGCGCCGCGGCGACCAGTTCCCCGGTTTCCGCATATCGGGGAATGTCGAAAAACAGTTCCGGGGTGATGGGGAAGATGACCGAGCAATCCACCCCATTGGCGGTCTGCCGATAGTAGAGGTCCTCGACGCTGCTACAGTAAGGGAATCCGGACTCCGCAAATGCCTTGATGTTGATGCCCACGTGCGCGTGGACGTCAACGACTTTGCCGGCCAAATCGCTCTTCCCGATGTGCTTGCTGCTCATTCCCTGCCTCCTGTCCGAAACATTTCATCCTACCTGCACCACCGGCACGTCAGGTCACTGCGGCTTAGGCTACGACGCCTTCTCAGACCCGCTGAGCCGCAAGTGCCTCCAAGTGGTACCTTCGCACCGCCTCATCGGGAGAAACTCCCCGTTTTACCACGTCACACAGGGCCTTCTGGAAAGCGGGCGGGTCGGGAACCTGAAGGGCATTCCGACCAAACACCACGCCCCGCGCTCCCGCCGCAACTTCGTCCGCGGCCAACTGCAACGCGTCCCGCTGCGTGGGCATCCGCGCCGCCCCCAACCCCAGGACGGGAACCGGGCAACTCTCAATAACCGCACGAAAATCCGTGGTGTAAAAGGTCTTGACCAGGTCCGCTCCCAGCTCCGCGATAATCCTTACCCCCATGTAAACACTTGCGTGCAGCCGTTCCGGCGTCATTTCTTCGCCGCCCACGGGGAAGTACTCCCCCACCACGGGCAGGCCCAACCGCTTTGCCTCGCGGCAGAGTTTCCGGAAAAGCGCTACATTGCGGGCGTCGTTGGCCTCACTTCCCGTTTCCAAGGTAAGCGAAACCAGCACGACATCTGCGCCCAAACGCAATGCTTCCGCCGGCGTAAAAGCTTCCACCGTCGCGCCCTCATGATAATCCCAATTCGTGCAATACGTGGTGCTCCAATTCAGCCGCACCACGGCCATCGGCGCCCCTTTGTAGTTAAAGGCGTGCCGGCAGAAGGGCAGCATCGCGGGTGAGAGCAAGATCCCATCCACACAGGGAGCAATCCGGCTCGCAGTTTCCGCCAGGTTGAGCATCCCCTCTTGCGGACCGTTAAACAAGCAGTGATCCATCGCCACGATCACAGCACGTTCGTTCTGGTTAAAGAGCCTTTCAAACCGGATATCCCCCATAATTCCTATTCTCCTTCATCATTTTCATGTTTTCGATAAGCCCTCGCCCGCTCATTCGGACTCTCGATCATGGTGCCGCCCATGTTCTGCAACCCTGACAGTACTCATCTCAGCGCTGGAGGTTCAAACCGCAGGGCGCTTGCTTCCCTTCCCACTTTTGAATGCGAAGCCTTCCAACGCCCGTCCCCCCACGACACCCACTCGCAAGAACGAATAAAACAATCGTCAATGATGAGCATTATAATCTCAAAGTGCAACTAGTCAACGGTTTTGATATTCTCGGGGAAACTGGGGGAAACTGGGGGAATCTTGGAGTATCCACAATGCCGATCGCCAATCCCTGCTTCCAAAGTGCAACACCAGGCTCGACACGCCAGCTCCTGCGCACTTCCTTTATTGGGTGCGCAACCGGTGTCCTGAGGTTTGGAAATTTGCATTCGGCGGCAACGGCATTTGGTGTACCGATCGTAAACAACGA
>CAYTMD010000679.1:0-2514 GCA_964438685.1 uncultured Acidobacteriota bacterium
GCGGAGCGCGTATTCAATCATCATGTTTAGAGTAACCGAATTATCTTGTCAAGAGGAAAGTGATTGTTGACGTCGAAAAAGTGAAGCATGAAGGAAAAATTTTCATCTCCACGCGGCGATAGGATGCGAAATTTTCGCCATTAATGACCGATGAGACATCGTTCGGAGCCGCATTACCAGCGGCTGCAAGCAAAGTTCGGCATCTTTTCAATTCACGCTCGCGGCAGAATCGGTTGCCGGTAAACGAATGGAAGCTATTATCCGCAGGGAAGGAACGAAAAATCGGGTTCGACGCGCGGCAAATAATTTGCATCCAACGCAAAAGGGTCAAGGACGCCCCCAAGGACAACCATGAACATCGATCACATCTCTTCCCCACATCTCTCGAAAATTATGCGGAATATCGTTTGCGCAGTCTGCCTTCTGGTGCCGGCGGCCTCTTTTGCCGGCGCGCAGGAGAAGCAGGAACTCCCTCCGCCCGGTTCAACCCTGAAGGTCAACATTGAGGTTGTGAGCATCTATGCGGTGGTGCGCCAAAAGAACGGCCACTTGATTCCCGACCTCAACAAAGAAGATTTCCTGGTTGAAGAAGACCAGAAAGAGCAGCAAATCCGCTATTTTTCGCGCGAAGCTGACACGCCGCTGACTCTGGGCATCCTGGTGGATACCAGTCCCAGCCAGGGCCGCGTGCTGGATGTGGAGAAGAGGGAGGCGGAGGCTTTCCTGCGGGAAGTCCTGCGGCCCAAAGACCTCACCTTCGTTATGCACTTCGATGTGGAGGTGGAACTTCTTCAGGACTTCACCGCGGACATGCATCTGCTGGACAAGGCCATTGAAGAGAATGTGATCAACGGAGGAGGCGTCCGCACCACGGGAACTTTTCCCTCGGGCGATGCGGCTGGGGCAACGCACCTTTACGATGCGGTCTACCTCTCCGCGCACGAACTGTTGAAGAACGAAGTGGGCCGCAAGGTCCTGATCCTGCTGACGGACGGCGAAGACCAGGGAAGCAGGGTCAAATTGGAGACCGCTCTCGAGGCGGCACAAAAATCAGACATCATCATCTACTCAATCGATATCAGCGACCGGGCTTTTTACGGCGGACTGGGTTTTAGCGGCGATTCGGTACTGCGAAAATTCTCAGACGAAACCGGGGGCAGGGTCATCAAAGCCAAGAATGCCAATGATACCTCGGTGGCATTCCAACAGATCGCCAACGAACTGCGCACCCAGTACCTGCTGGGTTACACGCCCACCAACAGCAAACTTGATGGGACTTTCCGCAAGATTGAAGTCAAAGTGCGGTCCGGGAACGGCAAGGTGAGCGCCCGGCGCGGATACTACGCACCAGAAAGCTAACTATTGTGAAGGTGCGAAGTAACCGGCCTTGGCGCGAACGTGCAGGGTTTTATCAACGGGCAATATCGAGATATTACGGAAGGTCCCGTCCCGGGCGGTATTTGTGGAAGTATAGCTGAGCAGAAATTGGGTACGCAGATCGCTGGCAATCGCTCGAAAATCCGCTGCCAGATCAATGGCTTCGAAGGGGAAATAAGCGTGGCCGCCGGTTTCCCGCGCGAACTCCTTCAGCACCTTGTCGCCGCGCTGCTCCGTCCCACTGCGGTTGGTGCTGATGGCAAAGATCGTCACCTCCGCCCGTTGCGCCATGGCGAGCGCTTCTTCGCGTGAGTGTTCGCTCCGGTTGTCCTCACCATCACTGACTACAATCATCATGCGGCGCAGATAGGGCTCAGGCGGCGGGAAGAAGAGGAGTTTCTCCTTGCAGGAAAAGTATATGGCGTCGTAAAGGCTGGTGACGCCACCCGCCCGCAAGCCGCGAATGGAATTGGAGAGTTGCTCGACGTTGTCGGTGTAATCCTGAATCAGTTGCGGCTCCACGTCAAAACCCACCACAAAGGCCTTGTCCTTACCCTTGCGGATGGTGTCAGCGAGAAAATCGGTGGCCGCTTGCTGCTCAAAATACAGGCGGTCGCGAATGCTATTGCTGGTATCAATCAGAAGGCCGATGCGCAACGCCAGGTCCGTTTCACGGCTGAAATACTGGATATTCTGTGCCTTGCCGTCTTCGAAAAGGCTGAACTCGTCTTTGGTCATCGTGATTTTCAGGCGATTCCTCTTGTCGGTGACCGTCAAGGGCACGTTAACCAGGTAAACATGCGACCGGATGGGCTGGGTGCTGGTGGGGATCTCCTGCAGGCCCTGAGAGGGTGCGGCGGGCTTTGCCGCTTGCGCCGGGAGCCATTGGGGAACGGCGCAGAGCGCAAGCAGGATAATTAGGATTCTTTTCATCATAGGATGACTCAGTCTGGAACAGACAATTATAGGAATCGCCCCGAAACCCGTCAATGAACATCCACAAGTCAGAGAACGTTGACGGTTAGCGGGTCATATCACCTTCACTTGGAAGCCGCGTCGTGGGCTGCCGGTTGCCCCTCGGCAGGTTTCTTTGCTGCCAGCCATTTCTCAATCCGGCGGGGCAGAACATCGCGGGTG
>CAYTMD010000680.1:0-2507 GCA_964438685.1 uncultured Acidobacteriota bacterium
TGGCAGGAAGAGCAGATTGGCGGCGCCCACGCCATAAATGGTGGCCACGAAGGCAACCGCGATCCCGCGGCCAACTTCATCAATGTTATCCAGGTGTTGCATAACCTGAATTAACCCCAGAACCGCCCCGATAATCCCCACCGTGGGAGAAAACCCACCGGCGGCCTCGAACACCTGGGGAATGCGCTCTTCGTGCTCAGCCTGATTGTCGAGTTCCAGCTCCATCATCTTGCGCAACTCCTGGGGCTCGGTGCCGTCCACCGCAAGCATCAGGGACTTGCGGAGGAAGGGCTCCGTGACCTTATCAAGTTCCCGGTCGAGCGAAACAATGCCTTCCTTGCGAGCCTTATGGGCGAATTCGACGATTACCCTAACGAGTTCTTGCGGATCACCTTGGGGATCGAAAAACACATGGCCCATGCGCTTGAAGCTGGCGAAGACCACCGGGAGGGGAAACTGCAGCATGACCGCGCCGATGGTGCCGCCAAATACAATCATGGCGGCCGTGGGTTGGACAATCTGAGCAAGCTTCCCGCCTTCCAGCAGAAGGCCGGCCAGAATCCCTCCGACGGCAATCAGCACCCCAGCTAAACTGCTCTTGTCCAAGGTCAGATCCCCTTACTCCTCATCTTCGGAAGGCTCCTGTGGCTTTGCCGGCATCTTCATTCCCGCGAGATTCTCACCGGACCCAACGGATTTGTCGGAAGGGGGGAGAGCCGATGCCGGTATGCGGAGTCGCCGGCGATAGTCGACAATCCGGTTCATCACCTCATCGGCGGTTTCAAGTACAACGATTTTTTCGCCCGTGACCAGCGTGATGACTGTGTCGGGCGCATTTTCGATGAACTTGATGAGTTCCGAATTAACCACCAAGGGCCGGTTGTTCAGCCGGGTCAATCGAATCATAACTTGCGCATCCTGGGGGTGCCCGGAGTCCGCAATTTCCCCCGCGTAAGAATCTCCCGCATTGCTCCATCGGCAATTTCCCTCAGGACTTTCGTGAGGAACGGACGTTTTGGGCCTTCAGCGCAAAGATTTCAAAATCTTTATCTCTACTGTGGGGCGGTTGGCAAGGTTGGGGTTGAGAACCATCAGCGAAAGGGGGACTGCGCTATTCGACCTGGGGTGCCGTTCCGGCTAATTCCTTACACGGGCGAGAAAGGACAGTTGGTGTTGTAGGGGCCAAGGTCTTGTACCCCTACTTCGAGAATTAAAGATGCCCGTCCAATCATGGTGAGAAATTACATGGGACGCCACCAAATATCCCAATCTTTCCATCATGTTCTCTTCCAATATGCCGAAGAGATAATAGAGGAAGCACCGCCAGTCTGACTGTGAGTTTCTTTGATCTACTTGAAAGCTCCTTTCAGGCTTGCGTTTCTGCAATTAAGCACGAAGTTTGCCGGGAGAGGATTGAAAGGCCGCATTTGGGTACGCGGCATTTTGAATCCAAAACCCGGCAGGTCTGAAGCGAAGGAGCAATAAAGCCCATCCGCTGCAATGAACACTCGGTCGGCGTCAAGACTCTTAATAGCCCTCTGCTGCCTAAGCGTCTCCCCTGGACTGGGGGAGACTTGGGGGCAGCAACACCCCAGCCCACAGGGGTTCGCATTCCTGTCCGTATTGACGCAAATTGACGAAATCCTCAAGCTCTCGGTGAGAGACGCCGACCGTGGGCATCCGGTTCGAATTCAAGGGGTTGTAACCTTTTACGGTGGGCCTGCCTTACTTTTTGTTCAGGATTCCACGGGTGGAATTTACGTTCAAGCGCCGGATGAGGATCTTGGTCTCGCGGCCGGCCAGCTTGTGGAAGTCGAAGGGGTCACCGGACATGGCTGGTTTGCAAACCAGATCGAGAAACCCCGTATCAGCGTTCTGGGGCGCCTCCCCTTGCCGGAGCCTCGACGCCCTCGCTTTGAGGATCTGATTTTAGGGCGGGAAGATAGCCAGTGGGTCGAGGTTTCAGGGATTGTCCACTCCGCGCAAGTGCAAGAGTCTTCGAAAAGACTCCTGCTCTCCCTGGCTATCGGGTCAGGCCACATCAAGGTGGTCATACGGCGCTACCCCGAAAACGCCCTGAGCAACCTGGTTGATTCCAAAATCATCCTTCAGGGCACTTGCGGGGGAGTATTCAATCCGCGGCACCAGATGATCGGAACTGTCATTTATGCTCAAGACATTCACTTTCTACAGGTCGTAGAGTCGAGCCCCCTCCTGCCAGAATCCCCTCCCGTGGAATCGATTGGTGACCTTGCCAGGCTGAGCGCGCGAACCACTTCCGGGCACCGGGCGAAGGTCCGCGGAATCGTGACCCTGCAAATCGTTTCCCGCGCGCTGTATATCAAGGACGCGACGGATAGCCTTAAGGTTGAAACATCCCAGCCAACCATTGTCCAGCCGGGCGATGCCGTGGAAGCGTGGGGATTCCCCGAGTCGGACGCGAGATCGCTAAAGCTTGAGAATGCGGAATTCCGCAAGCTTGCCAGTGGGCCCGCGCCGCCGCCGAT
>CAYTMD010000681.1:0-2495 GCA_964438685.1 uncultured Acidobacteriota bacterium
TCGCCGCGCGGCGTCACACTGCGTTGCACCATGTGGATGGCGTGCTGCGTCATCTGGCGGCTATATTCGCTGGCGCGCGGCCAATCGCCATAAGCGACTTTGCTGACCACTTCGCCCCGCTCTTTAAGCGCTTCGAGAACAATGGAAACGTCAAAATCCTTCCCGAGAGTCTCCTTGACGCCAATCTGGATGTTGTCAAAATCAATGAATACTGCAATCTTCAGTCTTTCTTCTGCCACAAATCCTTCTTTCACCTGGGTCGCTGCCCGGGCTCATGCCGTGCTGCCTTCCCTCAGGAGGTTACTTTGACCCCCCTTATAATACTCCCATAGTTCACTTCTTGGCACTTCCTGAATTTGGGCGTGTCTCGGTTTGACCGTATAGCGGCGAGTTTACCCTGCCAGCTGGCGGCGTCCCGATAAGGTCGGGATAAAGGCCGCCGCCCCTGCTTCAAGCCAGACCAAGTCCGAAATTCCACTTTCCGGGTACCCCGCGATCCAAACCCAACGCCCAGAAGCTACGGGATAGACCACAGCGGCGGTTAAGCGACCGGCAGGGTGATCACGAGCGGGGGTGTGCTCATCCCGAGATGCCCTTTTCCGTGTTCCTTGGCTCGCGAAGTCTGACCGCTAAGCCGCCTCTATGGGGGTGACGTGTGAAAAGGAGTGATTTCGACAGGGGAACAAGGGGAAAATGGGTATCTCCGTCAGAGGCGGGAGACTGGAGTTGCCACATTTCCGGTTCGACACCGCCCCGCCGCAGGCGTCTCTGACCGTGGGCCCTTGCACTTTAGGCAGAAGGATTGCCGGGGCGCAATGGTCATTGGAGCCGGTCCATTGAAGAAAAGTCCGCAGTCAGCAAATCACTCACTGTGGCTTCTTGATGCCTAGCCCTTTGGAAATTCCGGCTCGTCACGTCTAAGGTGCCAGACGTGAAGAATCTCCACGCGGTGTAAAGGTTCGCCGGCGTCGTAGAAAATCCGGTAGGAACGAAAGACGATTTCGCGCAGCGCCCCTTTCGCGCCGCGCGGATAGGTGGGCCCAATAAAGGGGAAGGATTCCAGAACGTGTGCGTGTTCGAGGATGCCCCGCCCGAAGCGGAGGGCTGCTTGCGGGTCGTCCTGGGCGACGTAGGAGCAAATGTCCTGGAGGTCGGCTATCGCCGCATCTGATCAGACTATCTTGAATTCCATGCTGTGGCCCAGGACTCCAGCAGTTTCTCCGCTTCCTCGTGAGTCTTGGTGCGGCCCGCCGCAATGTCTGCACGTCCGCGCCGGATGGACGCCATGTTGCGCAACTCTTCGCTGATTTCTTCCAGCGTCGCGCCTTCCGGGAGTCTCTGAAGCGCGTCAATTACCGCCTGCTTATCCGTCATAAACGCGATACTACCGTTTCCCCAGGCATAGTGCAAAGGGAAGGGAATTGCGTGCAACCACAATAGCTCCGGCTATACCGAATGTGGAGCTGGAACCGGCTTGGTTGCTGCTGGCAGGCTATTGAGTTCCCTCTTCTTGTGATTCGATCCTGCTGGTACAATCGCCGGGTGTCGGTTTGTGCGCACGCGAGGGAATGAGAGCCGGCGGGCGAAGCGCAATCATGACGAGGAGTGTGCCGTGAGTGATCAAGGGGAAGACTTTGCCGCAATGTTCGAGGCTTCGGTCCAGGCCAAGCGCCTCGATCAGGGCGAGTTCGTTGAGGGCAGGATCGTCTCGATCGGCCCGGAGGTGGCGCTCATCGACGTGGGCCGCAAGGGTGAGGCCGTCATGGCTATCGCCGAACTGAAGAACGCGGCGGGCGAGATTGAGGTCAAGCTGGGCGACCTGGTTCAGGCGATGGTGGTATCAACCTCAGGCGGGCTGACGCTCTCCCGAAGGCTGGGGGGGGCGGCCGCGAGCGATCAGCAGTTCGAAGTCGCCTTTCAAGGCGGCCTGCCGGTGGAAGGAAAGGTGGAACGGCAGATCAAGGGCGGCTATGAGGTGCGCCTCGGCCGCCGTCGCGCGTTCTGTCCGATTTCCCAAATCGACCTCCGCGGCACGGACGCGTCGGCGCACGAAGGGCATGTCTACCAATTCCGCATCATTGAGTACAAGGAGGGCGGCGAGAACATCGTCGTCTCCCGGCGCGCTCTCCTCGAGGAGGAGCAGCGGGCGAACGCCGCGAAGGTCCGAGACAATATCGTTGCCGCCGCCGTCCTGACCGGCCATGTCACCTCCGTTCGCGACTTCGGAGCGTTCGTCGATCTCGGCGCAGGCGTCCAGGGATTGCTCCACGTGTCTGAGATGGCGTGGTCCCGCGTGTCGAACCCGGCAGAGATCGTCAAGCCGGGCGAGGAGATTACGGTCAAGGTCCTGCGCGTGGACGAGGGAAAGCAGAAGATTTCGCTCGGGTTGAAGCAACTCTCCGCCGACCCCTGGTCGAGAGTGGGCGAGACGTACAAAGTGGGCCAACGGCTGCCTGGCCGCGTCACGCGCGTGGCGCAGTTCGGCGCGTTCGTGG
>CAYTMD010000682.1:0-2489 GCA_964438685.1 uncultured Acidobacteriota bacterium
TGGTGGGTTTCTCGCGCTCCTTCAAGTTGCCGGAAGAGTGGGAGCGCGCGCAGGAAGCGAATAGTACGGTTAAGAACGTCCTGCTTGGTGTTTCCGTCCTGACCATCCTCATGTTCGTGGCAGGCGGGTTGATTCTGTTTGTAAACCTGGTCCGGTCCGGCCAGATGCCGTGGAAGCGGTCGGCGAAGTTCGGGATACTGCTTGCCGTTCTGGGGCTGCTGGGAGCACTGAACAGTCTTCCTTTGACGAACCGCAACTATGACACCTCCATGCCCCTGGCCGTTTGGAAATTGTTCGTGGGGGTTGGCGTAATTGTGGCGCCCATCGTGGAGGGATTGCTCGCGTGGCTGCTGATCGGCTCCGCGGCAGCTTATTATCCCGATGCCTGGAAAGTTTTCAGCGGCGCCGCGCGCCGGGTGTGGCGGCGCGATGCCGTGGTGGCAGGGGTTGTGAGCCTTGCCGCTGCCGCCGGATTATCGCGCCTTGAGGCGCTCCTCACCAGTAAGTTCCATGTTTACGCTCCCATCAAAGACGAGCTTTTCCCGATGTCTTTTAGCACCATCGTGCCCGGTGCGGGGTTTTTCATTTCCAGCCTTACCCGCGTATTGATGTATGCCGCCGTAGCAGGATTGGTCATTTTTATTGCCCGCGCCGCCTGGAAGTTGCGGGCGTGGTGGCTGTGGGTGGCGTTGGCATTGCTGCTGGTTTCACTGGGACCCACCCACGCGCACTCGCTTACTGCCTTTGGGGTTGGCTGGCTGATGAACTTTCTCCCTCTGGTGGTGGTGGCTGTGCTGGTGGGATGCTTCCTTCGCAATAACATCCTGGCGTACCTGGTGGTTCTCTTTTTCGTGCAGGTGGCGGAAACGCTGATGGAATTATTTGCGCAACCGAATCCCTATTTCCTGCGAAACGGCCAAGTTGTTGCCGTCCTCGCAGGCGTCGTGCTGATCTGGATGCTGCGGACTTCCGGCGCTAAGGATGAAAGAAGTGTTGACGCGGGTTCAGTCTGAGCCCTAAACCCAATACTGTTCACTTAATCGGTTTCAGGGCAAGAAGTGAAAAATGGTCATTGGGTGACCCCCTCACCCGCCTGCGGGCCGAAGCCCCAAGCCGTTCTCGTTCTCCAGTATCCCTTCGGCGGGCGTAGGCCCGTCTCCGTCGGCTGACGGACTGGTGAAATCGCGGGTTGCGGTCCCCTCCCCCAAAGGGGCGAGGGAAGTAAATTCAAATTACCTCTCCCCTCGCCCCTTTGGGGGAGAGGGGCCGGGGGTGAGGGGGTCGAGTTGGGACCAATCAGCTTAAGTGAACAGTGTTGGCCCTAAACCGCATTTCTCACTATGCTCAGACATCTTTGCGAATTGGCCGGAGGAGTGGCAGTAGTAAATTCAAGAATCAGTCACCTCCCGCCAATCGCTAAATCAGTTTGACCGATTCCAGAAGTTGGCTCTCATCGTTCCGCCACAGGGCGTACTTCAGATGGAATCCTTCATTCATGCAGGCCGCTCCAATTTCCCCACGGGTGTTGATGGCGATCACTGCGACCTGTCCATCCTTATTCTGAGGGTCTGTCTTCACCATATGCTTCAACAGTTCCATGCAAGCATCCTGCGGCGATGCTCCACGCGCCATAAGGTGAACAATGGAAATGCTGGTGCAGTAATTGGTCATCAGGTCACCGTCGCCCGTGGCGGAGGCAGCGCCCACGTTATCGTCAGCGTACACTCCGCAACCCACCAAGGGTGAATCTGCCACGCGGCCGGGAATCTTAAACGCCAATCCGGAGGTCGAGCAGCCGGCAACGCAATGCCCCTTCCCATCGTACGCCACCATGCCAATGGTGTCGTGGTTCTCCGGCGACAGCCAAAACGTTTTGTGGTGGGGATTGGCCTTCCAATCCTGCCACTTTTGCAAACTCAAGGGAGTGAGAAGGGTTTGGGGCTCAAATCCCATCTTCAGCGCGAACTGAAGCGCTCCCTCACCCGCGAGGGTGGTGTGGCGAGTCTTCTCCATCACCAGTCGCGCAACCGAGATGGGATTCTTGATCTTATGCAGGTTACAAACCGAGCCGGCGCGATGACGCGCGCCATCCATGATCGCCGCGTCGAGTTCCACCTCCCCCTCGGCATTGGGAATCCCGCCGTACCCAACGCTCGTTACGTTGGGATCGCTCTCCGGCACATTGATGCCTTTTTCGACAGCGTCCAGCAGGCTGCCTCCGCTCTTGAAAATTTCCGCCGCACGTTCATTGGCGGGTTTTCCGTGAGCCCAGGTGGAAAGAAAAACCGGCCCGCTGTTAGGCGGTGTTACCGCTCTGCCCTCCAAGGAAGCGAATGCCGTGCTACCCGCTACAGTCTTGATGAAATCGCGTCGGTCAATTGGTTCCATGATGCCTCCCTAAAAGGAAACTCGAAATTGGAAACTCGAAACTCGCTAGCCCCAATACTGTTCACTTAATAGATTTCAGGGCTTTAGGTGGTAATTGGTTA
>CAYTMD010000683.1:0-2474 GCA_964438685.1 uncultured Acidobacteriota bacterium
CATAATTAAGTATGACGAATCAAGTCAAAAGCCGAGTTTTTCAGCATCCTGCTAGATCACAAATTCTGACCGCTGGCTCCATCTCCCTGGGGCTAACCGCATTGCAGAATATCCCTGGCAGCGGCGTAACCGCTTTGCACGGCGCCTTCAATGGTGGCAGGCAAGCCGGTGGCGGTCCAGTCTCCAGCCAGGAAAAGTCCCCGGATTGGTGTGCTTGCCGGCGGCCGCATCGATTCAGCTTCCGGGCTCGGCGAAAAGGTTGCAAAGCGCTCTTTGATAACGAGCGAATGCAATAGCTTCGCCTTGTGAACCGCGGGCAGCATTTCGCCCAGCTCCCGCAATGCGATGGCAAGCAGTTCTTCCTTGGACCGGCTCACATGCTCGTGCGCGCCGCTCAGGACCAGCGAGACGTAATGGTCGCTCGCTCCCAGAATGCGGCTTTTGTCGAAAAGCCATTGGATGGTCGTTCCGCGCAAGCCCACCAATTCAAGGTCGGTGATTGGCGCGTCAAACCAGAGATTGATGGAGATGATGGGCGCGGGACGAAGTGCCGTCACGCCGGCAAAGAACGGCTCTGTACGCAGCAGTTCGCCGGGCAGGATGACAGCGAGTTGCTGCCAGGGCACGGCGGAAATCACCGGAGCACCCTCGAGTATTTCCCCCGTTCCCAAATCCACTCCGCGGCAAACCCCCTCGGCGATTAGCAGTTGTTTTACGCTGCGTCCGGTTTGCACGTGCCCACCACGTGCTTCAATATATGCTGTGGCCGCGGCCGTGTAACACTCGCTCAATCCCACCCGTGCAATGCCGAGGCGCGAGTCGGCGGGTGAGGAAAACAACGCCAATCGCAGCACACGCTCAAACAACAGTGCGGAAGCAATACGCGGGTCCTCGTTCATTGCCGCAATGCAGAGAAGGTCCCAGAAATTGCGCTGCAGCCCTTCTGATTGTCCCCGCCGGCTGAGCCACGTGGTGACGCTCTCGCCCGCTGTGGGACGAGATTCCTGCCCTGCTGTGCGCAGATCCTTCCCCAAGCGCAGCACTTCCACCTTCTGCTTGAACGAGAAGCTCCCTGAACGCAACACACCGAGCAGCAGATGCCAGGGTGAAGGCAAATCAGGGCAGTCCAGGCGCGTGAGGCGGCCGTCGCGGTCCAGAAACGGCACCGCAAGTCTAGGCTGAAAATGCAGGCTTTCGAGAGTTCCAATGGTCGTGAGGAATTTGATCGTGGAGTGGTAGCACCCCATGAAGAGGTGCTGGCCGTTGTCCACAATCGAGCCGGTGGTGGGATCGCGGAATGAGCGCGCGCGCCCGCCGAGGTGCGGCTTTTGTTCGAGCACGCAAACCCGCTTGCCCGCCTCGGCCAGCGCCACACCCGCTGCCAGGCCGGCAAATCCGGCACCGATGATGAGGACGTCAAAAGGCATTTTGGATTTTGGATTGCGTTTCGTTCATTGTGGCGTTCCAAACCGACTTGTCAATTCAAAACCTCCAATCCAAAATCTAAAATCCAAAATTCACTTGTGCCACTCCCCCCCGAGGTAAACCTTAAGCGCTGTCCAAAGCTTTACCGGGCGGGGAACGCGCACACGCTTCCCGAAAACGTTATAGCAGCGTTTTTGAATGCGCTTCAGGATGCCCCAGTAGATCGAGGCCATGATTTCCGCGGCCTTCATCGACCGGCGATCTTCGGGCGGAAGCATTTGGCGCGCCAGATCGAAGTACCGCCGGGCGCGGTCGCATTCGAACTGCATCAACTCAATGAATGAATCGTTATAAGCGCCCGATAGCAAGGCAGAGGGTCGGATCCCGAAGCGGTCCAAGTCTTCCTGGGGAATGTAGATGCGCCCGCGTTGAGCATCACGCTGAACGTCGCGCAGGATATTGACGAGCTGCAACGCCGTTCCCAGATTCACGGCGTAATCCCGCGTACGGGGGTTTTGATAACCGAAAATCTCGATGCAAATCAGACCAATGGTTGAAGCCACGCGGTAACAATACCGGGACAGATCGTCGAAGGTCTCGTAGCGCGCGTTGTTCAAATCCATTTCCAAGCCCAGGATCAGATCCTCGAAAGGCTGCCGGGGAATCTTAAATCGCTTGATGGCCTCTGCCAGAGCCCGCAACTCCGGCGAATCAAGGCGGCTGGCATCACCCGCGAAGCACGCATCCAGAGCCTCCCGATAGCGTGCCAGACTGGCCGCGGCCTCCGCCGCTTCCAAGCCACTATCAGCCACATCATCACCCCTCCGCGCGAAGGCATAGACGGCTTCAATGGCAAGACGCTTCTCCGGAGGCAGAAAGACAAAGGCGTAGTAGAAGTTGGTGACGCCGGCGTTGGTGAAGTGGGTATTTTTCGTGGGCACGTTCATGATGGAATAGTAACAGTTGGAGCGTGTACGACCGTGGCGCTCAGCGGAGCTCGGCGGGCGCGCAGGTAAAGGCGCAGAAAATCCCATTTGCCGAGCGAAGGC
>CAYTMD010000684.1:0-2463 GCA_964438685.1 uncultured Acidobacteriota bacterium
TGCGCGACGCCAAGATCACCCAGATCTACGAAGGCACCAACCAGATTCAGCGCGATGAAATGTCCAAGACGCTCATCAGCAACTTCCATTCGCGCCGTCCGGTTGCGGCACGCGCGGCGTGATGGTCTTGGGGAACGAGTCCGAGCCCGCGGGCCGGCATAGTCGAATTGGATTTTCCTGCTCCGGCATTGTGGATAGCCCAACAATGCCGGAGATTGCTGGCCAGTGGCAAGATACGTGGCGCAGCGACAAAATGCCGTTCCAGTTTCCAAGGTTGACAATTTATCCCATATCTTAGTTCATTTGGATTGCCGCCGGCTAAAACCTGAGCTGGCTTGCTGCCAAGCCATGCGCAAACAACTCAACCGAAGACGGTGTTCATGCAGCTTTTGAAAGCCCTCAAAGCGGGCGAAAGATCGTAGCCCATGGCGCAACTTGTCCCGATGTTTTCTATCGGGAGCCGTGGGTTAATCGGCCTCCCTTCCACCGCCCGAGCCCCGGAAGGGGCGAAAGAAATCACGACGAAATGTTGCGCTCATCGTTGCCGATCCCATTCTCTTTGAGAATGCGCGGTAGCGCGGACCCGCGTTTTCGGGGTCCGCGGATCGTACTTTAAATGCGGACGCCTGCCTCCGAGTGGTGAGCGCGAGTCTGGGGAAGAACCGCAGACCTCAAAGGCGGAGGTCTGCGCTACGCTTGCTCGGAAAGGCGCCGTGCGATCGAATCGCGAACGCTCATGGGCTCACCGTAACCATTGAGGCCGCTCCCTTCCCACACGCGAAACTTGTTGAATGATCTCCCTGCGGGCAATCGACTGATGGAGGATTTCCAACCAGACGCGCGTGACCCGTAAGCTCATCGGTAAGCGGTGGCGCTAAACTTGCTCGAATCAAGGGGAGTATTCATTGCCCGGACCTGTTATTCCGCGGCATTTTGTTGTCGATGTGGGACGAACCTGCGGCAAGCGGCGGAGTAACCCCTCATCCGGCCTCCTTCGTCAGCCACCTTCTCCCCTGGGAGAAGGTGGTTAAACATCAGTTGCGCCGAGCGCAACCTGTTCCAACGCGCCAGCCGCGCACCAGCCGTGCGACAGCACATATCGAGTACCAGCCCTCGCCGAGGGGAGAGGGTGCCGGCCATGTGTCGGCGGGTGAGGGGTTACTTAAGCCCGGACATTTCAGAAGAGACCCCTCATCCGGCCTCCTCCGTCAGCCACCTTCTCCCCTCGGAGAAGGTTTTCAAGTCGTCGTAGGCTGGCTGGTCCGGGGTCAATTAAGGCCTCTGCCAACTGGCTTGGATGCTCTAAAGCGCCGCCCGCACGACGCCGCCCTCGGCGCGGACGGCGGCGCCGTTGATGATGGCGCCCTGGGTGCTGGCGACGAAGGCCACGACGGCCGCGACCTCTGCAGGTTTCTCGAAGCGCTTCAGCAGCGAACTGGGGCGCACTTTCTCAAAGAATTCTTTTTCCACCTGTGCGGCAGTGATTCCTCGCTGTTGGGCAAGCTCATGCAGGAAGTTGCCGACGCCCTCGGACGCGGTGGGCCCCACCAGAATCGAGTTGACGGTGATGCTGGTGCCGGAGACGGACTCTGCCAAGCCGCGCGCCACGGCCACCTGCGCGGTCTTGGTCATTCCGTAGTGAATCATCTCAACCGGAATATTCACCGCCGATTCGCTGGAGATGAAGATCACCCGTCCCCAGTTCTTATCCCTCATCCCGGTCAGGTAGTGGCGCGCCAGGCGCACGCCGCTCAGCACGTTGACCTCAAAGAATCGCAGCCAATCGGCGTCGGTGATTTCGGCAAAAGGCTTCGCTTCGAAGATTCCCAGGTTGTTGATCAGGATATCGGCTTCGGGAGCCTGGTTGAGAAGAGTTTCCACGCCATCCCGCGTTCCCAAGTCGGCAGCGACGCCGCGCACTTGCGCGTCCTTCGCATCGCGACGAATTTTATCGATCGCCTCAGCCACACGTGCTTCCGTGCGTCCATTGATCACCACCGACGCACCTTCGGCCGCCAGCGCCGTGGCGATCGCCAAACCAATGCCTGCGGTCGAGCCTGATATGACTGCGGTTTTACCTCGAAGACCTAGATCCATGCCATTCTCCTATTCCTACGAATTGTTCTATTCTTGCCGTAACGCCTATGTCCAAACCGGTAGCGTGGACCCCTGTTTTGGGGTCCGCGGTTCGTACTTGAAATGCGGACACCTGTCTCCGGGTACGCGAGCGCGAGTCTGGGGAAGAACTACGCTTGCTTTTTCGAAACCGGAGTAAAGTGTCAAACTGTGACGGTCCAGTTCATTAGACGCGCCAAGCCAGATGGAAGTTCCATGGTTGTCGTGAGCAACTGAGTTTAAGAAATGGAGGCATGGCTTCCCACAAGTATGGCGCTATCATGCCGCCGGGCAAAAGACCCCTCACCCGTCCCGCGCCCGCTGGTGAAAGCGCGCGGCGCGGTCCAC
>CAYTMD010000685.1:0-2462 GCA_964438685.1 uncultured Acidobacteriota bacterium
GTTATTGAAGTCGTGCGCGACTCCCCCGGCCAGCCGGCCCACCGCCTCCATTTTCGATGCTTGGTGAAGTTGGGCTTCCAGGGTCCGGCGCTCAGTCACATCCTGCTTGGTGGCAGTGAAGTGGGTGATATTGCCTCGCCCATCCCGGACCGGGGTGATGGTCATCTCTTCGGTATAAAGCTTCCCGTCTTTTCGCCGGTTAATAAGTTCACCGTGCCAGGTCTGCCCGCTAAGGATGGTTGCCCAAAGCTGCTGGTAAAACTCCAGGTCGTGCTTGCCCGATTTCAGGATTCTGGGATTCCGCCCCAGAACCTCTTCGCGCCCATACCCACTGATGTGGGTGAAGGCTGGGTTGACATACTCAATGTCACCGTTGGTGTTGGTAATCACCACGCCTTCCGCGGACTGCTCGACGGCGGTGGCCAGGCGGAGATGTTGAGCCTCCGCCCGTTTGCGCTCGGTGATGTCTGAAAGCAACCCATCGGCATAGCGGATGCCGTTTTTTTCGTAAGTGACGAGAGCCCGGTCGTGCACCCAGATCCAATTCCCGTCTTGGCGCTTCATACGACATTCCACGTTAAACGGCCGGCCCTCAGCAAATAGGGCGCGAAAGCCATCCCTTACCAGGTGAACGTCATCGGGATGGAGGGAAGCGAGATAGAGATCCACACCCTGTTGATAAACCTCTTCCGGGGAATAGCCAATTATCTTCTCGACGTTCTTGCTGATGAAGGTAAAGTGGATTTCGGAGTCCATTGTCCAGGCGACGTCAGGGATATTCGACACCAGCGAGCGGTACTTTTCCTCGCTCTCACCAAGGGCTTCCTCCGCCAGCTTGCTTTTGGTGATATCGCGAAAGTACCAGATTCGGCCATAAAGCTTCCCGGTGGAACCCTGGAGGGGAGAAGAATACCGGTCGAAAACCCTCCCATCCTTGAACACAACTTCATCCCGCGATTTCTCCATCTCGTGGGCGTAAAGATAATTTACCCTTTCAAGGAAGGCATCGGGGTCTTTTAGTTGCGGCAGACCCGTCTCGATCACCCTCTTGTCATCTTTGGCGCGGATGGTCTCATCAGGGATGTTCCACATTCTGGCAAATTGGCTGTTGGCGAGCAGGACCTGCCCGGAGCGATCAGCAACCAGGATCCCGTCAATGGTGGTCTCCGATTCCGCCTCCAGAAGCGCCGTCTTGAACAATAGCTCCTCTTCCGCCCGCTTATGTTCGCTAATGTCACGCGAGACGCCGAAGGTTCCGACGATGTTCCCATTAGGGTCGCGCAGGGGCATCTTCGTGGTCGAGAGCCAGGTCATCTTGCCACCCGGCCAGATTAACTTCTCCTCTTTACCCACTATCGGCTGGCCGGTCCTGATGATCTCCTGCTCATCCCGGTAGAACTCTTTGCTTTGCTCTCCGGTGAGAATGTCAAAGTCCGTCTTGCCGACCGCGTGGTCAGGGTGGCTTAGCTTTAATTCTTTCGCGAGCGCCAGATTAATCTGGGTGAAGCGGCTTTCCCGATCCTTGAAGTAGATCTTGTCGGGAAGATTATCCATAAGGGTGTGGAGGAGATGCCTTTCCTCAATCAACGCATCTTCCGCCCGCTTGCGCGCAGTGATGTCGCGGGCGATCGTGGAAGCACCCACGACCTCGCCGCTGTCGTTCTTGAGAGGAGAAATGGTGACCGACACATCGATGCGCCGGCCGTCTTTTGTAACCCTCACCGTCTCATGGTGCTCAATCCCCTCACCCTGCTTAATCCGATTGAGGAAGCCCTCGACTTCCTCCCGCCGGTCCGGAGGGACAAGGAGAAAAATCGACTGCCCTATCACTTCCGCGTCCGTATAGCCGTAAAGCCTCTCCGCACCCTTATTCCAACTTTGAATAACACCTTCGGGGCTCTTACCGATGATGGCGTCATCGGAGGATTCCACGATGGACGCGAGGTAGGCACGCGCCTCTTCCGCCCGCTTGTGTCCGGCCCTGGCACGCAGTGCCTGAATCCCATACGCCAGGTCATTACTCAATTCCGTGAGAAGCTGCATCTCCTCGGAATCGAACGCATCCACCTCCTTCGCGTAAATCGAAAGGGCGCCCAGGACCTGGCCGTTTACGAGGATCGGGAGGGCGGTGGCGGAAGCATAACCCCTCCCCCCGTGACAACGTACTCACTCACCGTGAACTCGGCCAAGCCTGCCAGCGGAGTTGCGATTGTCGTATCTCCCGCAGACAACAACAGCACAGCCAACGGAACCACGAGTTTCACGCGTGTCTATAATGCAGGAACATCGGTGACAATAATCGCGCCTGCAACAGCGGGCAGCAATGCCTTTAGCTCGTGGAACGGTTGCACCACCGCGAGCACCGTCACATGCACCGTCGCGATGAATGCAGATACCACCGTCACGGCCAACTTTGCCGCTCCGACGGTCGCAGTCACCCCAAATCCCGCGGCCGCCATCAT
>CAYTMD010000686.1:0-2460 GCA_964438685.1 uncultured Acidobacteriota bacterium
AATGAAAACGCTCTTCATCCCATCGTCGAAATCAATGCGCGCAAAACAATGGGATGGGCAGCTCTCCAATTTCAACAAAAATACCACCCCGAGGCCATAGTCGCTTTTCAATTTGCACCAGCAGAATAGGGCCGCCGTTGTCCACTGCGTGCGGACGGACGACCTTTGCCAATTGATGAAAATAGCGTTCGACCGGCTGCGTGAAACGCGGATCGGAGCAGCGCAACTTGATGTCCGGTGTGCGCAAGAGCCACCACGGCAGACCACCTAAATCCCATTCGCTGCAAACATACGGGCCGGGACGCAAGAACACCCACAGGCCTTCCTCTTTGGCAATCTGGAGATACTCATCGATGTCGAGTTCGCTGGACTTGAAATCAAACTTCCCCTCTTCCTCTTCGTGCGCGTTCCAGAACACACAGAAGGAGACAGTGTTCAAACCCATGGCCTTGGCCAATTGAAAACGCTGGCGCCAATACTCCCGCGGGATGCGCGCCGGATGCATCTCACCGCACCGAATCTGAAACGGTTTGCCGTCAAGCAGGAAGTCCTCGGTGCCAAGGACGAAACCGTGCCGCCGGCCGTCACCGGGCTTGGGCTCGACGCCGGAAAGTGGGGCCGTGGCAGAGGATGGTATCTCATCCTCACTCGAAACCACATCTCTGGTCGGCAAAAGTCCTTCGGCGCTGCCGTCAAGAGCCAGAGCTAATGCCGCCCATGCCGATGAGCCACCCAAGAGCTTGGCGAGACCTGCAGCACATGTTCCTCCGCAGAGGACTCTTATCAGGTCACGTCTTTTCATGGTCATTTACCCTTTGCACCTTGCTATCCAGGATTTCCATTTTGGCATCCCGAGCCATAGCAGTATAAATCCTACCGGCTTGTTCGCGACCGTACTGTGCTCTCGCTCCCCGTACACCGAAATTTCGGTGGAATCCATGTCCAGGATTGTACGGAAGCCTGAATCCAGCGCTTCCACTCTCCCGATTAGGGCGCGGTTCAGGGATGCCCGTCCCGCGAAGGTTTCCTCCTCGGCCAGCAGCTCGGCCTCGAAACTCTGCAACCGAGAGGTCAGAGCGGCTCCGATGCCATCATCGCTCTGCAATGTTACAAACTCAGCAGGCGCTTCGAAGACTTCAGGGAACACCGGGCGCATAGGGTGGGGTCGTGAGCCCACTCACGCCTGCGTCGTACACCCATTCTGGCGCGGGTCGTTTGCACCGTCTCGGAGAGAAGTCATCCTACAGAACGTGACACTTCAGTTGTCCATCTATTTACCGGACAACACGCTCGATACATTGTTGGTTGGGGGCGGCCCTTCCGCCTTGAACAGCGTTGGCTGTGCGATCACAGCATAATTACCGTCTCGGCCCTGACTCCGGCCCTCCACGCTAAGCGACAAATCCCTTACACCCCAAATCCGAAGGGATACCTTCTGCGCCGGGTCCTGCCCTGTCATCAGGCCGCTGCTGTAAATTGCCGCGCCGTCGGCATAAATCTTGAAGACAACGGCTCCTTGAATCCCTAGTTTTGGCTCAAGTCCGACAAGACATTCGAAGCGATCATAGACCTTTTCAGGAAGCGTATAGGTAAGGCGGCTGTAAGTCCCAAGGCCAATGCCATGGGGAAATGTTCTCTGCGTCACGCTCCCGTTTTCAGCGACGTTCAAAAGCAGCGGGCGCCTGATTGTTCCCCCTTCAAGTGTTGCATCCCGCACGGGGTAGCCAAAATAGGGATTAGAGAAGTAAGTAAATTGTGGGAAATAGGACTGGCCGGTCATCTCAAGTGGCGTCAACGAACTCAGATCGCGAACTTTGAGCGTCGCTACTTCGGCGGGGTCAAAACGACTCTTGGCAATGGAGAGAAGCGTATATAATGCGTCAGCCGCTACTTCCGCATCCATGGTTGCAGCTCGAAGTTGTCCCTCATTCACTTTAGTAGAATTATGGTCATAGATGCCCTCAAGAATCGGGACGATCTGGGCGCGTGAATTGCGGACCATGGGATTGAAGCGCTCAATAAGATTGAAGATCGCCTCTGCCGAGGAGGTGCCCAAAAGCCGGGGTTTATAATCGCCCATGTCTATTTTTACATCGCCATCCTCAACCAGGCCGTGCAGAGGCCTGTCTTTAAATTCTTCCGGGGTTGGTATCAGGTCCTTGAGCAACCCTAGCTGATTGTCGCCCGGCAGCGTATGCGCAGGAGAGCCACTGTCCTCAAGAAAATGGAGCAGGCAGCCGGCATAGCGGCTGGCGCCATCAAGATTTCCAGCCTTTAGAAGCTCCACAGCTTTTTCAAAGTAATATTCCATTTGGTAAGCATCTTGGCGGCGCCCAAGGGGTAAGTGCGAAAAACGTTCCCCGTTAGGTAGGATAGTCAAAGGCATGAATTCGGCACGGTTTTCTCGCAGTCCGGCGATGTCGGGAATCAAGCAATATCGATTGATAAGGGCCATGCGTT
>CAYTMD010000687.1:0-2455 GCA_964438685.1 uncultured Acidobacteriota bacterium
CCTAGCATTCTGCTATTGATATCTTCGGCGCGCAATTATGTGCCGCGTGGGCGCCTGGCAGGTTATGAGCTGCCCGGCGGTTCCGGGCCGGCCGTGGCCGCTCAGGTGAAAGTTGAGGTGCGCGGCGTCTTTGAAGCCATGAAGCAGCTCCACCTCACTTATGTGGACAGCATCTACACTTACGGTAGTTTTGCATCGAGTGCCGAGCGTGTCCGGCTGCCGCGCGAAACTCTTTCCTTGAATGGCGCAAACTGCATTGATATGTCCGTGGCGTTTGCTTCCGCAATGGAAAACCTTGGCATGGAACCGGTAATCGTCCTGGTGCCCGGCCACGCGTTTGCCGGCGTCCGGCTGGCGCACGGATCATCGCAGATTCTTTATTTGGATCTCACCGTCATGCCCGACGGGTCCTTTGATGCCGCAGTGCAAAGAGCACAGAATTGGCTGCAGAAAACGCCCAAAGCCCAGGTCAACCTCATCGATATCGCCACCGCCCGCTCGCGCCGGATTTATCCCATGCCGGAAGGCGTGCCGCAGATCATTCCTCAAAAAGTGTAGTCGTTACCGATGCCGGCCCGAACGTTGGCGCTGCATTTCCTCCCAACGATTTCCCCGGCAGCCTGATGATAGAACCGCCGGGCGCGAGGTAGCGCCTGGTCAGGCAGGACACGACCGCCGACACAAGCCCCGTCCGACAATGACAGGTTATCCTGATCCATGGGCTACATTGTAGGCTCATTTCTTTATTGACCCGGACAATTGCCGTGATAAACTAGACGGTTAGCCCAGTGCCGGCGGGTGGCGGGAAGGCGGCAGGCAGCAGACGGTAGACGGCAGTCAGGGCCGAGCGAAATCCCTGGCGTGGTTTGCTGACGAATCGATGGCTGACTTTCGATGGCTAATTATTGGCCGTTGAGTGCTTGGCTCCACAACAGCGAGATGGCGGGACGAGGCGTCCTTTCCAAGATGTTATTGATAATAAAGGTGGTTAGCCAAATTCATCGAGATGAGCAGGAAATGTCAAGCTATTGAAATTAAACCAGTTATCCAATCACTGGGGCCGGGTTGATGAAAAAATGCGGGGGGAAAAAATGAAGGTATATTCCGCGATGTTGTTGAAAACACATATAGAAAAAATGTCTACTTATGGGCTTTCCAAGATATTGTTGAAATAAAAGGAGATACACCATTCTTTCCATGATGTTGATGAAAATAAAGGGACTTGCAGGTTTAAGAGGCCGGGAACCGGAAACCTGGATTTCGCAAGCCCGGATTCCGGACTCGGAACGAAAGGCGTAAACACTAGTCAGGAGACGGAATCAAGGGAGCGAGGTTTGAAATTTCAAGGAGAGGAGCCCGGAACGGGCGTGATGGGAAAAGAGTTCGGCGCAAGCTCGTCAGTCAGGCCTTGCATCGTGTACAATGAAATTTCGGGCTCAACGCGAACACTCGCCCGCGAGGGGAACAGTCCTCCCCCACAAACCCACATGTCAAACCTGCTCGACCAACTCAATATCCAGCAGCGCGCCGCGGTGGAACAAGCCGAGGGGCCGTTGCTTATCCTGGCGGGAGCGGGCAGCGGCAAGACCCGCGTCATTACCTACCGCATCGCCCACCTGATTGAAGCTAAAGGAGTTCCGCCGCAAAGCATCCTGGCGGTGACCTTCACCAACAAAGCCGCGGCGCAAATGAAGGAGCGCGTGGCCAAGCTCCTTAGTGCCGACACGAATCGGCAAACGGGAGGGCCGCATGTTTCCACCTTCCATTCCTTCTGCGTCAGCGTGCTGCGCCGGCACATCAACCACCTGGGTTACAGCCGCGATTTTTCGATTTATGACGAAGACGATCAGCAGCGTTTGATGAAGACTTGCATCCACGAATTGGGTTTGGAGGAGCAAGTCACTTCGCCGCGCAGCGTACTGGGGCGCATCAGTTACGCCAAGAACCACGGGATGACGGCCGCAACGATGTACGAGCAGGCGGACACCGATCCGATGGAAAAAATCGCCTCGCTCTTTGCCCGTTATGAGGCGAAACTTCGGCAGGCGAATGCCCTGGATTTTGACGACCTGCTGCTGAAGACCGTGGAACTCTTCTACAAAGCCGCGGAAGTCTGCGAGCAGTACAACCGGCGCTTCGAGTACGTCCTGGTGGATGAGTATCAGGACACCAATCGCACGCAATACCAATTAATCCGGCAGCTCACGGTGATGCACCAGAACCTCTGCGTGGTGGGCGATGAGGACCAGTCAATTTACCGTTGGCGCGGGGCTGACATCCAGAACATCCTGAGTTTTGAGAAGGACTACCCCAACGCCAAAACCGTTCGCCTGGAGCAAAATTATCGTTCCACGCAGAAAATTCTGGACGGAGCCGGGGCGGTGGTAAGCCGCAATCAGGCGCGCAAGGGAAAGACCCTGTGGACGGACCGCACGGGCGGCGACGCCATCGGCCT
>CAYTMD010000688.1:0-2446 GCA_964438685.1 uncultured Acidobacteriota bacterium
AATCCGCAGCCTTCCCACCGTAGGAATCAAAATCTATCTCCGACAGGCTCCTAGGAACTATTCAGTCTCCACTGCAAGCCCTGAGGGGAAGCGATCACCGCCCATTTCGCTCATCTTGCTTCGGGGAAAATGCCTCGGCCCGGAGTCCTGACCTGAGTACGGGTGGCCCATCCCCAACTTCACGCGCCACGAAGGTCGAAGTGTTGGCGAACGGCTGGAGTGGTTTGTGATACTGTCCACTTCGTTTTCTTCAAACCCCGAAGGCCTTCATCCCCCATTCGTCGAGCGTCGAAATACTTTTTCTGCTCATTCCCAAGAAATCCCTCAAGACGTTAATCATCCTGCCGATAACAAGGAGTGTCTGAGCTTGGAAAGATCCTCCAATAGCGGAGGCATGTGCCGGCGGCCATAGCGATTGCGGCAAGAAGCCGAGAACACGTCAAGGTTGGAATTCACCAATGCAATCGCAGGGACCCGATCGAGTCACTGCTGCTGCGGTTCGAATCAGAGGGAGAAAATTAAGCAATGGGCGACATGGATGACATCGTTAAGGATTTCCTCGTCGAAAGCAACGAGAACCTCGACCAGCTTGACCGTGACCTGGTAACTCTGGAAAAGGACCCGACGGCCCGTGAAGTTCTTGCCAGCATCTTCCGAACGATTCACACCATCAAGGGCACAAGTGGCTTTCTGGGATTCTCCCAGTTGGGGGCAGTCACGCATGTGGGGGAAAACCTCCTGAGCAGTCTGCGCGACGGCCGCCTCTTACTCAATGCGGAGATCACATCGGCTCTTCTGGCTCTGGTGGATGCGGTTCGCCAAATGCTCGTTAGTATCGAAAACACAGGTCAAGAAGGGGATGGTGATTACACTTCTCTTATTGATCTGCTGACCGGCTTACAAAGCGGTGAAAAGAAAAAGTCTTCCCCGGCGATCGCGGCCCCGCAACCTTCCCCCGTCGTGCCAGCGTCTCCCTCCGCTGTTGCCCTGGCGCCCCTTGCTGAACCGCTGCCGCCAATTGCCAGCGTGATCGAAACAAAAAACGATCCCGTTGACTTACCAGTGGCCGATTTGCCATTGGGTGAAATACTCATTCAAGCAGGCCGGATTAATTCTGAGCAAGTCCATGAGGCCTTAAACCTGCAGCATGGAGGGGACGTCCGCCGTCTCGGGGAAATCCTGGTGGAAAAAGGGGCAGCCAAGCCTGCCGCCGTCCAGGAAGCGTTGCAGGTGCAGGCGGAAGCGCGCGCCTCGGCCCTTTCCGACAGTAATATACGTGTTGATGTGGGCCTGCTCGATAAATTGATGAACCTCGTAGGGGAACTCGTTCTGGCCAGGAATCAGATCTTGCAGTTTTCGACCTCACAACAAGACACGACATTCCTGAACACGACCCAACGCTTGAATCTGATTACTACCGAGCTGCAAGAGGGTGTCATGAAGACCCGCATGCAACCCATTGGAAACATTTGGAGCAAGTTTCCCCGCGTGGTGCGTGACTTGGCGACGGCTTGTGGAAAGCAGATCCGCTTGGAGATGGAAGGCAAGGAGACCGAGCTCGACAAAACCCTTATTGAGGCTATCAAGGATCCGCTTACCCACGTGGTTCGTAATGCTGTCGACCATGGAGTCGAGACGCCCGAAAAACGCACGGCCGCGGGGAAGCCCGTGGAAGGGTGTCTCTCCTTGCGCGCCTTCCATGAAGGGGGGCAGGTCAACATCGAAATCTCCGATGACGGTGCCGGGATTGACATTGAGCGCGTCAAGCAAAAGGCTCTCGCCAAGAGCCTGATCACTCCTGACCAGGCATCGCGCATGAGCGACCGCGAGCTATTGAACTTGATCTTCCTGCCGGGATTATCGACCGCCGAAAGGGTTACCAACGTCTCTGGCCGCGGTGTGGGTATGGACGTCGTCAAGACGAACATCGAAAAAATTGGCGGGACCGTGGATATTCAAAGCCGGCTCGGCAAGGGGACCACCTTGAAGATCAAGATTCCTCTGACGTTGGCCATCATTCCCGCGCTTATCGTCACAAGCGGTGGCGACCGCTACGCCATTCCTCAGGTCAGCCTTTTGGAGCTCGTTCACCTGGAAGGTGAGCAGGCTCGCAAAGGTATCGAGATGATTCACGGCGCACCGGTCTATCGCCTGCGAGGGAAGCTGTTGCCCTTGGCGTATCTGAACCAACAGCTCTGCGTTGGAGGGATCGGGGACGGATCATCCCTAAACTCGGGGGGAGCCCGGGCATCGTCCTCATCTACGGGCCCGGAAACTGACATCTTGGATCTTGCAGGGGCTCGCAGCAAACACCAGCTTGCGCAGTCATCGAGGTTTTTCCGGACGAATCGAAACCGCTCGCCGAAGGCCTCATACCGTTGCCGCTCGCCGATCTCGCCGATTCCGAAGTGACCGCAGCAGAACACACTATCATGCAGAAATTTCT
>CAYTMD010000689.1:0-2435 GCA_964438685.1 uncultured Acidobacteriota bacterium
CCGCGTAGTTGTCGCCAAAATTGTTATAGATGGGCAGCCCCTCAACCAGAATATTGGGGGCAGTGTAGAACTGATTGAGAATCTGCTTCTGATTCCCGTCGACGATGCGCAGAAGAATTTGGGTTCCGACAGCGATGGGCTGCCGCGTCCCATCATAAATATTAACCATCAGACTTCCGGTAGTGGGTCCGTTTGGCATTCGCGCCTCCGTGTGAGAAATAGAGCTGCCGTTGTGTCTCCAGGGAGATTGGGCGCATTCTCCCGGCGCCGCATTGGGGTCACGATGACGCCCCAGTGCACTCACTCCAGTTCCGCCCCGAAAGTATTAACCCAAGGACTACGTGTGACGGATTCTACAACCCTCTGCCACTCGTGGACAAGGACAAAGTGTCATCTGCAACACCATTGGCCAGAGGGCGCCCGCGTCCAAATTACGATTCGCGAATTTAGTGCTGACCGGCGGCTCCGCCGCTTGCTCTGCGGAAAGGCTGCGCCTTTCCGTTGCCGGGGACTACTCACCAACCTCATCCGCGCCGCCGAAGGCATAGCCTTCGCGGCGGCGCGGATGAAGAGAAAGCCGGGGCAAATGGGCCGGAAAGGCAAAGCCTTTCCGCAGAGCAGGGGGCAAAGCCCTTTCCATCCCCACGCTCTCCACACAATTGGACAGGATAGCCCCGAGGGCGCCCACGCCATCCGATGGCAGACGTACTACAGGGGATTGCGGAACATCGTGACATCCGATCTGCGTAACGCCGCCATCCTGGCGGCACTTTCCGGTGCCGGCAAGATGCCGGCGCTACGACGCCCGTCACTCTATCCTGCAGTCCCCAATAAGTTGACTGGAGGATTGCGAACATGACAGACCTTGAGTGGGCAAGAGCGTTCGTGGGTTGCAAGATCGAAGGCACCGGGCGCCGGTTTGCCGAAACCGTGGATGTTCTGGTCAAAAAGCTCGCCCAGGTGCGGGAAGAAGCCGCCGGTAGATTCCAGGCGGTAGGTGGTGGTCATGAGTTACAAGGCGACCCCCTCACCCCCACAACAAGCAGAACGTGGGGCCCCCTTCCCGCCCCGGCTGGTGAAAGCGCCGGTTGCGGTCCACCCTCTCCCCCAAGGGGGCGAGGGAAGTAAATTCAAATTACTTCTTCCGTCCTCCTTTTTTTGGGGTGAGGGACATAAGTTCAAATTACCTCCCCCCTCGCCCCCTTGGGGGAGAGGGGTCGGGGGTGAGGGGGTCGAGGTGAGACCCGCTTTAGGTCGGCACATGCTGAAACGTAGCGCCGACCTTGAGGTCGGCACGTGCTGAACTAAAGTTCAGCGCTACAAGGAACGACAAAGAGCCAGCTGACCGCTGAAAGCTGATAGCTCAAAACCAAGGAGTTAGCGATGAACATGGAATCAATTCAAATTCAGGCCCTCATAACGTTCGTCATGCCCCTGCTGATCCAGCTTGCGAAGCGCAGTCAAAGCGTTGTTTTCGCCTGGATCGATCAGAACAAGCCCACGGTCTGCATGGTCACCAGCGGCGTCACCGCGCTGGTGACGGCGATGGGCATTCAGTTTGTCCACGCTCCCCACAGTCTGACGGTGAGCTGGCCCGACGGGTCCACGCTGGTGCGCAGCCTCCTGACCTTCCTGGTCTCCGCGGTCTTCCAATTCGCCGCCCAGCACGCGTTGTACAAGGGATTTTGGCAGCACGCGGTCCCAACAAAAGAGATCGGGTGATCGGTAGATCCGGCGATCGGGTGAGCAGCAGAGTAGGCCGATGAGAGGTCACGAAATCACTGGATCAGCGGCAACGAACGAACCTGAGCAATCAGATCACGGGATGCCTTTGTTCCCCCGATCACCCGATCACCGGATCTACCGATTCGCTGATGGCTGAGAGATTTTGTGAAACGGACAGCCCTCGGCGATAGACAACCAAAAGTTGAGATACCCCATGTTTTCCGCTACTGAAGTTCAAGCGTTGTTGCTCGGGTCGGGTGGTTTTCTCGGCACCACGATGGCGGGGATTGGCGCTTACCGCCTGTTTTCCGCCGCCACGCGGGGGGTGATGCGAGTCCCCAGCAGCCTGGAAGTGAGCGCCGAATTCCTGGGCCGGGTGGCGCGCGCGGTGGAAACCCAGAACACGGTAATGGACCAGGTGATTGAACTGAAGGGTCTGCTCATGACCACGCGCGAAGAGATTTTGAAAATGAGCAATGAGCGCGAACTCATCGGCCGGGAACTGCGGCTGATGTCGCGAAAGATCGAAGGCTTTAGCTGTTACGCGCAGGAGGAATGCAAGTGACGGGCACGGAGGCGCCGGGCCTGGGTTCTAGGGGCTGGGACTGGGGACTAAGCAACGCCCCACAATCCAGTGCCAAACACCTAAGTCCCTAGCCCGGATTATTCATTAAAGGACAAGCGGAGGGACGGCTTTAAGAATGTTTCAC
>CAYTMD010000690.1:0-2404 GCA_964438685.1 uncultured Acidobacteriota bacterium
TGGATTGGCCGTGGCCGGCCGAAGTCTATTCCAGCCCGCAACCAAGGGACAACTGGCACGCGGGAGTCATCCTGACCGGCAACGCGCTCAGCATTAACGGCAAACTCCTGGCTACGGGTTATTTCCAGAAGAAGGGAGAGAAGACAACAAGCGCGGTCATCCTCTCCTCCACCGATGGCGGATACACCTGGCGGTACCTTTCCACCGTGGCCGGTCCTGATGCTGCGCTGGTTTCGCAAAGGTCATACGAGGGCGCCGATGAGATGTCAATGATTCAGCTTGCGGATGGCGACCTGATGGCGGTATTCCGCGTGGGCAGCGGCAGAAAATGGAACCTGCGACGGGCCTACAGCCACGACGAGGGGCACACCTGGAGCAAGCCGGATGTTCTTCCCGCCTGGAGCGTCGATCCCCAACTGGTGCGCACCGCTAACGGAACCATCGCGCTTTCGACGGGCCGGCCAGGCATCAGCTTGTGGCTTTCCACCGACCCGCGGGGGACAAACTGGAAGCAAATTGACATCGCCGCGCACCACAACGGCTGTGTGACGGATCCCCGCGAACGGATCAATTCCTTTGAGATTAATCCTTCCCCTTATCTTTCGGAGACCACGCGGTGGCAGACCTCATCCTACACGGGGCTGGTGGAGGTTGCGCCCAATCGGCTCATCCTGCTCTACGACCGCGTTCCGGAAGGACCACCCGTGGATGACCATGACCTCTCGCGCGCCTATGTACTGCCCATCGAATTAGAGCCAGGATCAAACAGCGGAAACAAGCCATAAGCCACGTTGTGGCGACATCCGAGTTCCGCGCAGTCCATCATGATGATGCCGCCCCCGCCGGGGCTTGAGAAGAGTTTCCTGCGAAGAACAGAGTAAGTGATATGTGGCAAATTGCGCCCCGGGTTCGAGGCGTCACGGCGTGACAATTCCGCTTGCGTGGACTTCTCTCGCTAGCCTGTTTCGCCGTCTGGGGCCCGTAAAAGTCCGCCGGGTTTGGATCCCCCTGATGTTATGAAGTCGGCTGGGGATATAATACTGTCTGCTCCCAAGTTCAAAACTAAAATCCTGACTATGGCTGTGAGGGTGCGCGAGCCAGGCAGCGCATAAGAACCAAACGCCGGGATTCGTTCGAGGTGATTCGATGACACGAACATTTACCCGCTGGGTGTGTGGAGCGGCGTGTGCATCCTTGATGCTTGGTGCCGCGAGCACCGCCCCAGTCGCTCAAAACAACCAACTCGCCCAAACGCCCCCGATGGGCTGGAACGACTGTTTCAAATATGCATGCGCGGAAATAAGCGACCGCATCATGCGTGCAAATACCGACGCCCTGGTGAACTCCGGAATGAAGGCTGCCGGTTACGAATACGTGAATCTTGATGGTTGCTGGCAGGGTAAACGCGACGCAAAGGGATTCCTTCACCCCAACGAGCGATTTCCCGACATGAAGGCCCTTGCCGACTACGTTCACAGCAAGGGTCTGAAGTTCGGCCTCTATTCTTCGCCCGGGCCGAAGGACTGCGAGGATTACGAGGGCAGCTATGGACACGAGGATCAGGACGCGCAAACCTTCGCCGCGTGGGGCGTGGACTTTCTAAAGTACGATTGGTGTGGCGGAGATACGGTGTACAAACCCGCGGAGATGCCAGCGGCCTATCGGAAGATGTATGACGCCATCCGGCGCACCGGGCGTCCCATGGTTTACAGCCTCTGCCAATATGGTATGCGAGCCGTCTGGCGGTGGGGGCCGGAGGTCGGCGCGAATATGTGGCGCACCACCGATGACATTGCCATCCCCAACTACCTCGGCGGCAACTACGACCAGGTGACGCTTGTCGGTTTCCAGCAGGATGGGCTGGAGAAATTCGCGGGCCCGGGACATTGGAACGACCCGGACATTCTCCAAATCGGGGTCGGCAAAATGGACCACGATGAAGAGCGCACCCAGATGACCTTGTGGTGCATTCTCGCTGCCCCTCTGCTCGCCGGAAATGACCTCACCAAAATGACCAAGGATACGCTTGAGATCCTGACCAACCCCGAGGTGATTGCCGTGGATCAGGATCGCCTTGACATCCAAGGGCATCGGGTATGGCAAGAGGGCTCGCTGGAGGTCTGGATGAAACCGCTTGCCGATGGCAGCAAGGCCGTGGGCCTTTTCAACCGCGGCAGGTCAGAACTCGCCATCTCAGTTTCGTTCGGAACGATTGGAGCCGGCCATTCGGCACGCGTCCGGGACCTCTGGGCTCGGAAAGACCTCGGCACATTTGCCGAAAACTTTACCGCAACCGTGCCCAGACACGGCGCGGCATTAATCAAGGTGAAAGGAATAGCAGGGAACTAGGCGCATCTTTCCTTACCCTGCTGTTCTTGGCATGGTCGCTACGATGTGTTTGGTT
>CAYTMD010000691.1:0-2398 GCA_964438685.1 uncultured Acidobacteriota bacterium
CTGTCCATCCTGCCCATCCATGTGAATAGCCGCCTACACCGGGTTCACCTTTGTCCACAGGAACGCGCCCAGATAGGTACTGCAAATCCCCACTACCAGAAGCGTGTTCCAGCTACCATTCCACTGCAACACCAATCCCATCAGGATGGGAAACGCAAAAGCAGCGAAATTTGACACGGCATTGTTGAGGCCGGCAACGGCCCCCGCCGCCGCGCCTCCAATTTCAACCGCCGACGACCAAATGGCCCCAATGAACAGGTCGGCCGTGAATGCCGCAGTGGCCATGATCAACGCTCCCACGCGAGGCACTTGCACGAGCACTCCGATCAGCATCAGGCTGGCCGTCATGGTCAAGCCAAAGCAACCAACCCACAGACGGGCGCAGCGCGCACCGACATGGCGGGTCAGATAGTCGGTCGCGAGACCTCCGGCCCACGCCCCCGCCACTCCGAAGAGAAAAGGCAGGCTGGCATAGAATCCCGCTTCTTTAAGCGGCAGGCCGCGCTTCCTGATCAAGTAGGCGGGAAACCAGGTGATATAGAACTGCCACAGAAACGTGGTGGTAAATGAAACCGCCAGCAGGTTCCAAAGACGGCTGGAACGCAGGAGTATGGCCCAGGAAACACGCACGCGCGGGACCGTGGGCGGCACGCGGGGGGCAAGCAATTCCTGTTCAGCGGCGTTCGTGGCCAGGTGTGCAGAAGGACTATCCCGGAACCAGAATAGCCACACCAGCGCCGCCGGAATTCCCAGCAATCCAATGATGACAAACATGGCGCGCCAACCAAACCGCAGCATCAGCAGTATGGCAATTGACGGCATCAAGGCTGCGCCCAGGCGACCGCCACTCAGAAACACTCCAAAGGCGGTGGAGCGCTCGGTTACCGGAGTCCAACGCGTGAAGGCAACCGCGGTCGACGGTGACAGGGCCGCCTCCAATCCGCCAAAGGAAAAACGAATAGCCAGCATGGCAATAAAGCCATGCACTAATCCGGTGAAGGTGGTGAAGGCAGACCAGCACAAAATTGAACCCGCAATCAGCAGGCGCGAACCATAGCGGTCCGCCACCATTCCCCAGGGCGTCTGTCCCAGGGCATAGGCAAGGCTGAAGATGCCCAACACCCATCCGGTGCGGAGGGGCGAAAATCCCAACTCTTTTTGGAAGACGGGAACCGCCACGGCAATCGCGGAGCGATCGGCATAGCAAAGCAGATTGACCGCCGTCGCCAGCGCAACGATTGAGTAACGGACGTGGGTCGGCCGCGGCATATGAAGAAATCCAAGAGTCTCGATGGACAAGGGAAGGCCGCGGGCCCAAAGAACAGGCCCGCGCAACACCGCCCATTCGGCCTGGCGCAATCGTCAATCAACAATCATCAATCGAAAATGGTCAATTCCCCCCGGTGAGGGGCGGCAGCTCATGCTGCTCATAGGTCCTTCGGAGGTGGTCGATTCGTTCTGAATCTCCCTCCCAGCGCCTCTCCTCTGCATCGTAGCGAGCCAGAATATTTCCCAGGTAGTACGGCCGGTTTTCTCCCAGCCAAAGTTTCTGGTACATATCCCGCAACAGGATTGTTTGGTGGCCCATATCTCCAATCAAGCCATTAATGCGGGCCAGGGTCTGCCGGGCGGCGCGAGGGTCGGAGGCCTGGGCTTGCGCCTGCGAATAGAGATCCGTCATGTATTTGGTGTAAATGGCCTTTTGGCCGAGCAAGTCGAACCGCCGGGCGGCGAACTCCGTGTAATCCAACAAATCCCCATTGCGGCGCGCGAGATGAGAATTCGTCAGGAGGTCGGCAATAACGTCTTCGGTGTTCAGCCGAATCTGATGCGCGGCGGGCTCCAACCGAAGGTAGAATTTCTGCCCCTCTGGAGTCAAAGCATCGTGCCAGATCAGAGAATCCTGGCCATCGCTATGGACCGCTTGCCGCAACATGTTATGGATTTCGGAAAGACTTTTGACTTCGCCGACAAAGTGATGGTCGTCGGCGCGATAGAACGTCCAGTCCCAGCTCGCGTTGAACTGCTCGTCGTCCACGGTTTTCTGCCAACTGTGCGCAGCCCCATAGGCAAGGCCATACCAGGTGAAATTCACCAGGCTCTCGCCATCGTCCATCCAGGTGGTGTTTAAGACGCCCGTAGCCCCCAGGGCTTTTCCGTCGTTCACAAATTGCCGGATGTTAGCGAGGGCCACGTTAAAGTCAGGATAAATGCGGCTCCAGTTGCTCACACCGGGCGCCACCCATGTTTCCAAGCCCACATCGCGGAAGGGCTTGATCAGATCGACAAAGGACGGCCGGTCGCCGTAGTTCCAAGGCACTGCCACCATGTCGTGAGGCAAATCTTTGAGATGCTCGGGGTGCTCAACGCCCATGTCTCCCCAGAACAGAATCTTGCG
>CAYTMD010000692.1:0-2386 GCA_964438685.1 uncultured Acidobacteriota bacterium
TTTTCTCCCGCATCTTTTTTATGAGGTGCTTCTCAAGGATACCTCCTCCCTGAATGCGAGCGCCTCCAGCACAAAAACCAGTCTCTGGAGACGAATCCTGCTCGCCACTGCGACGGCGTTTCTCCTGATCCTCATCATTGGCTTTATGGTTTCATTCGTTCGCAATAAGAACCTGGAAAGCCAGGTGGTCACTGCCGCCCAGGGGATTTCGGATGTTCAGTTGACCGGCCAACAACTGGCCACAACGGACATGCTAAGCAAACTTGAAACACTTCGGCAGTCGGTCGAGACCCTGTCGGACTATCAACAGAACGGCCCACCGTTCAGTATGCGGTGGGGATTGTACGTCGGGAATTCTATTTACCCCAATGCGCGGAGGATCTACTTCCAGCATTTCCAGCACCTGCTCTTTGGACAGGCGCAGGCGAGTTTGGTGCAGACTCTCTCCTCGCTGCCCAGTGCACCCGGATCCAGCGATCAGTATGGGCCTCCGTACGATACCTTGAAGGGTTACCTGATCACGACGTCCAATCATGATAAGAGCACCAGCCTGTTCCTTTCACCGGTTCTGATGAAGGCATGGGCTGCCGGGCGCGACATCGATCAAGACCGCGTGCAACTGGCGCAAAAGCAGTTTGACTTCTACAGCGAGCAGTTGAAGATTCAAAACCCCTATTCCTCGGAGAATGACACCCTGGTAATCTCCCGGGCGCGCAATTACCTCTCGCAGTTTTCGGGTGTGGAGCGCGTATACCGGTTTGTGCTGGCAGAGGCGGAAAAGGCCAATCCCTCCATCAACTTCAACAAGAAATTCCCTGCATCCGCGGAGGTGGTTGTTGACCGGACCGAAGTGAGTGGCGCCTTTACCAAAAGCGGCTGGGCCTTCATGCAAAACGCCTTGCAGAATCTGCCCAAGTATTTCAGTGGAGAGCAGTGGGTGCTGGGGCAGGAAACTTCATCCAACATCGACTTGTCAAAACTTGCCACGGACCTGCGCAGCAGATATCAACAAGACTATATCCAGCAATGGCGTGCCTTCCTGAGAAGCGGCGGAGTGGTTGGTTACGGCGGCCTTGCGGACGCGGCGCAAAAGCTCTTGAAGCTCTCCGGCAATCAGTCCCCACTGCTTGCTCTCTTCTGCGTCACGGCACAGAACACCGCCGTCGACCAACCCGATGTGGTTAAGGCATTCCAGCCTGTCCAGGCCGTGGTTTCACCAAACTGCCAGGATCAATATATTGGTGGCCCCAACCAGCCGTACGTCGCGGGTCTCAGCGGCCTGCAGGGCTGCCTGGACCGGGCCAACACCACGCCGGGTGACAAGGACGCCGCGAAGGCCCAGTGCCAAAACGATGCTCAAACGGCCAAACAGGCTGCCAATCAGATCGCCCAGGGATTCAAGATTGATCAGGAAGGCCACGTCGACCAGACGGTTCAGAATCTGCTCCTGGCCCCGATTACGGCGATTACGGGAGTCCTGAAACCCGGCCCGGTGGGTGGCGAGGGTTTGTGCGCGCAGATGGGCCCGCTTGAATCCAAGTTCCCCTTTAGTCCCCAAGCCACGCAGGAAGCTGTTCCGGCGGATTTGGCTCTGATTTTTGACCCCAACACCGGTGCGCTGAGTTCGTTCTACAACCTTAAACTGAAGAACCTTCTCCTCCCGCAGGGGTCTGGCTACATGGTCAATCCATCCGCGACCCAGGCCGTAAATCCTGCCTTCCTCTCGTTCTTTAATCGCGCCTCGGGTGTGCAGCGGGCGCTCTACTCAGGCGCACCCGGACAAATTCAATTTAAGTACGCGCTTCGCCCGCATCCGACGGAGAGCGTCAGTAGCGTCTCCATGAATATTGACGGCCAAGCCTTGAACTATTCGGGGGGCAATTCCTCGTACCAGCAATTTATGTGGCCAGGAGTCACAGGCCAGGGCGTCACCCTGACGGTGAGGATTGCCGGTGGGTCCGAATTGACATGGCCAAGCTACAACGGAACATGGGGAGTTTTCCATTTCTTCGCCGATGCTGACAAGACCGTACAGAACGGGAGCGTCTACAACGTAGAGTGGGTCCTGCGCGTTGCTGGGGGGCGTCCCGTGACGGCTCCGAATGGAAAACCTGTAACCGTGCAGTTTGACCTCGATACCCTGGGAGCCCCGCCCATTTTGCAGAAGGGCTTCTTCTCTTCATTGCGGTGTGTATCGACTGTGGCACGGTAAGGCAAATTCCAGCCGGGGGCGGCAGCCGCCCCATGACCCGCTGCTGGGCAAGAGGCGACCTCGGGTCATGCTGACAGCGCCCCTTACGGGGCTTAAAATATTATGGTTCCCGCAAACGTTCCCATGGCTGGCTCGCCATGGGCTAAATGACCACGCCACTCCGTGGCTGAATAC
>CAYTMD010000693.1:0-2378 GCA_964438685.1 uncultured Acidobacteriota bacterium
GACCGCATCCGCGAGACCACGCGGATCGAGACGCAGCGCGATAAGCTGATGGCGCTCGGCAAGCTGTCCGCAGGTTTGGCGCATGAGCTGAACAACCCTGCAGCCGCCGCCCAACGGGCCACCGCCGGCCTTCGCGAGACGCTTGAGACCGTGCGGGACGCGAGTATCCGGCTTGCCCGTCATGCCCTTTCCCCCGGGCAACGCGAACTGATAACCCGTTTCGAACGGGAGGCCGGGCAAACCCCCACCAATTCCGCGGATCCCCTGGCCCAAGGTGATCGCGAGGAGCGCATTACCACCTGGCTCGAAGCTCGTCATGTGCCGGATGCCTGGAAGATCGCACCGCCCATCGCTGACGCCGGCGTGGAAATCCCCAAGCTGGAAAGCCTCGCGGGCCAGGTTGGTGAAGAGGTGCTGGCCGATGCTCTTACCCGCATTGCGTCGCTGCTCACCATCGCCAGGCTGATCAACGAGATCGAAATCAGCACCAAACGCATTTCGGACCTGGTCGGCGCGATCAAGGAATACTCTTACATGGACCAGTCTGCCATGAAGGAGGTCGATCTGCGCCAGGGCCTTGAGAATACCTTGACGATTCTTCACCACAAACTCAAACGCGGAGTTAATGTGATACGCGAATACGACGAGAACCTTCCGAAAATTTGCGCCTATGGCGGTGAGCTCAACCAGATCTGGACGAACTTGTTCGTCAACGCCATTGAGGCCATGCACGGGAAGGGTGAATTGCGGGTGCGAACCGCGCGTGAACTTGACCGCGTGCTGGTGGAAATTGGAGACAACGGGCCGGGTATCCCCCCCGAGGTATTGCCGCACATTTATGACCCCTTTTTCACCACCAAGGGAGTCGGCGAGGGGACGGGCCTGGGACTGGATACTGTTTGCCGGATCATCAGGAATCACCATGGCGAGATCCGCGTGACTTCGCACCCGGGCGACACCCGGTTCCAGGTTTATTTGCCCATCATTCAGCCCAAGGCCCCGTCATCCGCCGCTTAGAGGAGGGATGTAATGCCGGAAACATGTTCGCACTTCGACCAGATACAACACCCATCTCCCGGCACCGATGGTTGCGAAGAGTGCTTGAAGATGGGCGATTCGTGGGTCCATTTGCGCCTCTGCGAGACTTGTGGCCACGTCGGCTGCTGCGACTCTTCGAAGAACCGGCACGCCACGAAGCACTTTCGGAAGACCAAGCACCCCATTATGCGATCCCTCGAACCGGGCGAAGACTGGGGATGGTGCTATGTCGACGATCTCATGATTGAGCCGTTCCCGTGAGAAAGGACGAGGGCATTGGCCCCCGAGCACCGAGGGTGAGCTGTTACCTGTGTCCGCGATGCGCCTGAGAAATCCCATGGCGTTCAAGTATTTTGCGCCAAGGTGCGAGCCTGACCGATGACGACGATTCAGAAAATATTATTTCCGGTAGACTTCTCGCCATCCTGCGATGCCATGGTGCCATTCGTGAAGAGAGCGGCATTAATGTTCTCAGCCAAAGTGACTCTCCTTTACGTCCTGGTACCCTCAACGTCCGGATTCGAGTTGCTGACGCGTCCCGCTCCCCAAGTGGAAGAGGATCGTAAGACTGCTGCGTGCGCCAAGCTCACTGCCTACCTTTCTTCTGAATTCCCCGTGCAGGAATTCCCCCGATTGATGGTGGTGGGAGAAGCGGCGGCTCGAATTGCGGCTGTGGCGAGGAAGCGCGGGTTCGACGCGATTGTTATGCCCACGCACGCGGGAGTATTTCGGAGAACGCTCCTCGGCTCCACCACCGCCAAGGTTCTGAACGACGCTGACTGCATGGTGCTAACCACGCAACACGCGCAGACGATATCGCCCCGGCCTCTTGAGCACCGGGAATGGGTCTGCGCCATTGGCTTAAGTGCGGATTCGGAGCGGGTGCTTCGTGCTGCCAGCGGATTGGCGGAGGCGGCGCGGGCAAATCTCTCGCTCATTCATGCGATTCCCGCCACCCAGCCGGGACGGCCGGTTCAATTGGATTTGGAAGAGCGTGTGCAGTCCATGGAAAAACAGGCAGCCTTGGACCGCATCCGCGAGTTGCAAAACGTCGTTGGGTCGCACGCTTTAGTGAATATCGCCGTCGGCCCCACGAAAGACGCGCTGACCGGGATGGCGTGCAGGTTGCGAGCGGATGTACTTATAATCGGGAGAAGTTCACAGCCCGGCGCTCAAGGCCGCTTGCGGGACCTCACTTACGCTGTGGTTCGCGACGCGCCTTGTCCAGTGCTGAGCGTCTGAGGCGGTGACCGCCGCGCGTTTATTGCACGGGCGGAGTGAACTAAGGGCTGACGCAAGAATAGATTTACATCGGAGCAATCGTATAGTTCCAGTCTGGC
>CAYTMD010000694.1:0-2349 GCA_964438685.1 uncultured Acidobacteriota bacterium
TCGTGGATGCACGCGACCCGGCAGGCGATCGGTGACAAATGGCTGGTATTTGGCATTCTAATGATCCCGGCCCTCGGCCCTGCGGTGGTAAAGCCCTGTGTGGCGGGAACAACTGCGCGCGCTTCGGCGGAGAATGTCCGCTCCATCGGTTATTCAATCTATTACACGATTGTAAATATTGGCGGCACGCTGGGACCGGTTATGGCGTGGCTGGTGCGCAAACGGCTGGGTTGGGGTATTGAAAACGTATTTCGCGTTTCCGCCTTGAGCGTGTTCCTGATGTTTCTGGTGACGCTGTTGTTTTTCCAGGAGCCTGCCCGGTCGGGAGAGCAGAAGGTGGCCAGCGTCGCGGATTCCATCAAGAACATGTTCGTGGTGATGGGTAATTTCCGATTTGTACTGTTCCTGGTGATATTCTCAAGTTTCTATATCGTGTTTTGGCAGGAATTTGTCTCCGCGCCCCTGTTTCTGCGCGGCTACGTCGATCCCAATGCCAACGCCGATCTGGTCCTTTCCATTGACGCGCTGGCGGTGATTTGCTTCCAGATTCTGGTTAGCTACCTGACGCGGAACATCCCCACGTTTCATGCAATGACACTGGGACTGGTGATTTCGAGCCTGTCGTGGCTGGTGCTTGTGTTCTTCCCCACGACGCTCGGACTTATCGCTGCCTTGATCATTCTGGCTCTCGGTGAGATGACACAATCGGCGAGTTACTATGAATACATTTCACGGCTTGCACCCTCTGGCCAGCAGGGCCTCTACATGGGGTATTCTTTTCTGCCCATCGCCATCGGGTATTTCATTGCCGGCCCCCTGGGTGGATACCTCCTGCATGAATTTGGCGACGTCCTGCACCGGCCCAGGCAAATGTGGTGGGTGATCACGGCGATAGGCTTGGTGGGTGCGGTGCTGATGGTGATTTACGATAAAGTCTTTAAGCCCGGCGAAGGGTCGGGGCAGGGAACTGGGGGCTAGGGTTTTGTAATTGAGAGGTTGCCATTCGTATGAAGTGCGAAAGGGGTTGCCTACAGCTAGATGCCTACTGCCTACTGTCCTGAATAAGGAGGGATTGATGAATCTTGACGACATTCAAGCCGCACTCCGCGAAGCCAAGCTTGACGGCTGGCTGTTCTACGACCATCACCGGCGCGATGCCATTGCCTATCGCGTGCTCGGCATTAATCCTGTCATGTGCACACGCCGCTGGTATTACGTGATCCCCGCAGATGGCGTCCCGGCGAAGCTGGTGCACCGAATCGAGGCCAACAATCTGGCGGACCTGCCTGGCGCCGAAGAGCGCTACTCATCATGGCGCGAGCAACGGGAAGGGCTTAGCCGGATGTTGCACGGTAAGAAAACCGTCGCGATGCAATACTCAGCCTTGAACAACATTCCTTATGTGGGGCTGGTGGATGCGGGCACCATCGAACTGGTAAAGACCTGTGGCGTGGAAGTGGTCTCTTCGGCGGACCTGGTGCAGCAGTTTGAGTCGACTTGGTCGGAAGAGCAATGGCAGTCGCACCTTGCCGCCGGGTTGGTTGTGCATGAGTCGGTGCGGACGGCCTTCGCGGCAATTCGCGCGGCGGTGCAAGCGGGCAAGGCCATCACCGAGTATGATGTGCAACAGGAAATGGTGCGGGTCTTTGAGGCCAAAGGGTTGATCGCCGACGAACCCCCTTGCGTGGCGGTAAACGTCAACACCGCCAATCCGCACTACTCGCCCTCACCGGAGGGATCAGCGCCCATACATGCCGAAGACCTGGTCCTGTTGGACGTGTGGGGCAAATTGAATAAGCCCGGCTCAGTCTATTTCGATATCACGTGGACCGGCTATGTGGGGGAAACCGTTCCGGAGCAGTACACCAAGGTCTTTGATGTGGTCCGGGAGGCGCGCGACACGGCCATCAACCTGGTGCAGAAATCCCTGCAAGCCGGACGCATCATTTACGGCTACGAGGTTGACGACGCGGCGCGCGAGGTCATTGACCGCAAGGGGTATGGAACGTTCTTCGTTCACCGCACCGGGCACTCGATTGGCGAAGACGTGCATGGCAATGGCGCCAACATGGATAATTTTGAGACGCATGACGAGCGCCGCATCATCTCCCGCACCTGCTTTTCCATAGAACCTGGTATCTATTTGCATGATTTTGGGATACGGAGTGAAGTGAATGTTTTTGCCGGGGCGCGAGACGCTCGCGTGACGGGTGAAATCCAAAGTGAGATCGTGCCCATCCTTGCCGCATCTTGATGAGGTGTGTTAGCTTTGAAGATGTGAAGCAGGATTAGTGCACTAGCAGGATGCTGAAAAATGAGCCTCAAAAATAAAATTCGGCGGAGTCAAGG
>CAYTMD010000695.1:0-2331 GCA_964438685.1 uncultured Acidobacteriota bacterium
GTCTCGCCGCATCGCTGCCGGATACCTCACACGATATGCAGTTCCGTTCAGTCAGTAGGCTGAGCCGGAATTGGTTTTGTAGCCCTGCTCTTATTTTCATTATACCGCGGTGGGTTACACCGCGTCACCTCATGGCTTCGTTCGGCTCTGGTGTCATTTACTGTAGCGGGTAGCCACAGTCAGCGAAGTTCTGACTGTGGGCTTGTCCTCTCCGCACATCCCAAATCATCGACGCACCCAATCCGTGTCGCAGAATAGTGTATTTGCCAAAAAAACCTCTGTCAGGAAAGCGCTGACTGCGGCTACCAATCCGGGGCCACAGGGCCGTTAAACGGCGGACCTGCGGTTGCACGTGGCAGGCAACTGGTGGTCGTGGGGGTGGAAGTGACCCCTCATCCGGCCCGTCCGTCAGCTGACGGACTGGTGAAAGCGCGTGGCGCGGTCCACCTCCTCCCCTCAGAGAAGGTTGGGAAGCTCGCGGGGCGCGCCCGTGCGCGCGCAAAACCTTTTCCCTCTCCGCAGGGGAGAGGGGGGACCGCAAGGCGGAGGGGGCCCCACGTTTTGCAGGTCGTGGGGGTGAGCGGTCACTTCCCCGAAGTCTTGATGCCGCATCGGAAGCGCTCCGGCGGGACGAGTTTCCAGAGTGGCAGAGACGCAGCCCGGCGCGCTTTCGATACGCCGGCTTCGAGGGAGTTTATGAACTGTAGCTCCGCGCAAGGAGGGGCGAGACCGCCTTATTCCACGACCCACGTCGTGAATCCTTTTCCCAGGCGGACGAGTTCATCGGCGGGATTTGTTTGCAGCAATTCGCGAAGCCACGAGAGGGACCGGCGCCCGACCACAACGGTGTGACATCCACGCTCGCGCGCCAACGTGAGGATCTCTTTGGGCGCGTTTCTTCTATCGCTCGGGTAGCAGAATTGAACTTCGATTTCTCCCTGTGCAAATCCCGCCCGGCGTAAATTTGCGTAAGCATGCTCCAAGGATCCTGATGCTTCTCTCTTCGCTGCGGACTTCCAAAGATGCCGGCTGGCGCGCATACGAGCTTCCAGCCACTCTTCTTTCTGGGGATCCTCGGCGCCTCCAAACTCCATCATTCGCGCTGGCGGCGAGGGGAGGGTATGTGCCAGACAGACCCGAAAACCGCGGCGCCCACCTAATATTTGGGCCACGTACGCAACCGCTCGCATTGATGCGAGAGAATTGTCAACAACGACAAGCAGTTTAGTAACAGGCAATTCGAGCCTCTTTGCGTTTCGCTGCGTTCGGGGGCAAGATATCCATGAGATGGACGCCGTAATGTCAGCCTCAGTCAACCTTTGCCTGCCGAACGGGCGTGGAGTTCATGTGCTGTCGGCGCCCAATAAGGCGACCGGGCGTAATAATCGTAAAGCCTGTGTTCGTACTCGCGGGTGACGGGAACAGACTCGACCCACTCCGGGCCGTTCTGGATGGTTTCCCGTGTGAGGTCGACGTAGACTTTGGAGTCTGCCCAGCTTACACGGTTGATCCACTGAGGCGACACGAGCACCTTCTTGCCCGGCCACCAGTTCAGTGTATCCACTTCGAGGTACCGAATGGCCCAGGTTTCATCATCAACAATGAAGTCCCTCACGTGGCCGATCTCGCCATCCGCCGCCGAGACGTGATAACCCGTCACCGCGCTGGTGCTGCGCAGGTGTGAATCGGCAGGCTCTCGTTCCGCCCTGGCTCGCAACTCTTCCGCTTCGATCATCGCTTCCTGTTGAACCGCCAAGGCGGCAGGGTAATTGGGTGCAGCCCAATAGGAGGGGTAACCGTAATAACCCAGAAACGCGGCCTCGTGCTGCCGAGAGACGGGCTTGTGAGTGTCGATGGGCGGGCTGTCCTGGACCTGTTTCTTTGTCAGAGCCACGTCCAGAAGCCGGGATTGCCAATCCGTCTTGCGGAGGGCAAGGGGCGAAACCAACACCAGCCTGCCGCCCAGCCAATCTCCGGCATTGACGACGAGGTAGCGGATGGCCCAGCTCTCATCGTCGAAATAGAACTGATCTACTATTCCCATATCTCCATCCCAGGCTCGGATCGTAAAACCTTTCAGATGGGTGACATTTCTTAACATGGTTCTATCCTCCTTGGCATTTAGGACCTTAATGGGTGATTATCTCGCACTGGCCGTGGCGTGTTGAGCGCGCTCGACGGTGTGCACGGCAACTTCCAACGGGCGAGTCGTATGGATAATGTCCTTCACCCTGGCCACCTCGTCCGTCGTGCCATGGACCAGGATAAGGAACTTGTCAGACTTGAGCGCCGTCTCATATTTCACGACGCTATCCTTAGGGAGACCAATGC
>CAYTMD010000696.1:0-2307 GCA_964438685.1 uncultured Acidobacteriota bacterium
TGATCGATGAACTGCCGGTGCTTTCCGTATTGGGCACCCAAACCGAGCAGGGATTAACCTTTCGCGGCGCGGCGGAACTGCGCGTGAAGGAGAGCGATCGCCTGGCGGCAGTGGCGGAAAACCTCCGCCGCATGGGGGCCGAGGTGGAGGAATTCCCCGACGGCCTGCGCATCCCCGGCCGCCAGAAACTGCATGGCGCGGAAATCGATCCCCACGCCGACCACCGCATTGCCATGGCCTTTGCCGTCGCCGCCCTGGTGGCGGAAGGTACCACCGTCATCAAAGACAGTTCCTGTGTTGATATCTCATTTCCGGATTTCTTCGACACGCTTCAGCACGTGGCCGATTGAAGGTAGTTATGCCGGGCGGACTCCTAAACTCTCCAAGCCCAACCAGTATTTGCCAAAATTGACCTACGTCAATTTTTGTGTTGCTGGCTTGGACTTTGTGGCATGATGAGTCCAGCTTGGACCACTTTTGGCTTAGCCACTACCCGCCCCTTGATGGGGGGCGTTTCATACAGGTTCGGGAGAGCCGGGGCAACGGCCTACCAAGAACACGCCACGGCTCCTCCCGAGTTCCACTCGAGCAAAAAAACAGGTAAGGTACTGGCTGGTCTGGCGATTTGTTTTCGTGGACATAGCGAGAAGGTAGCGGTATTGTCAGCGGAGTGTCGCTGTGTTATATACGTTGGACGATGGACGTTGCCTAGAGACAGGAATACACTGAGCGGGCGGCCGACGTTGGCAAGGACTGTTGAATCCTGCATCGCGGAGTAGGCGTCGAGCCTTGGGGAAGGGGATCTTACTGCGTGAGTTTCATTAACTTTGCTGCCCGGGAAATCAACTGCAAGATTGTGTACTACGGCGCTGGTCTGGGCGGTAAGACCACCAATCTCCAATGGATTTTTGACCAAACCCTGGCGAAAACGGGCGGGAAAATGATCTCGCTGGCCACGGAATCCGACCGTACCCTTTTCTTCGATTTCCTCCCACTCGATCTCGGAAGCATTCGCGGATTCAAAACCCGCTTCCATCTTTACACCGTGCCGGGGCAGGTCTTCTACGATGCCAGCCGCAAGCTGATTCTGCGGGGCGTGGACGGCGTGATCTTTGTGGCGGACTCCCAGGAAGAACGCATGGACGCCAACATTGAAGCCCTGGATAACCTGGCTGAGAATATGCGCGAACACAATTACGACTTCGCGAAGATTCCCTACGTCCTTCAGCTCAACAAACGCGACTTGCCCAATGTGCTTTCGGTTGATGAATTAAAGAAGTCCCTGATGAGGAAGAATGAACCCGTCTTTGAGGCCGTCGCCTTTAAGGGAGTGGGAGTGTTTGAAACCCTGAAGGAAGTCGGCCGGATGGTTTTGGCGGAATTAAAAAAGGGCTGAGGATTTTGGATTTCCGATTTTGGATTTTGGATTAACACCCCGTTCCGTCGTAGCGCCGGCATCCTGCCGGCACCGGAAAATGCCGCCGTCCCGGCGGCCCTACGAAGTGTAAGCCGTCCCGGTATTTTGCTCACCTCAGTAGAGCATTTTGAATCTCGAATCACCCCATTTTGAATCTCGAATCACCTCATTTTGAATCTTGAATCACCTCATTTTGAATCTTGAATCTTGAATTTTGAATCTTGAATTAAAGCCATGCGTCCAACTCCGTAATCCAAAAACTAAAATCTAAAATCAAATTGGCCCGCGTCCAAGTACGGAATTCAACCGCGCAACAAGGGCCGAGGGGGCCGTTGATTCAGCCCCCAAGCCCGAATTATTCATGAATTTCTTGCAGCGATGGAGGGCGGCAAAGAATTTCGCACAGAGGTCACAGAGTTAAGGCACAGAGACCACAGAGAGGTCCCGAGATGTTCTCTGTGCACTCTGTGGTCAAACGCTTCGGTAATTCGATCCATAAAACACTCCGTGGACTCCGTGTGAAACATTCTTAAAGCCGTCCCTCCGCTTGTCCTTTAATGAATAATCCGGGCAAAGGGGCGATCTAACGAAGCCCAGGCCAACGGCCTGGGTTAAGATGATCCCCAGATTTTACCATCAGCCATGAAGGGGCGGGATACTGCCGCACGCGCACGGCATTGCCTGCGATGAGCGCTTCGTGTGGGATTATAAAGGATTGTTCCGCCCCTTCAGGGCTCGGGTATCGGTTTGGGTCCCGTGACCCAGGCCTTCAGCCTGGGCTTTGTTAGATCACTGCTGTCCAAAATAGCAGACGCAGCCGATGGACCATGCGGGCCCCGTGCTCAGCCATCATGAATTCGACATCGAAACTAAGGGTACATTTCCCCTCG
>CAYTMD010000697.1:0-2297 GCA_964438685.1 uncultured Acidobacteriota bacterium
CGGAGTAAGAAGGTACTTTATGATGTTGTTTTCCCTCCTCAATTCCCCTCAACTGTCTGCGACACCATGTCCACCCGGCACGCCAAAACTGCCTCCTCCCAAAGCTGGGGAACATCTTGAAAACAAAGGACCGCAAAGAGCAATTTCCCTTGCGCCAAAGCTGAGAACATACTAAAAATAAGTCACTTAAAGGATCTATGAAAAATGGGATTACGACAAGACAAAATGCCCGGCCGCAGAGAGCAAAACGATAGAGGCTAGGCAGCGAAACCGCACACTTTCTGGTGAGAAATCCGGACTGACGGAGACTGGCGTGCTATGATTCTCAGCGTGAGTCAGCTGACGCAAGAGCCAATTCTGGACATCCCGCACTCGCATTGTGGCGTGGAAATGCCGATGCCGTCCCCGAGCGGGGCAGACCACTAGAAGGCTCTCCAGTCCGTGGAAAGACCTCTGGCTCTGCCAGGGGAATGATTACTGCCTTGTGCATTACTTATACCGAGGAGGTTTACTGTGCCAACTACTGAAAGCAATCTTAATGAAGCGTTTGCAGGTGAGAGTCAGGCGAATCGAAAGTATCTGGCGTTCGCGGGAAAAGCCGAGCAGGAAGGGTTTATCAACGTCGGTCGACTGTTCCGAGCCGCGGCCGAAGCGGAGACGATCCACGCGATGGGACACCTGAAAGCCCTGGAGGGAATCAAATCGACTGCGGACAATCTGCGCGCGGCGGTCGAAGGGGAAACCTACGAGTACACCAAAATGTATCCGCCGATGCTGCAGCAGGCGGTCGAGGATGACCACCGTGCCAAGCGCATGTTCGCGTATGCCTTGAAGGCAGAGGCTGTTCACGCCAAACTCTACCAGATGGCACTGGAAGCTGTAGCGCAAGGCAAAGATCTGAGCGAGGTCGGCTTCTATCTGTGTCCTGTCTGCGGTAATATCGAGTTTGGCAAAGCGCCCGAGTCCTGCCCAATCTGTGGGGCAAAGGGTGAGAAGTTCGTAAAGATGTAAAGGCATGCCGCGGTGTAAGCTCGGCATGAACGGGTGGACAGAAACAAATCAGGTGGGCCCTTAAATTATAAGGGACGATTCACTGGTGACACTGATTCCTGGGGGGAAGGCCTATGGGTGCGTATACCGTTACGCTCAAAGAACGTAGAGAAGTTGCCGAAAACACCATGGCCTTCCTCTTTGACAAACCTGCTGGTTTTGAGTACGCCGCAGGGCAGTCGGCCGACGTAACCCTCATCAACCCGCCCGAAACTGACGCCGAGGGAAATACGCGGTCCTTCTCGCTGGCGAGTGCTCCCTTGGATCATGACCTGATGTTCGCCACGCGCCTCCGCAGTACGGCTTTCAAGCGCGTTTTCAAGACCATGCCTCTGGGCACCGAGATCAAAATAGAAGGCCCCTTCGGATCCATGACGCTGCACAAGAAGGCGGCCCGTCCCGGCGTGATCCTGGCAGGCGGCATTGGCATCACACCGTTCCGCAGCATGCTTGTCCAGGCCACCCAGGCGAATACCGGTCACCAACTCATTCTCTTCTACTCGAATCGGCGGCCGGAAGATGCTGCATTCTTAGCAGAGCTCCAGGAACTGGCAAAGCAGCACCCCAATTTAACCCTCGTCGCCACGATGACCGGCAAGGATAAATCCCAGGCCGCGTGGACTGGTGAGACGGGCTACATTAACAAAGAAATGCTGGCAAGGTATGTACAGGATCTCGCGGCGCCGGTCTACTATACCGCCGGCCCACCCGCGCTGGTGGCCGTGATGCGCAAGTTGCTCATCGAGGCCGGCGCGGACGAGGACGAGATCCGCAGCGAAGACTTTCCCGGATATTGAGAAAGGTTCTCCCGTGCTGGCGCAATGCTTGGCGCAGCAGGGCGGAGCCGTACCCCAACAGGGAGGGCCCAGCGGCGCTGGTCCGAGGCCGAACGCTGTTCGGCCCTCCATCGCGCGTAAGATGTTTGCCAGGAAAACTAGAACTTGTGATCTTGCAAGAGAGTGCTCTGGAGCGAAGGGGAAATCAAGGCGAGGATAAGCCATGAAAATCAAGAGAGCGATTATATTTGCGGCACTGGTGTTAGGTGTGGCCATGGTGTGCCTGGGCCCAGCGGAACTGCGGGCACAGACGGCTCCCACAAAGGCGGGCAGCAGCAAGTCGTACGAAATCGACGTGGCCGGGACAAAAGTCTGGGTGGACACGAACGTCAACGTGCGCGGAGGGGCGAAGCTGCGCTTCACGGCCACCGGGAAAATCACTTATCCGCCTGACACATCGTACAAAGGAAA
>CAYTMD010000698.1:0-2296 GCA_964438685.1 uncultured Acidobacteriota bacterium
TGGGGGAGAGGGGCCGGGGGTGAGGGGGTTGCAAGGTCCGCCCACTTACGTGTGACTTGCTCCAAGTCACAGACTATTCAATCCGGCCCCCGGCCGGTGGCTGGGCCGTCTACTGTCTCCTGGCTCCTGGCTTCTGCCTTTCAGCTTTTCTTCTTATCGTCGTCCACTACTTCCGCATCGATCACTTCGCCATCGCCCTTGGCCTTGCCCTGTTCGCCGCTCGCGGTGTTTCCTGGAGCAGCGCCTGTGGCAGCGCCGGCATCCGGTTGCGCCTTGGCAGAAGCTGCTTGCTTGTACATCGCTTCGGCCAGCTTGTGGGAAGCCGTGGTCAGCGCTTCGACCGTGGAGTTGATCTTCCCCGTGTCGCCTTCCTGGACGGCTTTCTTCGCCTCTTCCAGGGCGGATTCAATGGCCTTGGCATCGGCTTCGGAGATTTTCTCGCGATTCTCCTTGAGCAGCTTCTCCACCGAGTAGATCATGGAATCGGCTTTGTTCTTGATCTCCACTTCCTCTTTCCGCCGTTTGTCTTCCTCGGCGTGGAGCTCGCCTTCCTTGGTCATGCGCTCAACTTCATCCTTGTTGAGACCGCTGGACGAGGTAATGGTAATCCTCTGCTCTTTGCCCGTACCCAGGTCTTTGGCAGAAACGTTCAGAATGCCGTTGGCATCAATGTCGAACGTCACCTCAATCTGGGGCACGCCGCGCGGGGCGGGAGGAATTCCAATCAGGTGGAACTTGCCCAGGGTCCGGTTGTCCTTCGCCATGGGCCGCTCGCCTTGAAGAACATGGATTTCCACGGAAGTCTGATCCTCCGCCGCCGTCGAAAAGGTTTCCGCCTTGCGCGTGGGGATCGTCGTGTTGCGTTGGATCAACGGGGTCATGACGCCGCCCAAAGTTTCCACTCCCAGGGTGAGAGGGGTCACGTCGAGAAGCAGCAGGTCCTTAACCTCGCCGCCCAGCACGCCCGCCTGGATGGCCGCGCCTACCGCCACCACCTCGTCGGGGTTCACTCCCTTGTGGGGTTCCTTGCCGCCAAAGAGCTCTTTCACAATCTGCTGCACGCGCGGGATGCGGATGGAGCCTCCCACCATGACGATTTCATCGATCTTGTCGGGAGTCACGCCGGCATCCTTCAGAGCCTGCTTCACCGGACCTGCCGAGCGCTGGAAAATGTCTTCGCACATCTGCTCAAAGCGTCCCCGCGTCAGCTTCATGGCCAGGTGCTTGGGGCCGGAAGCGTCAGCAGTAATGAACGGCAGATTGATTTCAGTTTCAAGAACCGTGGAGAGTTCCATCTTGGCCTTCTCCGCCGCTTCCTTCAAACGTTGCAGGGCCATGCGGTCTTTCGCCAGGTCAATGCCCTGATCCTTGCGGAATTCTTCCACAATCCAGTCCATGACGCGCTTGTCAATGTCGTCGCCGCCCAGGTGCGTGTCACCATTGGTGGACTTCACTTCCACCACGCCTTCGCCGACTTCCAGGATGGAAATATCAAATGTCCCACCACCGAAATCGTATACGGCAATCGTCTCGTCTTTCTTCTTGTCGAGCCCGTAAGCAAGAGCCGCCGCCGTGGGCTCATTCACGATACGCAGAACTTCCAGGCCCGCGATCTTGCCCGCATCCTTGGTGGCCTGGCGCTGCGCGTCATTGAAGTAGGCCGGAACAGTAATGACCGCCTGCGTTACCTTTTCACCAAGATGCTGCTCGGCCGCGTCCTTCATCTTTTGCAAAACCAAGGCTGAAATCTCGGGAGGTGAGTACTCCTTGCCCATCGTTTCCACGCGGACGTCACCATTGGTGCCCGAGATTACCTTGTAAGGCACGGTCTTGATTTCACTTTGAACTTCATCAAAACGGCGTCCCATAAATCGCTTGATGGAATACACCGTGTTCTCGGGATTGGTGATCGATTGGCGCTTCGCCACCTGACCCACCAATATTTCTCCCGACTTCGTAAACGCCACCACCGATGGGGTCGTACGACCACCTTCGGGATTCGGGATAACAGTGGACTCACCGCCCTCCATCACTGCCACAACCGAATTCGTGGTACCAAGGTCAATTCCAATGATCTTGCCCATAGCGCAACTACCTCCTATATCAATCGGATGACTTTGTGTCGCTTTCGACCCCCAGCGCATCACAGAAGATGATGGCAGCCACCCATTAGTCGATCAATAGAATATATGTTGAGTGTAACGATGTCAACATAAATTTAATCCATAAGCTAACGCGTTTAATTTCAATTGGATACTTTTACAGAACCAGTCCGTTAATAGGCACCTCAGTCTGG
>CAYTMD010000699.1:0-2220 GCA_964438685.1 uncultured Acidobacteriota bacterium
TCCAACGCTCGGTGGAGGTCATTCGCTGGCATCTTGAATACGCATGGGACGAAGAGTTCGGGGGCCTGCTCTTGTCGCGCGATATCAAGGGGGGCGAGCCGTTTTTACCGCACTCGCAAAAGAAGCTATGGTGGCCGCATGTGGAAGCCCTCTACGCGACCCTGCTGGCATATGAATTGACAGGCCAGGGCTGGTGCCTGGAGTGGCATAAGAAAGTGGCGGACTGGGCTTGGTCGCATTTTCCCATGCCGGATTGTGGGGAGTGGTATCAGCGTCTCACGCGCGAGGGGAAGCCAAGTTCAGAGGTGATTGCGCTCCCGGTTAAAGATCCCTTCCATCTGCCGCGTGGCGCCATTCTGATTGTGCAGTTGATGGGGGAGAAGGCGTGATCAAAATTCCCAGGCTGCCGTGGCTGATTGCCGGGATGCTGTTTCTTTCCACGTTGATCAACTACACCGCGCGCGTGACGCTTTCCGTTGTGGTGGGGAATGTCCTGCGCGAGTTCTCCATGACGGAGGTGGATTACTCGCTGGTTCTTTTCTCTTTCCTGACTGCGTATGCAGTGATGTATGCGGGTTCGGGATTTGTGGTGGACCGCTTGGGAACACGACGCGGTTTTACATTATTTGTGTCGGCGTGGTCCGCCGCTCAGGTCCTGACCGGACTCGTGATTGGGAAATGGTCGTTGGTAGCGAGCCAATTTGGCCTGGGGCTTGCCGAACCCGGCAACTTTCCTGCGGGTGTAAAAACCGTTCAGGAGTGGTTCCCGCCCCAGAAGCGCGCCGCGGCAGTCGGGATGTTTAATGCCGGTTCGTCGCTGGGCGCGGCTTTGGGCGCGCCCATGGCGGCATTCCTGACCGTCCGTTACGGGTGGCGCTCTGCATTTTTCTTTACCGGCGGCCTAGGTTTTGTCTGGCTGGTCCTGTGGCTGATCATAACGCCCTCTCCGGGTTCCCGCCGTTGGATTGCCGCCCGCAGGGAAAATGGCCTTGAGGATTTGCCCGTTGAGTCCGCGGCCGATGCCCTCAAGAGCAAGCGCAACACGCTCCGCCTGCTGCGGTCGCGCCCGTGCTTGATGTTGATCCTGGCGCGCTTCTTGACGGACCCGGTCATCTATTTCATTCTCTTTTGGCTTCCGCGATACTTGGAAAAGGGAAGAGGATTTGATATTGCTACCGTGGGCAAGTACGCCTGGGTGCCATTCTTCTTTGGCGGCAGCGGATACATAGTTGGTGGATGGCTTTCCGGACGCCTGATGCGCGCGGGATGGAGCCTGCCGCGGGCGCGCAAAACCGCGATGCTGGTGGGAGCGTGCTTCATGCCGGCGGCTATGCTTGCTCCCCTTGTGCCTACTGCCGGCTTGGCCATCTTCGCGGTAAGCTTTGTGGTATTCGGCCACGCGGTATGGGTCTCCAATCTCCTGACCCTGCCCGCGGACCTGTTCCACAGCAATGAGGTGGCCACGGGGTCAGGGTTTTCCGGTATGGGCGGATCCATCAGCGGGATTGTTGCCAACCTCTGCACGGGCTATGTGGTGATGCGTTTCTCCTATCAACCGATATTCCTTCTCGCCGGTCTGATGCACCCGTTGGCGATAGCGCTCATTTTCTGGCTGCTTCCTGACCGGGATTTTCCTAAGGCAGCGGCATTGGAAATTGCCCCGGCCTAGGCCCAAATGTCTTTTAGAAAGCAGGTGGCATTATGCCGAAATCTCCACTTCGCGATTTTCAGGTTGATAAGGCGCATGTATTCATTTATCAAACCAAGCTGGACACAAGTGAAGCAGCGGCCACGGAGGCGGCTTCCATTCTGCGGAGCACCCTGGCAAAGCGTGGGTCGGCGCGCGTCATCGTCGGAACCGGCAATTCCCAAGATGACATGATCCGCACGCTGGTTGAAACACCCGGCCTGGACTGGAACCGGATTGAGGTTTTCCATATGGACGAATACGTGGGGATGCCGGATGAGCATCCCGCCAGCTTTCGCCGCTGGCTGAAGACACATCTGGTGGATATCGTCCATCCGGCGAGGGTGCACTATTTGCGGGGAGACGCGATAGATTTAGTTCAGGAATGCGAGCGCTATGCCGCAGAGCTCCATTCCGGCCCCATCGATATTTGCTTTATCGGTTTTGGAGAAAATGGGCACATCGCTTTCAACGATCCCGCGGTGGCCAATTTCCAAGATCCCCTAGCAGTGAAGCGGGTGACAATGGATAAG
>CAYTMD010000700.1:0-2217 GCA_964438685.1 uncultured Acidobacteriota bacterium
ATAGCACAAAAAAGGAAAATTCACCGCTCCTAACTTCTATGTCGCACACCCATGGCGTTTGGCCAATTTGTCATTTTCGGGGATCTGGTGTATTCTGGAAATTGATGGTATGCGGATATCGGTATTCACGCGATAAGCAGGGACGAACTTCAGAAGTACTGTAACTCATTGACACGTAAAGGTAATTGTTGATCCGAGGGTACGGGCCATAGCTCTGCGCTCATCCTACCATTAAATTCCGCCGATACATTCTCGACAAGATTGCGTTTAATAGCAGAAGGGTGGTAGCAGTAACACATGATTAATAGTCCGGCTAGACTATTAATTGATCGCATTTGGCCTGAAATCGGTGAGCAAGCATCTTGCGCAAATCATATTTTCTTGACAATCGTTGCAAGTTTAAATACCATGCATCCCGTCTTTCTAGACCTGTTCATATCCAGCCCCTTTCTTGTAAATCTCGTGGGGCAACAAGCTTCGAATTAATTTCATTACGGTGACCTAATAAATGGATAAGAAGTTTTATACCTTTCTGATCTTCCCCGGTGCGCATGGGAATCTCCGCAAGATCCGTCTGCCATTTTATGTAGTCCATCTAGTATTGGCTTTCAGCGTTGTGGGAATCATGACCATCGCCGCGTTGGCCAATAGTTATGCCCGGATGTTGTTGAAAGTCTCAAATTACAACAATCTTCGGACAGAGCGGGAAGCCCTCAAAACGCAGAACCGAACCCTTGAAAATGCAGTGACCACTACCAATGCAAAGTTGGATTCTCTGCAATCCCTGGCCACGGAAGTTGCCTTGACGTATGGATTCGGCGAAGCTCGTCGCCCACGATTTCCAGAGGCCGCGCTGTCGCTCGCAACGCAATCCAATTCCACGCTTGAGTCCAGCTACCGGGCGTCGCTTTATGCATTTAATTTGATCAGGAATTCTTCCCGCATTTCTTCCCACCAGGCCCCGGCGTTAGGCTTTGTCCCCACAGCGGATTTTGGGCATGAAACCGTGCCCAACATCTGGCCGGTTCGAGGCCGGGTCACGGAGGGCTTCGGCCAGCGCTCCGATCCCTTCAGCGGAGAAGGGGTTTTCCATTCTGGAGTGGACATTTCTGTTCCCTTCGGTACCCAGGTTGAGGTTAGTGGGGACGGCATTGTCATGCATGCGGGATGGGATTCCGGTTACGGTAACGCCATCGTGGTGGATCATGGATATGGAATGGCCACCAAGTACGGGCATCTCAGCAAGATTTATGTTGTCGTGGGCCAGGAAGTAAAACGCAGGCAGGTTATTGGCGCCGTGGGAATGACCGGCAGAACTACAGGCCCGCATCTGCACTACGAAGTGTTTGTCAATGATACCCCTGTAAACCCGATGAAGTACTTGCACGAGTAACTGGAAACCTGCACGCAGCGTCCTTAAGGCGTAGGGGTGCCCGTCGAAACGGGTGCGGATGAATCGTCCTTCTGTAAACCGACATGCCGCTATTGGCCTTGTGCTCGAGCGGAATGATTTGTGAGCCGGATCCGTAACTATAAACGAGCAAAGAGCTTCGTAGGGATGTGAAACACGTTGGGGGTTGGTGGGTTGGGAGCTGGGAAAACACAAAATTTCAGCGGCCGAAAATATCTATCGGTTTTCCTTGCAATTTGCCTGCCGATTTGTATAATAGTAAGTTTGCGGCTGGCGTAGCTCAGCCGGTAGAGCATCTGATTTGTAATCAGAGGGTCGGGGGTTCAAATCCCTTCGCCAGCTCCAGTTTAATTTAGGTTCGTCGCAGGAAATCTGGCAAGCGGTCGCCGGTCAGTAGATTCGGGAGCGGGTTTACCAAGTCTGGATAATTCAGTAATGCGCGGGCAAGCAGGCGCGTCCGCGCCCACCGCATTCTCGACCCACTTGGCTCAAATGAAACCGGTTTAGGGGCTGAACGTAAGACTGCGCCCGCGCTTGCGAGGGCGCTTGGAAGGATACGGACAGGTGGCTGAGCGGTTAAAGGCAGCAGACTGTAAATCTGCCGACCCTTGTGGTCTACGGAGGTTCGAACCCTCCCCTGTCCACCAGAAGAAGAGTGGCTAGTGGTAAGTGGATAGTGGTTAGAGGCGGCGAAGGATGCGCCTAGAGGTTTTGGCTGGCCACTAACCACTGGGAACTAACCACTTCCCTTAAGCGGGAGTAACTCAGTGGTAGAGTCACAGCCTTCCAAGCTGTTGGTCGCGGGT
>CAYTMD010000701.1:0-2195 GCA_964438685.1 uncultured Acidobacteriota bacterium
CGGCGCTGGTCCCGGCGACGCAAGCTGAAGGGCTTTCGCTGGGAGATCGTGCCTGCCTCGCGCTGGCGCGGGAGCGTCGAATCCTGGCTCTGACGGCAGATCGGGCGTGGCGCCGGCTCGACCTGGAAATAGAGATCGAGACGATCCGGTAATATCGACGTCCAACGGCCCGCCTGCGGACGGCCCTCGCGACCCACGGATTCCTCCACGGACCTTCCCCAATTCGAGCCGCGTTACCATGTTTCTGGTCGCGAACACGAAGTGAAAAGCCGCACAGGAATCCGTCGGCTGACGGATACCTGTGCGCTACCTGCTCATGGTCAAGACGGAGGAATCGTTTAGATCATAGAAATGGGAAGCGGGCCGTGGCCGGGTTCGAAATGGCGTCCGTAGATTGGGAACGTCGGCAAGCATGATGAGAGACGTGAATCGCAGAGCTGGGCTTGCTCTGCGCCAGCCGGCCGGCCAATGTTATCTATGACTTGCAAAAAGACTTGACTTCAGAAAACCTTTACTATAATTAATGTCATCCAAACATCGGTTTTGCCGATATACTTGAACGGAGAGAGGATCGTGTGTCCGAGCAGCAGATAATCCTTCTCGATGTGGGGAAGGACGAAAAATCGATTCGGATATACCCAAGCTTTGCGAATTTCATGCAAGTGTCAAGGGTCGCAACGGAGGTGCAACTGGAATTTCTTTTCGTCGATGTCGGCCAGCTTGCTTTGACACTCCAAAAGGCGAAAGAATGTCCAACCGAGGAACCGCAAAAAATGTTGGGGCTGTCCGTCGCCAAGGTTGTAATGCCAGCCCTAAATTTCGTTCAGCAAAGGGAACATATAAACCAGATTTTCGACGCAATAGAAAAAGAGCTTGGCAAGGTTCCCTCTGGAAAGGAGGCACAACATGGGACTGCAACTATCGCTGCCACGTAAGTATTACATTGGCGACGAAGAGGTAATCCCAGCCTCTCAAACTGTGATCGCTTGCGGTCATGGTTGCGCAGCGGGCATGGCTTCGCGGGTGCCTATTTTCAATTTTAGACTCATTGAGAATAGCACGAAACCATTAAGATACTACGTCAAGATCCAGCCTTTAACTGTCAGCCAGATTGCAAGTCATTTTGAGAAGATTGCAAAGTCGGTCGATTGGCCGCTAGATGAGGCTGACATAGAGTAGCCACATGCCTTTTCAAGACGAGTTTTATGCACCGCCCGGCCAGCAATTGGAGCCGGGCGATGTATTTTTGAGGGCACCTTTTCCCCTGCTGAAGTACCCGCTAACCTATTGGCGGATGAGAGCAAATGATCCACAGACAGCAAGTCTGCACGGACTTGATCATGGATCACCTCAGCCAGGAACAGATAGCCCTAAAAGCTCCATAGAGCTAAGGAAGGTCATGCTTGTTAGTCATGGCTGCGAGGTAGACAGAATCCACAAGCTCAACGAGCCTACCAATAAAAGATACTGGCTTGTAGCACCGGTTTTACCGCTAGCTAATTCTGGGCCCAAGACGCAGCAACGAACGCGTGAACGAAATAATCCCAGCAAGTTCTATCTCCCGCCGTCAGAATATTCAGCAGATCAGGAATTGTATGTCGATTTGAGACGAATAACTCCAGTTAATTGCCAATACCTCCTTGATTCCGTCCGCCTCCATGCTCTTACGCCAAGCGCACAAAAAGCTTTATTTGCTCACTTGGGGGTCTTCTTTTCCGGGTACGCACTGTACTTAAGTCCGATTAGCTGCCAATTATGTGGAACAGTTATTGATCCTACACAGTTCATTGTTGAGTCTGACGATGAACCGGAATTCGACTGACTGAACCGACCAACACACATTCAGGACACCACCGGCCGCGCTACTCGCTTGCTTTTTATCGTCGTGGTGGGGCGAACCGCAGACCTCAACAATCGGCGTTACCCCCCTTGAGGCGCACCACCGCCAGGCGGCCATCCCGTCCTCCGCTCAATACGCGCGCGCCACTTCCGTCAGGGTTAGGGCTGCACCGCCTGCAACTGCGTCCAGTTCCCGCTGAGGTTGGCATTCGGATTGAAGTTCGGATCATCGCTCATCACGTACTGATTGGCGCCATTGAGCCAGGCGTGCCCATACTGGTTGCTCAGCTCAAACGTGCGCCCCGTCGAGGGATCGCGATAGGTTTGCACATCCCGAAGGTTCTGGTCGTTGGCAT
>CAYTMD010000702.1:0-2171 GCA_964438685.1 uncultured Acidobacteriota bacterium
TTCGATTTCGATCTCGCCATCTCCAAGATTGAGCGCTTGGCGGAAAGGCGCTCCCTTGGCAAACGGATTCGGCGATAGCGCCACGCGCAGCCGTCCGACCTTCAGCGGGCGGGCGTCCTCGCTCCAGGCGTCCGCCTTGCTGATGTAGAAGAGTAAGTCGCCTCCCTCCTCCACCCAGGCGTTCACCCCGATGTCGCCGTTGCCGAGCGGCATCGAGGCAGAGGAATCGTGGCCCGGTGACGTCCAGACGACGTCGTACCGGTCGACAGCTCCGGCCCAAACAAGTCCAGGAAGAAATAAGAGCAGCATTACAGGACGAAGGAGTCGACATCCCATATTAGGCATTCAATCACCTGGATTGAAAAGATGGAGCTGACCTTCAGATCAGCACTTCGAGCGCGTCCGAGAGATGCTGGCCTGAAGGTCGGCCCTACAAAGGCAAGAGATCAGCCCTACGCGTAAATTCCGCGCAGCTTGAGACAGAACGCCACGCGATCGATGGCCAGCATGTAAGCGGCAATCCGATTATTGACCTTGTGCTTTTCGGCGTAAGCCACTACGCCGTCGAACGCCGAGACCATGATCTGTTTCAGGCGCTCGTTGACCACGGCTTCCGTCCAGAAGTAACCCTGACGATCCTGGACCCATTCGAAATAGGAAACCGAAACTCCGCCCGCATTGGCGAGAATATCGGGGATCACGAATACGCCGCGTTCGAACAGAATATCGTCGGCAGGAGGAGTGGTAGGGCTGTTGGCGCCCTCCACCAGAATTTTCGCCCTCACTTTGTGGGCGTTCTTGCTGGTGATGACGCTCTCCGTAGCGGCGGGCAGCAGGATTTCGCATTCCTGCTCGAGGATTTCTTGAACTCCGATGCTTTCGCCGCCGTCAAAGCCGTGTAGGGTTTTGTTTTTCTCAACGTACTCGACTAGGCGCGTGATATCGACTCCCAACGGGTTGAAGATTCCGCCGGAAATGTCGGCCACGCCAATGATTTTGTAGCCGGATTCGTACATCAGGCGGGCAGCCTGCGAGCCCACATTGCCAAACCCCTGAACGATTACGCGCGTGCTTTCCTTTTTCCATCCAAAGCGCTTCAGAGCTTCGTCAGCAGTGATCATGCATCCGCGGCCCGTTGCCTCGCGGCGCCCCAGCGATCCCCCCAGGTCGAGCGGCTTGCCTGTTACACAAGCTGTCTCCGTGTGGCGCGTGTGCATGGAGTAAGTATCCATGATCCATGCCATCGTCTGTTCGTTGGTGTTCATGTCAGGGGCCGGCACGTCGCGGTCGGGGCCAATGTAGTCCAATATCTCCGCTGTGTACCGCCGGGTGATGCGCTCCAGCTCACCTTTCGAGAGCTTGGAGGGGTCGCAGATAATGCCGCCCTTGGCTCCCCCGAAGGGTATGTTGGCCACCGCGCACTTCCATGTCATCTCGGCGGCAAGCCCGCGAATCTCATCCAGAGTGACGTTGGGAGCGTAACGCAGGCCTCCTTTGCAGGGCCCCCGCGCGATGCTGTGCTGTACGCGAAAGCCGTCGAAAACCTTCATCGAGCCATCGTCCATGTCAACCGGAATGTGAACGATGATTTCGCGATTGGGTGTACGAAGATAGGTGGAAAGGCCTTCATCCAAACCGAGCTTGCGGGCGGCCACGTCGTACCGTGCCGCCATCGACTCATACACACTAAGTTCGTTCTCTTTTTTCTCAATGCTCATATCGCCCCCTATTTGGGGGATCTCGCCTGCTGCGGGCGGTTTTCCCCTCTGGCCTGAGTTCGTCGGCCCAGCGAGAGTATAGCAAACGGCTTACCACTGTTCTACTTGGAGCAATAATAGGAATGATTTGTTTTTGGGCAAAGCTTGGAGTTGCGGCACGACATTGTGCCCCTTAATTGAGGACACATGGTCATATTTCGGGTGGGTTCGGCTATACGCCCGCTGCCGCAAGCTCGGCAATCGCCACAATTGGAGTTTTTGAGTTCACCGGCGGATCGGTTGTGAGTGCCCAGCAATCCTTTTGACGCAGTAACTGGGAAACCAATTGGGCGTGCATTGCGTGTCCAGCCCGGTCAGCAACTACATGACCAATGAGGGGACGTCCGAATAGGGAAATGTCGCCAATCAGGTCCAGAACCTTGTGGCGGCAGAATTCGTCAGGGAAGCGCAGCC
>CAYTMD010000703.1:0-2149 GCA_964438685.1 uncultured Acidobacteriota bacterium
GGATTGGATGCGACGGCCTGGTCAGCATCCCTAAGAGTCGGCTTACCGACTTTGTCGGTAGCCTCTCGCCTCAGAAGCTCTCGCGCCTGTCGCAAGCAGTAAAGATCGCTCTGGACATATAAATGGTGGCGTGACCATCGACCGCGCCCGCCGCCCCCCGGACTCGACTTTAAGCAAGGTAGCGAGGACCTGATTTTGAGGTCCGCGGCTTTTCGTTATGATGGGGGGAAGAGCCGCGGATCTTGAACCGCAGGCGCTACATGCTTGGTTGATTGGACCGAAGTCGTAGGGCTAAGCGCGCCCTGCGCGAGCCTGCGAAGGACGATGGCAAACCCGGCTGCGGGGAAGGCCTCGTCTGATATTCCGGCCTTTAAGCCGTACCGGGGAAAACTCGCCGTACGGAATTCTAGGGGAGGCGAAGGAAACGTCGGCATCATACGAAGCCCGGCCCGCGCCATTGCCTTACCCGAGCGAGAGTAGGGCCGGTACGGATCTGCGCGGGGGGCGGTCAGCAATATCCGTCCCCACCGCGACCCGTTTCAACCCTCTAAGCAGGAGTATAATCTGGCCGGGTTGGTCCGTAAGAAAAGGAGATTCTGAAATGTAGCGAGCTCATCGAAGGGAGATTCCTAAATGAAAGGGACCCATCTTCGCATTGCTTTGTTGTGGTTTCTGGTTCTACTTGCTTTCGGTTGTGGCGAGAACACTACCGTGGCGCCCACCCCGCCCACCCCCTTCACTTCCTGTGTGCCTTCCACTAATGCGGAGTTTGCCTACGAGCTGACAGGCTACGCGGTCTCAATGGAGACCGTAAACTCCTGCACCGGGGCCTTCACGTCCACCGCGCCCCCCTACGTCGCGACCGGATATGCACCGCCGCAGGCGAACGCGGAACAAATGGTCGCCGATCCTCTGGGCAGGTTTGCCTATGTGGCGAACCTGGTCTCCAATGCCTCCGACGAAGCCACTATTTCGATGTACACCATTAATCCGTACACTGGAGTCCTGATCCCAACCACGCCGGCCACAGTCCCAACGGGATTCTTTCCGCAGGGAATCGCCATTGACCCACTTGGACACTTCGTCTACACCGCCAACTCCGACGACAGTTCGGTTTCCATGTTCACCATCAACCAGACCACGGGCGTTCTGACGGCGACGACACCGGCCTCGGTTTCAACTTTGATCCCAGGCCAGCTTTTATCGGACCCAAGCTTCCTGACCGTCGATCCTACAGGTAGGTTCCTCTATGTAACCGCATTACTTAGCCAAGGCGCCGCGGTCTTCATGTACACCATCAACCAGACCAACGGACTTCTTACGCCGACCTCGCCCGCTACGGTCTATACCGGCGGGATCCCGTTTCAGGTCGTCGTCACGCCTTCAGGCAAGTTTGCATACGTGGTGAATAACAATGGTTCGGGAGGGAGCTCGGGAGCCCCCGGCGTTTCACAATTCACCGTTGATTCCACCACCGGAGTCCTGACTGCCAATACCCCGCCCGCCGCTTGGGCCGGCAACGGGCCCACAGCGGTGGCCGTGGACCCGACGAGCAAATTTGCTTACGTGGTCAATCGGCTCGATAACACCGTCTCCATGTTCAGGATTGATCAAACCACAGGCAACCTGCTGCCCAATGGCACGATCGCAACGGGCGTGCAGCCCTTCCGCATCGACTTTGACCCGACAGGCAAGTTTGTCTACGTTACCAATGAGGGGAGCGCCGCCTCAATCTACACGGTCGGCAGCGATGGTACGCTGACTGCCGTGGGGACAACGGGAACAAGCACTGGCGCCCTCTCGATTGCCATCATCGCCGTCAAGCATTAGTGGGCGGCTGGCGCAGACTGCAACAGGCGGCAGTCTGCGCCAGCCCCGTTGAACGCCGTTCGCTAACATCGTGGCAACAATTTGCAGATCGAATACTCCCGCGCCTTCGACACCGAACTAATCGTACCCATGCTGGGGTCAATCGCACCCGAAAAGGATACGGGGAGCAATCCCCAAATGACGGGAGAGGGGGGGGACGTTTAGCATGTTAAGAACTGTAGACTTTTATCTGCATAAAGTCTGCGCTACCCTGCTCAGAGCTTCTTCGGCCACTTGCGGGCGCCATGGAAGACGCGGAGGATTTCGACAGCGTGGCCGC
>CAYTMD010000704.1:0-2116 GCA_964438685.1 uncultured Acidobacteriota bacterium
TCGGTGATCAATCCGGTGGAGCGGAAGATCAGGTTGTTGAATCAGTTTGACCCGGCGGCGCCCAATCTTCCCTTACTCATCGTTTTTGGCATGCCGGCACAGTTGAATTGGTTTCCCGACGATGCGGCGCGAAACCCATTCGATGTGAATGGGAGCCTCGACATTGAGGGCAAGGTGCAGCAGGTCTGGGATGCGGGGTACCGCTGCGCCGTCGTTCCCAGTGATGTCATTGATAGCGGCGCGTTGACACTGGATGCAAAAAATCAGCCCGTGCTCAACGGTCACAAATTCAGCGCCATGGTCTTTCTCCATCCGCAATATTCCAGGGCGTCCACGCTCGCGTTTCTGGATCGTTACGCTCGCGCGGGAGGGGCGCTGATGACCGAGGGTTCTGCCGCCCGTGATTTCCTGGGACAAGATGTGACTGCACAATGGACTGCCATCGCCGCCCACGCACGGGTTGACCACCTTGATATCGCGCTGCTGGGGAAGCTTGGGATATCGAAGGACGACCTCGCGCCTGGTGGGTCGATGCTGGACGATGGATCATCCGTTCGCACCGACCTCAATTCGTTAGAGAAGAATGAGCCCAAGGACTTTCAGTTCAAGCTGGCGGGTCACACTTACACCGGGAGCTTCGAGGGAGTTGTCGCGCTCAAGGTGGATCCGGCAGGGCGCGTGCAGAAATTTGCGTGCGGCCAGTGCAGCGGCTTGCAGCGTGATGGGAAGCCAGTTCTGCGGATAAAGGAACCTCGCGATTTAGTAGTCCGGGGAGAGGCCAGCGGCTACCACTTCCTGATCCAAGGGCACGAAGAAGCGGCGTTCGTAACCCTGGCTCCATGAGATCCGGTCTGGTTAGCTCGACCTTAAACATGACCATGCGCAAAACATCGCAATGCGAGATGAATATGACACTGATCAAGAATGCAATGTCATTGCACCCGCATCAACAGCGGTCTTGCGATTTTCTTTTGACAACAAATCCCGTGCAAAATATAATTTGAATGTTCTGGGATGCAATCTACATAAAGTAACAGCATGGTGCCGAACCAGGAGTTTTTAGAATTCCTTCTTTCAGGGGCCCGGATTACTGCTTTGGGTAATAATTTCCCTTCGCTGGGGCTGGTGCCAGTCGAGGTTTGTTCCTTCCCCAACGTTCTTCCGGCGAACTGCCGACGCAGCATCCGGGAAGTTAGAGCTATAAACACAGTACCGCCCTGGGTTTGATCGACCGCCCAGGGAATTCGTGCAGGGCTGAAAACATCCGATATCGCCTTTCCGGGGAAGCAGCAAGTTTATAGTAATTAGTACCGGCGCAGGGTTGGCAGCCGGGGTGAATTCTCCTCAGGGGCCTCAGGCAAATCGTTCGATGGCGCAGATATTCCATCGCAGTACCAATACGATCTCCAAGGTGACGATCTATGGTGCGGTCTTCATCCTGGGTGGGTTGGGGTATCTCATTTTTGCCGTCAACCAATCCGCCTACTATACGGATGTCAATGTAGCGCGGCAGCAGCCGGTTCCTTTCAGCCACAAGCATCACGTTACCGACGTTGGCATCGATTGCCGTTACTGCCACACATCAGTGGAGAGGTCTTCTTACGCGGGACTTCCGACTTCGCACACCTGCATGAGTTGCCACTCCAAATTGTTCCTGTCCAGTCCCACCCTGGAGCCGGTGCGCACAAGTTTTGCCACGGATGTTTCGCTGCAATGGACGCGCGTCAATGCGGTTCCCGACTTCGTCTACTTTGACCACAGCATCCACGTGAACAAAGGGATTGGCTGCACCACCTGCCATGGGCCGATTGGCGAAATGCCGCTGACCTACCGTGCCAATACGCTTTACATGCGCTGGTGCATCGATTGCCACAATCACCCGGAGCGCCATGTGCGCCGGCGCGAAGATGTTTTCAAGGCTGACTATGCGGAACCGCCCGACCAACTTGCTTTGGGCCGGCGGCTGGTGAAGGAGTACAAAATCAAGGAGCCGAAACAGATTACGGATTGCTACACCTGCCACCGGTAAGAATTAAAAGAATCACCTCTCCCCTCGCCCCCTTGGGGGAGAGGGGGCGGGGGCATAGGCGTTAAAATAAGCATTGTCTTTTTGTCG
>CAYTMD010000705.1:0-2111 GCA_964438685.1 uncultured Acidobacteriota bacterium
TATTAGATGCATGAACACCCGAAAACGTTACATCCGTTTAGGGCCGAATCAGTAAGAACCGCGGAGGAAGGCAAACAGAGCCTGCCTCGGCGCTACCATGCCAATGATGCGAAGGAGATGGCGCGTCTCGACCGGCTAGCATTGCCCCCGAAGAAAAGTCTGGCGTCTTGACGTTATGACGTCAAAACGTTATGATGCCTTCATGAAAACCCAACTCAAGCGCACCACCGTTTATTTCGATGCCTCTCTCCATCGAGCATTGCGAGTTAAAGCTGCGGTGACGGAGAGGAGCCTTTCGGAAATTGTCAACGCTGCGGTGAAGCAGAGTATGGCCGAAGATGCGGAAGACCTGGCTGCCTTTAAAGACCGGGCAAATGAACCCAACATGGCATTCGAAGTGGTGCTGAAAGACCTGAGGCAGCGTGGAAAGCTATAGGGTTTTGATCAAGCCATCGGCGGCCAAAGAGCTTGAGGCGATCCCCAAGAAAGACCGCGCTCGCCTGGCCACGAGGATTGCCACCCTGGCAGGAAATCCCCGGCCACCGGGCGGCGAAAAGCTATCCGCGCAAGAAGAATACCGAGTGCGGCAGGGACGCTACCGCGTCGTTTACTCCATTTCGGACGCAGAGAAGACGGTCTTGGTCGTAAAGGTGGCACACCGGCGCGAGGTGTACCGGTAAAGCGGTCAGTGCAGTTCTGACCGTGGGCTTTTCTCACGCACGATACCCCAATGGCAATCGCACGTATTCAATTCGAATGGGGCATGCCGCACCGGGCGCATTGTCCAAAGAAACATTATTGTGATTCGACTACCGTCAGAAGAACCCACGGTCAGAACTGCACTGACCGTGGCTACCCGCTCCGTTCACTCCGACTTGATCCGCAGCAACCGGCGCATCTCTTCCTCGGCTTGATTGATGGGGTGCGTGTCCGCCGCCTCACGCAGTTTCTTGAAAACCGGGTAGCCCGCAGCTTGTTCGCCGCGCCACTCTTTATCGAAGCTGCCGTCGCGAATTCCCGCCAGAGCTTTGTCCATGAAGGCGTCAATATCCTTGGCAAAGGGAACCGTACTGGCCCGCGACAGGGTTCCGTACTGGCTGGTTTGAGAGTGGAAGTGTGTCTGTTTGTAGAATCCCACCCGCGCCATCTCGCGGAATATTTCCGCTGCCTCGCCGGACCCGTAGGTCTCCAGCGCGATCATCTCTGGCGGAAAGCCCTTCTTGACGAGGAATTCAAACGACATCTGCAACGTCCGGAGGAGAAGGGGCCACACGGCCTGCTCTTGAAACAGGTCGAGTTCGGTTTCTTCCCCAAACGTGGTTTTGAAAGCGCCGACGCGCGTGGCGCCAATCCCCCGTGCCCAGGCGAGCGCCGTCTCCATCGCGTGGCCGGATGCATCTTGTTCCACGGCGACGAAGGCCGGAGCGCCACGGCCCGCCACAAACGACTCGCGGACCTCGGTCCCGATCATGCGCGGCGCCACCATGATGACGTCCACATCCGCAGGGGGTTTGATCAAACCAAAATGGATGTTGTACCCATGGGCAAAATCCAACGTCTGCCCGCCGCGAAGACGGCTGCTTAGAACCTCGTTGTAAACGGTGCGCTGGACTTCATCGGGAATCAGCAAAGCCATGACGTCCGCGCGCTCGGCAACTTCCTCCACCGACCGCACGACGAAGCCATCCTTCTCTGCCTGGCCCGCGGACTCATCGTGCAGGCTTCCCACGATGACGTCAAGGCCGGAGTCGCGAAGGTTCAGGGCTTGCGCGCGCCCCTGATTTCCGTATCCAATGATTCCGAGGGTCTTTTTTCTGAGAATTTCCAAACTGGCGTCGGGATCGTAGTAGGGTTCCATGGGTATGTTGAGCCCTTTCGTAGACAGGATTAACGTACGGGAAAATCCATTATCAGCGTGCTCGAAAATGGTGTCAATCGGCCAGAGCTGTCAGCCGGAGTTGTCAGTTCTCAGTTTTCAGTTGTCAGCGCTATCTCCCATTGGCCCCAATGCTGTTCACTTAAGCTTACTGGTCCCGACTCGACCCCCTCACCCCCACCCCCATAGGCGTTAAAATAAGCGCGGACTGCATGTCCACTCCGGAACCATGGCG
>CAYTMD010000706.1:0-2107 GCA_964438685.1 uncultured Acidobacteriota bacterium
GCAAATCACGTCTGCTTCGCCGATAACGGCTGTTTGCAAAACAATCAGGTCGTTCACGTCTCGGATGGGCGCTGTAAACACCGGGTTGAGCGGAATTGTCTCGGCAGCCTCCCGAAGGAATTCGACGAAATCGTATATCGGTGTTTCCGGCAACCTGTGGATGGCCATCACACGCGGGTAGCCCAACACCTTGGCAAGTTCATGAAGCATTTCGTTCGAGAGGATTAACGGGTGTTTGGCGGTGATGATGGCGAGTAACAGATGACGAGCCAGCCCATGAGGACTTGCGCCTGCCCGAACGAGGATCGTGGTATCGAGAACAACTCTCACGGGTGGGGAGCGTAATGCGGCCGCGTACTACGCATGGCCTCAGTAATGGCCTGTTCCGCTTCTTCGGCGGAAACCGATCGGCTGTTAGCATCTACTTGCGCAAAATAACACTTAAGCGAATCGACGATTTCCTGCCGCCGTTGGTCGGGGAGGACCGGGGGCTGAAATGCAAGGATACTCACGGCCTCGCCTTCAAGTATTTGGCGGCCGACCAGGCTCTCGACTGCAGCCTTCTGGTCGGGGGAGAGATCCTTTGCCTTGTGTATCATCGATTTCGCCTTACTGCTGTACGCTTACCCGGAGCTTACGATCTTAGCGCGCGATTGTCACGCGCTATCCTTGCAAAAACATCCAAGGTGGCCTCCCCATAACCGGAATCGCAGAACTTCGCTCTGCGCCAGCCCCGGAAATCACATAACGCTTTCGCACATCGCACAACCAGGTTACTTGCCATGCCCATCATCGAACGAGCACGCCTGGATGAAAAGCCACTGAGGAGCGCAAACCTCGCGTGCCTCCGCGCTACCGGCTCGTTAATGTGCCCGCAACGACGCAGCGCGAGTGTAAGGATCAGGGCGAAGGACCACGCCGGGGATTAATGCCCTGGGTTCGTCACGATTGCATGGAAGCCCACACTTCTTGGTCGAATGGGGCACTTCGGGAAGGGCAATTCTCACGATGACATACCTGGCAAGTGCGGAAATCCTTCTCCGTGGGGAATCTAACGCCGGACACCGTCTTGTTGGGAATCATCAAGCAGGAGTCCGTTAGCCTCACTCCTATTTGGCCATGCACATCTCCCAGAAGTGCAAACAGCTCCTTTTGTTGCTCAATCGGCCAAACCGTCACGTCTCCCGAACCAGGACTCATGATCGACGTCTTGGAAAGACGGAATTTCCGATGAAGGTAATCACATAGATATTTGTGTGCGGACATTAGCAAAGATTCCTTGACGGTATCCCGCCAGAACTCTTTTAGGAAGTCTCCCTTCACCGGAATGGTCTGATCGATTTCATCGCCACACGTCACAACAAATGGAAAGACCCGCTCCACCGTTTCCAGAGAGCGTCTGAGCGTCAGGCTAGTGAACGTGATTCCCTCGACCTGCACTGTATCGTCGCCTTTGGCCTCAATGAAGCACTCGGCGTACACGGCTTTAGGCCTTCCATGGACCTTTGCCATGCTCAGCAGGTCATAGAGCTCTCGGGCATCATCTGTTCCCCGCACGACCCGCACCTGCTTCATCAACGACTCGGTATCCAAATCAAAAGGTATGTTTGTTAGAGCTTCCACCAAAATCTCCTTCATGACTTCAAAACAGCGATTATTGTACGCGCATTCCGCCTTATCGCAAGGCTGCGATATGACGTTGTTGTTAGTATGTCATCTGTCCGGTTCCATTAGGAGGTGATCTGTCTGCTGAAGGCGGCTAGGAGTTGAGGCATCCAAGAGGCTTGAGGCAGGATGCCAAAATACTCAGCGGTCGCCTGGGAGCTGGTAGCGCAGACGTAAGCGCAGTTTGCTTTCGTCCGCGGCTCGTAAAACCAGATTCTTGATCTGTTCATTGCCGAAGTTGAGAAAGGGCCGCGGAGGAATTCGGCTCGGAGCCAAATCCCTCCGCGCTACCCCGCTTGGCCGAACCAGGGAAGAGACCCCTCACCCGGCGGCGCATGGCCGCCACCCTCTCCCCTCGGAGAGGGCAGTTTAACTACCAACCTTCTCCCAGGGGAGAAGGTGCTGAGGTACGAAGCGGATGAGGGGTTTCTTCGTCCGCCCG
>CAYTMD010000707.1:0-2079 GCA_964438685.1 uncultured Acidobacteriota bacterium
AGGATGAGCACATTCAGGGTGAGAAGCCTGGCCATTTCTTTCCAGCGGGGTTGGGGAGGGCGGCGCCAGAGATAATGAGCCACCAGTAGAACCACGTAGGGCCCCGCGGAGTAGTGCGTGAGAATCCCAACGGAGAGGGCGGCAAAGGCGAGGTAGAGCGTGAGCATTTCACGTTTCCCCAGGAATCGGCAATAAAACCAAAGCCCCAGCAACACATAGGAGACGGTCAGCAGTTTGGTCCAGCCAAAAGTTGCGTTCTCCATTACCGAGGGATTGAGGCCCATCACGATCGCGAGTGCAAGCGGTCCCGTCGCCACTCGGGGCGCCAGCTTGCGGAAGAAGAGGCTGGCGGGGAAAAACGCAGTCAGATTGAGCAGCATGGCAGCGACCTGGTAAATCGGGTACTCGCCGCCCAGTTCGGCCAGAAAGTGCCCGCACACCAGATTAAAGAGCGGGGGGCGGGCCGGGAGCGCCCAACGGTCAAGAAAGATTGTATTGAGCGGCAGGTGGCGCGCAAAAAACATTGCCCGATGGTAGTGCTCGTACCAATCGCCCATCCAATTGCCGCCGGAATAGTTCCGGATCAGTTCCAGGAATGCGGCGGTCCAAATCAGGAGGACGCCAAAGCTGAGGAAGAGACGTTGGACTTCCGCCAGGGAAAAAAGGAGGCGTAAGTCCCTCCGGCACCGCCATGCCACCAGCAGGCAGCCCGCCGTGAACAACCCGTGGCAAATCGGCGGCAACCCCAGAATAAAGACTAGAAAGGAGTACAGGTACAGAATAAAAATCGAAGCGCCGACAGAGCACGCAACCTTCTCAGAGGGGTCCAAGCGTAGACGCCGCACCAGGAGGAAGCCCGGAGCGAACAGGGTGAAAGGCGATTCGAGGATGACCAAAAGAGCACGGAGCAGCATTTGCACCACTAGCCGAACGGAAGGCACCAACCGCAGCAAGGCCGATCATGTCAGCAACATGCCATCGGTTAGCGCTACCCTTTCCAACCGGAATTCGCTGTTGGGCATCCCGGAGGCCGAGAGTATACACTAATTGTCTTCACGCAAGGCTGCTCGCTGCTGGGATCTGATGGAGGCTTGGCGGATCCACGAACCCTGTGAGCAGACGTCTCAGGACGCACACTGAGGCGTTTACATGAGCGCCCCTTAGAACGGCTGGGCATCATGCCGCAGTCCATCGACTTCGCGGCACGAACGTGGTAAGGCCAGCTCACAGTAATGCTGTGGGAACTGGATTCCAAGGTGCAAGTTATTGTTTTTGAATATGCTTAGGAAAGGTGCACCAAACACTCAAGCTGGTGCACCTGCCCGTGCGGCCACTTCCGCATGCCAAGGCAGAGAGAAAGCTGTAAGCGTTCAGCTGTCAGCAATCAGCTGCAACGATACTGACTATGAACCCCGAGCGGACCAACCAACCGTTGCACGGGCTTTCTTCTGTTGCTGAACGCCGATAGCTGAGCGCTAAATGCCGCTTTATCTACTTCTTCCCGGGAACTGCCGGCGCGGTCTTGGCCGGTACATTGTCTAACACTGACCCACCACCCACGCGAGAGGCGTGGACCGCCAGAGTTATTGAAGTAAAGATAAAGACCGCTCCCAATATCCAGGTCATCTTGGCCAGGAGGGTGACCGAGCCACGCGGGCCAAAGGCCGCCTGACTGGTCCCCCCGAAGGCCGCAGTGATGTCAACGTTTTCGCCGCCCTGGAGGAGTACCGCTCCAATCAGCAAGAGGCAAACAAAGACGTGTAAAGCTTCAACAAGATGGATCATTCCGCTCCTACCCCGCGCACGCCAATTACTTTCGAGGATAATTTATCAATGCTGTAAACGAATCCACCTTCAGACTCGCTCCGCCTACCAGTGCGCCGTCAATCTCTTCCTGTGCCATCAACCCGCCGACATTGTCGGGTTTCACGCTTCCGCCATAAAGAATACGTACGGCGCTCGCTTCTTTTTCCCCGAACATCTGCCGGGCCAGGTCGCGCAAAAGGCGATGGGTGTCCGCTGCCATCTCCGGCGTAGCGGTGCGACCCGTGCCAATCGCCCATACCGGCTCGTAAGCAA
>CAYTMD010000708.1:0-2068 GCA_964438685.1 uncultured Acidobacteriota bacterium
CCTGCCGCGTCTCGTCGATGTGAAACCTGGAGTTCCCCGCTTGCCCACAGGCCAAACGGCTTTGCCACAACGCAATCAGTCCCAATTCTGCGCATAAGGCCCGAAGAAAAACCAGATGCCGGTCCGGCAGTTTTCGCCGGGAGAAGAGAGGATCCAAAAGGAGTTCCCGGTCGGCCAGGGGCAATTCGCGTAGGGCGGCGATGGCAGCAGGATTGCGCTGGCCGGCGAGCAACTTCGCCACGAGGGGCCGGTATTCACGCTGCAGCGCGTGGACGTAGCGTAGATATCGAATCTGCTGCCAACGCCGGATGAAGGCTACTGCAATCAGCAGGAACGTTCCCATTACCACAGTGATTAGAATGATGAATGCCCATTGAGTTACAGGGTCGGAGGTATTGACCATGGTATTGTCATTCCTAAGACCAAGAAGCGGATGCCTGCGCGCTGCGTGCACTGGGCTAGGAGCGCACGGGGGTGCAATGTAGCCGCGCGCACGGATTGCATCGTTGACTGGCGGGTCATAAAGAGCGCCCGCGGGGGCGCGCGAGGAAGGGGGAGTATAGTCTTGTTGACGAGTACACTTCAATACCTATTTACTGTGAAACAACGCATTGTATACGTGTATTGTGGATATAATGACCGAATTGAAAGCAATTTTAGCCATGGGGCCAGCCGAACCGCAGATGCGGGGGGAGGGACAGAGGTCCAAAAACAAGGGGAGATGCCCCTGCGTCTGAACGTCTCCGTTACGAAAATGATTTCGATTCCTGATGGTTTATTTGCCGGCGTCGAGTGCGGATTTTTCCCAGCCGGCGAGGCCATCCTGATAGACCTTCACTTGATCGAAGGCATAGCCATGCTCCAGCACTACCCGTCCGGCGGCGCGGCCCGAGGCACAGACATCCCCGCTGGATTTCCCGCCCTCGTAGAAGACAATCACCCGGTCCTTGGGCAGCGTGCCGTAACGCTTCGGCATGTCGTCCACGGGAATGTTGATCGCGCCGGGAATCTTGCCTGTGGCGTATTCCTTGGCCGATCGAACGTCCACAAGCAACGGCTTGGAATTTCTCGCCAGAAGCTCACGCAGCTCAGGGGTGTGAACCAAAGTGGGCTGCTTCTTGGCGGCATCCGCGTCGCTGCAGGTTATCCCTGACTGAAAGCCCGAAAGTGCGCCGCCGGGGGAGGAACCCAATAATCCGAACGACGACGATGCGGGTCCGGAGCTGGCAGGCGCAGGGGCAGGGGCAGGTTTCTGGGTAGCACTTGCGGTCTTATCGGGACTTTGTGTCCCTTTCGCCGCGGGCACGGTGATGGGGGCTGGCTCGGGGATTGGCGGGGTATCGCGGGGTATCCCACTCACTTGCCCTGCCAATTCCTGGTCGATGAGTCGCGAAAATTCTTCCAAATCCGGCGAAGCCGATATTACTTGGTGGCCAATGAAAATAGTGGGCGTGGCATTTACCCCGAGGGCCAAGCCATCCTGGCGATCCCGCTCGACCCGCGCGGCCGTAGCTCCGCTGGCCATGCACTGACCGAACTTGCTCGAATCCAACCCGATTTCGGCGGCGTCACGCTTCAAGGCATCTTCGGTCAAATCGCTTTGGTGTTCGTAGATCTTGTCCACGGCTTCCCAGAATTTCCCCTGTTCGGCCGCGCATTCCGATGCTTCCGCCATGCGCTCCGCAAAGGGATGGGTGTGGATTAACGGGAATTGCCGGAATACGAAGCGGATCTGGTTTACATACTTGGCGCGAATCTGCCGCGCCACCTCTTCCTCACGTCCGCAAACCGGGCACTCGAAATCTCCGAACTCCACCACGGTCAAAGCCGCTTGCGGATTACCGGCCACATGGCTATCAGGCCGCACGAGTTTGTTGGCGCTTGTATCGGTGGGCGCGGGTGGTGGCGGTGGGGGCGCTTCTCCGTGTGTGGAGAGCTGGTAAAACGCGGGCACGCCAATCAGCAAGGCCAGAACGCTGACGGTGAAGTAGCTGCGCACCTGCGAGAGTCGCGCCGGTGGATCATCCACCGCAGCCGGGTGAAGGACGTCATAAATGGCCAGCGCGCA
>CAYTMD010000709.1:0-2055 GCA_964438685.1 uncultured Acidobacteriota bacterium
GGGAGTAAGGGCATACGTGGGCAAGGCCAGCAACGCAGCGAGAAGTGCAGTGGCGGGAATCAGATGTTTGAGCGGCACAAAATCCACCTGCGCAGGTAGCGCGACTTCCTGGTCTCGAAGCACCCACGCACGTTCATAAAGAGTTAACTCTAGGTGAAAAGGTAACGTGCGTCAAGGCGCGGCCCGTGCAAGCCGCGCGCGACAATGCCGTGTTAGAATGGCCGCATGAAAATCTACTTTGGCTTCACCGTTGCCGGCGACCGCTCCACCGTGGAAACAGCCAGACGCATCGTGCAATGGTTGGAAGAATTGGGCCACCAGGTGCTGACCCGCCACCTGGTGAGCGACGACGCCCGCGCCGCTGACCGCTTGCTTGGCCCGCAGGCGGTATACGAACGCGACATGGCATGGCTCCAGGAATGCGACCTCTTCATCGGCGAAGTTTCCGGCTCCTCCTTCGGGCTGGGGTACGAAGCGGGGTATCTCCTCGGCGCAACCAACAATAGGGTAATACTATTTTACATCGTAGATTCTCAAAATAGAATATCTCTTCTAATAACAGGGAATACCCACCCGCGTTGTACGCTGGTTCCGTATTCAAGCCTCGGGGAAGTTGAGGCCTTCATCAAGAATCAGGTCGGCCGGGGAGGCGCTGCCGCAACGCAGCCTTGATTCCCCAGGTGAGGATGCCGATGGACTGGGAATTTCTCTCGCCGCTTCGCGAAAACTGGGGGCCGGTTTCGAAGCCCGTGCGCATTGGTTGGGTGGCCTTTTATGGATTCTTTCTGCTCTACGCGCTGACAGACAAGTCCGGGTACCTGCTGATTGACTATGTGTTCGTGCCCATCCATGAAGGCGGCCATCTGCTGTTCGGCTATTTTGGCCACACCTTGATGGTGGCGGGCGGAACCCTTCTGCAACTCGGCGTCCCCGTGATGCTGGCTGTATATTTCGCCTTTCAACGACAGGCCACCGGGACGGCTTTCTGCTCTTTCTTCTTCTTTGAAAACTTCCTGAACGTTTCCACCTACATGGCGGACGCGCGCGCCCAGGAACTTCCGCTGATTACGGTGGGCGATCCGGATTTTGTCGAGCATGACTGGTTCACCATGTTCGCGCAATTTGGCGTGCTGCAATACGATACCAAAATCGCCGCGGTAGTCCGGGCCCTCGGCTGGCTGGGAATGATCGCGGTGGTCGTCTGGTTTTGGTGGCGAACTAAACCCTCCGATCATCCTGCGGGTCCTCCTGCCCTTCGACCGTATTCACGGATTTAACCTGCTGCAAAAAGCCGTTGGGGGCAACGTAGCGGCGGGTTTACCCCGCCATTTACCCAATGATCTCAATTCATGATGGCGGGATAAACCCGCCGCTACCTCGCTCCCCATTCTTATTGCGGGCTCAGCGCGTGCCCATCCAACCCGGCCGGCGGCGCCACGCCCAGCAAGTTCAGCACGGTCGGAGAAATATCCAGGATCGAGGGCGAGGCAGGGAATGCCCGGTTGGAGAAGAAGATTCCCTGCGTGTCGCTGGGGTCCGATGCGCAGTGATCGCCGCTCCATTTTTTCATGTTGGCCACAATGATGCCCGCCGGAACCGCTCCCAGCGACGTCTGCCACGAGGTGCGATAGCCATCGCGAAAGCTCATCTGTAAATCGGCTGCCTCACTGGTGCGCGCACCGTGGAAAATCTCGCTGCCAAAATAGACGTTTTCAATCACCTTCTCATGGGTGTCCGGGTCTTCGAGGGCCAGCAGTTTTTGGCGCAGGTCTTCGAGGATCTTCTGCGATTCAGCGCCCTGGTTGACGATTCCATATTTCTCCCGGCCGCGCAGGTTCAGGTATACCTGGCCCAGGCCTACCGCGTACGCCTGCGTGTGGCTCCAATCGGTGTTGGGGAAAAAGCTTCCCTGGCCAAACAGGTTGTCAAGATTGTATTGCTTCTCCTCCGCGCCGGCATTCTTCAGGGTCATAAAGCCATTCTGCACCAGCCACGTGTTGGTGTTGAATCCCTTGCGCCAGGAGTGGAAGCCGTGATCGGAGACGATGATCAGCG
>CAYTMD010000710.1:0-2042 GCA_964438685.1 uncultured Acidobacteriota bacterium
TTGACCGTTAAAAAAAGGATGCTAACAAGGGCCGCGGTTACGGCCATCGAACTAACGCTTCGAATCTTCATGAGAACGATGCCCCCCCAGACCAATATTTTTAACTCTGAGAAATCATGCACGGGTGAGGACGGACGCAAGCAGGAAACGATTCCGCCGGCCCTTAAGTGGAAATAATGGTTGGGGAAAAGCAGCGCCAGGATTGCCCGTCCTGCCAAAGGCTGGTGAGAAATGCGGCCTAGTACTTTCCCAACACCGCCACCGTGCTGAGCCAAATTTCGCCTTCCGCCGTCCGGCTGCTTTGCGTGCCGATATGCAGAAGCTTCAGGCCATGGCCCAGATAGTGGTTTACCTGGGCCTCCACGCTGTCATCCGACAATTTGAGGGCGGAGCAATACTTGCAGGTTTTCCAGAAGCTGCTGCTGACCTCAACCACTTCCTTCACATCCTGAAGTTTCATCTCTGCCCTCAAATCTGCCGGTCAGAGTTATTTGCCCGACGCCCCGGATTTCTGCGTGCTGCTTCCTGCGTCCGCCTTCGCGGGAGGGTCATCCGGGCGGATGGGTTTGCGCGGAAGCATTTCGTCACACATCGCGGCGTCATACACAAAGCCGGCAATGATGATCGCCGCCTGCTGCAAGTCTCCAGGGCGAATATGCTCGTAGGAGTCCTGGTTCGAATGATGCGTCAGGTTGCCGTAATCCATGTGGTCCTGGTGGAACTGAAAGGCCGGGATGTCGACGGCGTCGAAGGCAATGTGGTCCGTGGAGCCGGTATTGCGCATGGTGATCAGGGTCATTCCCATGTCGCGGAAGGGTTCCATCCACTTTTCGAACAGGGGCCGCAGCGCCGCGTTCTCCTGTATGTTGATGCCCAGAATCCTGCCCGGACCGTTGTCGAGGTTGAAGTAGGCGGAAATCAACTTCTGTTCCGGCTTCAATTGAAGCGGACCCCTGGTGGGGCGCTGCCACGACGGAATGAGCTGGTCGGCCGGTAGGGTGGATTCCGCGCGCCCGCCGAAGTGCTCTTTCACGTACCCACGCGAGCCGAACAACCCTTGTTCTTCTCCAGACCACAACCCGATGCGGATGGTTCGCCGCGGCTGGACGCCGAGCTCTTTGAGCAGCCGAATGGCTTCCATGGTCACCACTGCGCCCGCGCCGTTGTCCGTGGCGCCTTCCGAAGCGTGCCAGGAATCCAGGTGCCCACCCAGCATGACCACCTGATCCTTCAGGTTGGGGTCGACGCCGGGAATTTCAGCCAGGGTGTTGTAACCCATGTTGTCATCGTCGTAGAACTTGGTTTCCACGTTCATCTCGACTTCCACTGGCACATTCTTGGCCAGCAGGCGAGCTACACGGCCGAAATGCTGCACCGACAGGGTGACGCGGGGATAGGCAACCGTCTTGCCGGTTTCGTACGGCCCGCCGGCTTGGACTTCTATGGTGCCGTCATCGCCCGGCAGCCGAGTGATGTCCAACACGGCGGCGACGTGTTCATCGGTGAAAAACTTGATTAATGCTGCTTGAAACTGGAACCGCTTCATCATCTCCGGGTTGCGCCCGCTGGGCCTGCCCGAGGGTGCGAAAAGGGCGATCTTGGCCAGGTCGGACTCGTCCTCGCGACTGAATAGCGGCTTGTCGCTGGGTTCGGGCAGGCGCGCTTCGCCGAACAACACAATCTTGCCGGCCAGTTTGCCGCGATATTTTTCCAGATCGGCAGGGGAGGTGGCAACGACCTGCACCACTTGACCACGCAGCGACCCGTTGGTTCCCGGTGTCCAGGCTTCGGGTAGGGCCAGAAATTGCATGTAGTCAGGCGAGGTCATACGGACTTCGCAAAGTTGATAGGCCCAACCGCGCCCGAAGGGACCCCATGACTCCAGGTGGGCATTTGCCAGGCCCCACTTGGCGAACTCATCGCGCGTCCATTCGTTCGCCAACTTCATTTTCGGTGAGCCCGTAAGCCGCGGACCGATCTCGTCAGTAAGGTGACTCATAAGTTCCATCACCTGGCTGTGGTTGTAGCCTTCCTGCCGCAGG
>CAYTMD010000711.1:0-2025 GCA_964438685.1 uncultured Acidobacteriota bacterium
CCATTTTGGTAAAGACCCCCTCACCCCCCGCCTTGCGGTCCCCCCTCTCCCCCAAAGGGGCGAGGGGAGAGGATTTTTTGTTTGCTGTGCTAAATCATGAGTCTCTCTATACCAAAGAGTGCGGAATTTGGACTAGCTTGGTGTTCAACACTATTCAACGCATAACTGACTACGGACCACGGACGGGGTTAAACTATGGATAACGGACGGCGGCTGAGGAGAAAAGTATGAAGACTCGCGAAATTGTCGTGACGCTAATTGCGCTGCTGGCAATCGGGTTCACAAGCTTTTTTGCCTATCGGTACGAGCAGCGGCGCGAGATGGTAGGCATGTGCCCGTTTTGCGACCGCATGGTGCATCCCGTGACCGCCTATCGGTTGACGGTTAACGGCCACGAGGTGGCGGCATGCTGCCCCCGCTGCGGGATGCACGCCCAGATGAATCAGGAGCAGGGGAAACCGGGAGCGGCCTGGGCCACTGACGTCAACACGGGTGAAAGTGTCGCGGCGGAATCGGCCACCTACGTGGAGGGCGGGGACGTGCAGTATTGCACTCACGGGGACCAAACGGTGACGCGCGAGCCTCACGGCGTTTCCGTCCGCGAGTATGATCGCTGCCTGCCGACCTTGGCGGCGTTCAAAACACCGCAGGAAGCGGAAACTTACCAACAGCAGCATGGTGGGCGCGTGCTGAGCTATACGCAGGCCCTTGCCAGTGTGCGCGAGCAATAATTCTGCTCGGCAATCAGAATAGCGGTAGCAGGCGCAGCGCACGTCTGTATTGCAATACCGTAAAGTCTTGCTATTTTGGCAAGCGTTTGGCGCGCCGAGCGATGCGACTTCTCCCACCGGATTAAGACGAGTCTTAGTTCTAACCTGCGCGAAGCGCCTTGGAGTGCGGTAGCAGCAGCTACCGCCTTGGAATACCGTAGCGTCAACCACTACGTCCAAATCCCGAGTCGATCCCATTCATGGGAAGGCGGCAGCTTCGCGGCCGCACGCCAAGACGCCTGCGGCGATCACTGTGATAGCGCCGTCTGTAGCGCTGGCATCCTGCCGGCAAACGCCGCAAAGGTGGCGGAAGTCTGTCGTCCAACGCATCTCAACTTAAGCGCACAACCGGTTTTCCAATTCACCAATTTTCCGCGCCAGTTTTTGAGCGTATAATCAGCCTTCGGGCTTGGAACTACAAAAGCAGTGATAAGTGACGTGCGGATTTCCACGGTGCCGGCGGCAGGAAAACTCGCGATCACCCTTTGGCTGAGCATCATCGTTATGCCCTTGTTTGGCACATCTGCGACTCTGAAAGTCGGCGACCACGCGCCGGACTTCACTTTGCCTGATCAAAATGGGAAGGTGGTAAAGCTTGCGGACTTCCGGGGCAAGAAATCCGTCATCCTGGCCTTTTACATTCGTGCCTCCACACCCGGTTGAGCAAGAGAGATCAAGGCGTATCAGGGTGATATCGCCAAGTTAGAGGCTGCAGGGGCGCAAGTGTTGGGTATCAGCCTTGACAGCCAGGAGAGGAACCGCAAGTTCGCTACGGAAACCGGGGCGACCTTTCCTCTTCTGAGCGACACGGAGAAGCAGGTCGCCATGGCTTACGGTGTCCTTAATTTCACCCGCCTTTTCGCCAACCGCGTCACGTTCGTAATTGATAAAGACGGCATCATTCGCCACATCGACGAAGGCTCCGACGCCATTAATCCCTCGGGCGCCGTTCAGGCCTGCGAACTACCAAGAATGCAGTAGGCAGAAAGCAGAAGGCAGCAAACGTGGTAACGCGGACCACGCTGCACCATCCCCACACCCCAATTCAGTTTCGCCGCCGGCACGCTTTCGGCTATGAATATATGCTTGACAAATTATTGTACTAGTACAACAATTAGTCTATGGCATATGACTCAAATTCCGATGCGCGGTCGGGAGCGGCGCTGCACAACCGAATCGCCGTCCTTCGTGCCGAACGCGCGCTAAGGGTCCACGCAAAAATAACCATTCACTCGTAGTCGCGACAGCCACATTA
>CAYTMD010000712.1:0-1992 GCA_964438685.1 uncultured Acidobacteriota bacterium
TTTGGATTTGTGACTTTCGATCGAGCTCAGACCCTGATCGTGTCGAAGTGGGATACGGTGCGAAAGACCCCAAATGTTAGCGCATGGGCAGACTTCGCTGGTTTCGAACTCGGACCTTTTATCTCTGTTGATTCCGAGCAGTTGCGCATTGGCCTGGAATCGGATCCTCTGGTCGCCATGGATGCCTGGGCCGACGCCGTTTACGAACACTATCATCCTCCCATTTGGCCCAAGCCTCCTGCCGGCTGGGTGGGATGGGCCTGGGTCGATCCCTTCTTTGTGGAAAAGTATGAGGACGTGGTAAAGCGCAACGCCCACGCGGTTCGCCATCGCCTGAAGCTTGACGAGAACGACGTTCCCTACGTCTGGGTGAGTGTCGGCAACATCAAGGACATCTTGCCGGGAAATTGGCTCGAATGGAATTACACCGCTTTTCCCAGCGGCCCGGAAGCGCTGCACCAGGAACTCGACTCGCTGAACTTTCGCTGGGGGTTGTGGACCGGCTTCTTCTGGTTAAGCGCGAAGCTCACCGACAAAGTGGAGCGCCTCAAGGATGCCCTGCTCCAATATCAGGGAAAGCCCGTCACTATTCCTCATCGCGATTTGGGATTGATGTACGTTCTCGACCCGAGCCACCCCAAAACGCACGCATTCATTCGCGAAGTTTACTCCACCTACCGCCGTTGGGGAGTGCGTTACTACATGCTGGATTTTCTCGACGCCATGACCGGCGCCACACCCGGCACGCATCCCAATGACGGCTATTACGACAAGTCCAAAATTCCCGGCCCCGAAGCCTGGCGCGAGGGTCTGCGCGTAATTCGTGAAACCGTAACGGATGATACCTACCTGCTCGGCAGCACCGGCCCATCGTTCCAGGTGACGGGACTGGTAAATGGCGTCCACCTCGGCAACGACTATGGTGATGGCCGTCCGCTCTATGGGCCGAACAAGGGGTTCTATCCCGGCACGTTCGTCATCAACAACCCGGATTGGTGGACCTCCCACCACACCGCGCTGCTGACTATGGGAGCGTACTCGTTCATTCACCGCAAACTCTACATCGCGGATACGGGCAGCGTAATGACGATTGACAAGCCCATCGCCCTGGCCGACGCGCAGATTACCACCACATTCTTCGGCATCAACGGCAGCCAATTGATGATGGGAGACGACGTTGACCGCATGGACGAAGGACGCATGAAGATGATCCGCATGGTTTTCCCGCGCCTTCCCCAAACGCCGCGCCCGCTGGATCTCTTCGACAAGGCGGAATTGGATTACCCGCAACTTTTCCATCTGCCCGTGGAGCGCGAATGGGACCGTTGGGAGTTGCTCGCCATCTTCAATCTGGGCCCTGAAACCATGTCAAAAACTGTCTCCTTCGAGCGCCTGGGACTCGATCCCCACACGCCCTTCGCAGTCTGGGACTTCTGGAATGGCCGATTCCAGGGCATTGTCCAAGGGTCTGTTTCCATCGATGTCCCGCCACGCAGCGTCAAACTTCTTCGCATTGCGCGCGACCGTGAGTATCCCTGGCTGCTTTCCACGGATATGCACGTCCGCCAGGGCCAGGCGGAAATTGAAAATTGCCGTTGGGACGAAGCAAGTATGACGCTGACCGTCCGCGCCCAGCGCCCGGACGGACACGATGGCAGCATCTACGTGCTCGCACCAAAGGGATGGGCACTCGCAGACCCCAAAGGCCTGTGGCTCGCCCGCGATGGCCGCGACGATTCCCTGGTCATCCGCAAAGCCTTGGCCTTCGAGGGCTCGCCGGTGGAAGTGAAGATGCGGTTTAAGAGGTATTAGGTGTCAGGTGTTTGGTGCTAGGTGTCAGGTGTCAGGTGTCAGGAAACCACCAAAGGCAGCAGGCTGCCCAGGCGCCGGCGGGGGCCGGATTGAATAGACTGTGACTTGGAGCAAGCCACACGTTAGTGGGCGGACCTTGCGACCCCCTCACCCCCGGCCCCCATAGGCGTTAAAATAAGC
>CAYTMD010000713.1:0-1937 GCA_964438685.1 uncultured Acidobacteriota bacterium
GTTTTTCGACGGCGGAGTAGGCCATCGCTGCGACCATGGTATCCCCCGCCCCGACGCTGCTTCGCACTTTGATGGCGGGCGGCGCGGCGAACAAGGCGTCGTTTCCAGCCACGCCGATGGCGCCCTCCGCTCCCAATGAGATCAGGACCTGTTCGCTCCCCAGAGTTATGAGTGCGCGCGCCGCCTCCACCATGTCTTTGCGGCTCTGAAGCGGCGTCTTCAGCAGATCCTTCACTTCATCGCGGTTGGGCTTGATCAGGAAGGGGCCGGCCGCAAGTCCAAGTTTCAGCCCCGGGCCGGCAGTATCCAAAAGGCACCTTGCCCCGTGGAATTTGGCGACACGGATTAAATCCGCAAAAATAGTCTCGGGCACGTCGGGCGGCAGGCTGCCGGAAAAGACCATCACCTCGCACTGTGGGGCATGAGCTTCAATCTTCCGCCGCAATTCCTGTAAATGTTCAGCGCTGACTCGAAAGCCGGGTTCGTTCAGCTCGGTCTCCGTTCCCTTCTCCGCATCGTGGATCTTCAGATTGACGCGCGTCTCTCCCGGAACATTCACGAAGTCCGCAGGAATTCCCTGGGCGGAAAGGGCATCGAGAATGAAGCGGCCATTGCTGCCCGCCAGCAGCCCCAGCGCGCAGACCGGCGCGCCCCAACGTGTCAGGGCTTTCGCCACGTTGATTCCCTTCCCGCCGGCGTCCACCCGCTCCACTTCGCCACGGTTGGTCTTGCCCATTTCAAAGCTGCGAACGGTCACGCTTTTGTCGATTGCCGGGTTCAAGGTAACGGTTGCTATCATGTTGGATTCAATCTCCTACCTGCCGCAGGACACCTTTGAAATATACCATTGCTGGTGCCATGCGTCCGCCCAGGTGATGATCTCTCGCAGTGGCCATATTCCGAGTTGCACACTGATTCGATTTCGCGGCTCCCCTCAACAGAATGACAGCTTGAACGGTTTTTGCGCAACCCGATATGGCCTGTACAGGAAGGCGAAGTCTGGTAAACTCAATCCCGATAGGGCGAACAAATACAACAACTGAGGCACGCAAATAGAGTGACAGATCCAGCGTAGCTCCGGCATCCTGCCGGCACCGGAAAATGCCGCGGGGATGGCGGCGCTACGAGGATTTAGCTGTCAGGGTATTGTGCGTACCTCAGTAGATGGCGGGTCCCCACCATGCGATTGAAATTGTTGCTTGGGCTGCTGATGTTGTCATGCGCAAGTGCCTCCGCTCAGACCGCGATGGTCCATCATCACGGGCAGGATTCTGAGGCCAAATTCCGGGAGCTTCCTCCGCCCCCGCTGATGCAAGGAATTGGCGAGGCCACCTTGAAAATCACCACCAACTCCGAACAAGCCCAGGCGTATTTCAACCAGGGGCTTAGACTGCTGCACTGCTTTTGGGATTATGAGGCTTACCGCGCCTTCAAGGAGGCGGCGCGTCTCGATCCTTCCGCAGCTATGGCTTACTGGGGGGAATATAAGGCTCTGAAAATGAGCGGGCGGCATGGAAGCGTCCAGGAGGAGAAGAATACGGCGCTTGCCAAGGCCAAGTCTCTCGCTGACCACGCTTCTGATCATGAACAACTGTACATCCGCGCCGCCCAGCAGGAGGATAAGGCGGATGATTCGAAGAACCCTGGCGCCTACCGGCACGTGATGGAGACCTTGATCGATCGCTATCCGGACGACTTGGATGCCCAGGCGTTCCTCGCCCTGGAAGAGATGGACGGTTACAAAACCAATGGGCATCCGCGCGACGGCGAGCTCTACTCCCAATCCATGCTGCGCAATCTGCTGGCAGCGCATCCTGACGATGCTGCCGCCAACCACTACTGGATTCACGCCATGGAAGATAGCTCGCGGCCGGAGGAAGCCCTTCGGAGCGCCGATATTCTCGGCCGCCTGGCGCCCAGCTCCGGCCACATGGTCC
>CAYTMD010000714.1:0-1924 GCA_964438685.1 uncultured Acidobacteriota bacterium
CCCTTTGGGGGAGAGGGGCCGGGGGTGAGGGGGTCGCAAGGTCCGCCCACTTACGCGTGGCTTGCTCCAAGTCACAGACTATTCAATCCGGCCCCCGCCGGTGGCGGGGCTGCTTACTGCCTTCCGCCCCGCTCACTCCTCAACTTCGTAAGTGACCGGCTCGTCCGCCATCGTCAAAGCCATAATGGCCTTCGCCGTGTGCAGGCGATTTTCCGCCTCTTGAAAAACAATGGAGTGTGGGCCGTCAATAATCTCGTCTGTTACCTCGTTGCCGCGGTCGGCCGGCAGAGGATGCATGTAGAGCGAATCGGGGCGCGTCAACTTCATTTTCGACGCATCGCAAATCCAGTGGCGATAGTGTTTGGCGATGCGCAGCGATTCCTCCGGCTTGGTACCCATGGTGTCAAGGCAACCCCAACTCTTGGGAATAACAATGTCGGCGTCGCGAAAGGCTTCATCCATGCTGTCCACCACCTCGAACTTCACGCCCGCCGCGCGCGCGTTTTCGCGAGCTGCCTGCAGCGTTTCCGGCATTAACCCGTATTCGGGAGGATTCGCCAGAACCACATCCAGGCCAAATCGCGGCATCAGCATGATCAGGCCCTGCGGCACGGAAAGCGGCTTGGCATAACTGGGAGCGTACGCCCACGTCACTGCCAGCTTGCGCCCGCGCAGGTTCTTGCCCAGCTTTTCGCGAATCGTCATCAAGTCGGCCAGAGTTTGGCAGGGATGGTCGATATCGCATTGCATGTTGATCACCGGGGCGTTCGCCCAACGCGCCACCTCACGGATGTACTTGTTTCCTTCCCCCGGAATCAAATCGTGGCGGATGGCGATGGCGTGACCGTAACTCGAAAGGATTATGCCCGTGTCCTGGGGGGTCTCACCATGCGACACCTGCATCACGTCGGCCGTCAGAAAATGCGCGTGGCCGCCCAGTTGCGTGATTCCCGCTTCGAAGGAGTTGCGCGTGCGCGTGGACTTGTCGAAAAACATCAGGAAAATCGTCTTGTCGGGCAAGTGGCGGTGAGGAATCCGGTTCTTGAACTTCCGCTTGAGGTCGCCGGCAACTGCCAGCAGGGTTTCAATCTCGGAGTCCGCCCATTCCTGCGTCGTGATGTAGTCCTTGCCCGGGAAAAGTGCTTGTTTGGTGATCACGGGTGAACTCCTCGTAGCAATCGGGTGATCGGGTGACCCGATGATCGGGTGAACAAAAGCATGGGGTAATCTGCCGAGAATAGAAGTCGGCCAGTCTGGGGACCGGGAGAGCCGATAGTGGAAAGCGAAGCCAATCTGTATGGTCTTTTGTTCATCCGATCACCCGGTCACCCGATCTCCCGATAGCCCTTGGGCGTTCGCAAAATTCACGTGCCGTGGATCCCGGATGGATTCCACCAGCATTTTAAGCTGCAAATACGGAAGCATGTCGAGCTCGTATCGAGTCCCGGAAACTTCCGGCTTCAACTTCCACTCCACCAGCACGCCTTGGCTCGGCTGAATTTCAACGTCGGCGCTGCCGTTCGAAAACCACGCGCGGTCAATAGCCGGGTTCAGGCTCAACTGGTAAGACGCGCCGGCAATCGTGCCATAAATCGTGGTCTGGTCACCTTCATAATCGATGTAAAAGCCGTTGCGGCACGCGTATTTCCTGTAGGTTTCAAGGCTGCCGAAAAAGCGGGGCTTCTCGATGTAGGGCCCGCCGTCTTCCGGGCAAAACACGTCGCAGTTGCCGCAATCGTTGCAGGCGTCGGCGTAATTGGCGAGTTGATGCGCCTTCGCCACCTTAAAGACACCACCCGGAATGCGCTGCGGCGGGCCCTCCGGTGTGAGTTCAAAATTGTCGTAGGCAACATCCACAGCCGAAGTCTCGTACACGAAATTGGCCACGTTGGGGCAGACAGGCACGCACTTGTCACAGTTGATG
>CAYTMD010000715.1:0-1913 GCA_964438685.1 uncultured Acidobacteriota bacterium
CCGCTCGAAATTGAAGATTGTTCCACCAACTATACAATATGTTGTGCTTATTCTGATGTGGCTACAATCCCTTGTATACTTTGAAGATATATACTGCAGGTAGGGGTTTGGGGGCCCTTACTCATTCCGTCCCAACGCTCGCGAATCTGCGTGAAAACCTCGATTGACACGCTGTGGCGGCAAGGCCGTTATACGACCAAGTGAACAGGGCCGCTGATACAAACATCCCAGAACCCCGTTTCCGGGGAGTTTGAATGCGTGAGACACTTCTACGGTTTGGGGATTGCGGCAAAGTGAGCACCAAAGGAAGACCCTCCGATTTTGAGTCGCAACTTTCTTGCACTGGGGAGGTCTCCATAAGTGTAGCGGCTCTCCGCCAGCTCATATATAATCTCGTCTTCGCGCTAGGTAACCCTTTGTGGCCGTTAGTGGAGGTGCCTCCGCAACGTGTCCGCGGGCATGCGGGAACGCGGCCAAGCCATCACAATATGCGCGATTCCGACCGGACCCCCTGCGCAGGGCCCTGTTCGCCCCGCAGCCTCGTCGATGTGAACTTACCGGAATGCACCCGCTAGGAGCAGAATGCCTTCGCCCGTAGCTCCACTGACGGAATTTGTTGATGATGAAGAGCACATAATCTTTTTTACTGCAGGCAACCCAGAAGTACATCGTCTTCTTCGTTCTATCGGCCACCCTGACGACCACATTTATCGCGATGTTTCCAAATCCTTTCGGGTTGCTTGCATTCTTGGCGATCTTGTCCTTCAGCCATCATCGCACTACTACGAATCCGATATAACGCGACGCTTGGCACAAGAGTATCACTTATTGTTTCATGAGGGCATTGCGCGCTTCGTCGTTCGCGAAGACTACAGCGATTTTGCTACTGATCGTCAGGCAGCGTGCGGTGCCTACCCTAACACAATGGACTACAAGGGCTATTTCGGTAAAGAGGGCCAGGAGAGATTGCAGGAGTTGCGTGACTTTGGTCCTGTTCATCTACGCCCAGGTCGAATGGGCACTACTATTGACGCTTTCTGGCAGCGCGGCCTTGCCGATGGACTTCAGGAGGAAGACATTACACGGCGGATCCAACAGGACAGCGACTTGGGAACAGAAAACATTGATAAACTGTTAAACGTACTTGAGCTCTTGCCCGCTCACCGGGTAGGGGGACCGTTCATATGGGACATAGTCGAGGGGGCTGTCGCGCAACATGGTATTGCAATTCCGCGAGCCCTCTCTGGAGAGCTTCGACGATACTTGTTGCGGACGTATTTTCGCGCCGCCTCAACGCTTTATCGGGCGGTTACGGTGGTTACGAACCCAAGTCCATTTCTAGGGGAGGTTCTCAGTGGACATAGAGTCGAAAGATATAGTGCTCAGTTGTTCTTGTCGTTTTGTAGCTCCCTTGGAATTCGGCCGATAGTGGAGCGCTTGACGCCGGAGGGGCTGATCGACTTTAGAGACCTACTCGAGTTCGTTCCATTTCGACGGGTGTATTTCAGGATTATCGACTCCGCGCGATCGATGCAGGAGGCTGAGATCGAACTGCTAAGGCGGTTGCAAGGTGAGAGATTTAACGTGGCAAATTTCATACATGAGTCGTTTGGTGAGCTGGATGATGCTGTGAAATCGAGTCTTGCGGCTGCTTCCAAGGCCATTCGGTACTATGCTAAACCAAGCGAGCATCTGCAGTGGGTAATTTCAGACCCTGAAAGCAGGGCATTCTGCGCTCTACGTGAGGCAATTCTCAGTAAATACAAATATGGACTTGACAATGTCGCTCAAAGGTATAGCGAACCCCCATCGGGCGGACGGGGAACTACGGTTAATTATACGGAGGTCGTCATGGGAAACAAGGGCTCAAATGACCGCTATGAAATCGGACAGGCAGGCGCGGTAGGACCAGG
>CAYTMD010000716.1:0-1906 GCA_964438685.1 uncultured Acidobacteriota bacterium
CTTCCTCATCCGGCACGCCGATCTTTGCCAGGCGGTATCGCAGAGCGTTGCGTGATAGGCCCAGCAGGCGGGCTGCCTGGCTCTTGTTGCCGCTCGCGCGCTGCAGCGCTTCGCGGATGATCTCATCTTCAAACTGTTCCAGGGTCATGCCGGCGGGTGGAAAGGGCGCCGTACCGGGGGCGGTGGCAGCGGCAGGACTCGACCGTGCAACATCCAGGCGGATATCCACAACATCAATAACCGTACCAGTGGAAAGAGCAACGGCGCGTTCAATAATGTTCTCCAGCTCCCGCACGTTCCCGGGCCAGTAGAAGTCCCTCAGCAGCTTTAGCGCCGCCGGGGTAATCGCGGTAAGGGTTTTGCCGGCCTCGCGCGCGAAGCGGTCAATAAAATAATCGACGAGGTACGGAATCTCTTCCTTGCGTTCGCGCAGTGGCGGGATGCTGATGGGCACAACATTCAGCCGGTAGTAAAGGTCCTCGCGAAAAGTTCCCTGCTCCAGCGCCGCGCGCAGGTCCTGGTTGGTGGCGGCGATGACGCGCACATCAACCTTAAGAGTCTTGGTCCCGCCCAGCCGCTCGAACTGGCGATCTTGCAGGACATGCAGCAGCTTTACCTGGATTGAACCCGGGACGTCGCCAATCTCGTCAAGAAAGATCGTCCCCTTGTCAGCGAGTTCGAACCGTCCGGGCTTGGTACCATTGGCGCCAGTGAAAGCGCCCTTCTCATATCCGAAGAGTTCACTCTCCAACAGGTTTTCCGGAATCGCCGTGCAGTTGACTTTCACAAAGGCTTCTGCCGAGCGCCGCGAGTGCTCGTGGATGGCGCGCGCGATCAGGTCCTTTCCCACGCCGCTTTCCCCGCCCAGCAGCACGGTGGAATTCGTGGGCGCGACCCTTTCCACTGTCCCCAGCACTTCCTGCATTTTGGGGCTGTAGGCAACGATATTCCGGAACTGGTAGCGCTGGCCCAGCGCTTCGCGCAGTGACCGGTTCTCCTCGCGCAGGCGGTGAACGTCCAGTTCCTTGCGGAGGATCAGCTTGATTTCCTCCATGCCAAAGGGCTTCAGCACATAGTCGCTGGCCCCCGCCTTCATGGCCTCAACCGCGGTCTCCACGGTGCCAAACGCCGTCATGACTACAACCGGCAGCGTTGCGTTGGTGCGTTTCACGGCTTGCAGGAATTCCAGGCCATTCATCCCGGGCAGCTTGAGGTCGGTCACGATCAGATCGATCTTTTCCTGCCGCAGGATGTTCAGGCCGGCTTCGGCGTCGGCGGCGGTGAGGACGGTGTAACCCTCCTCGGAAAGGTTCAGGTCCAGCAAACGCCGCATTTTGGGTTCGTCATCGACAATCAGGAGTGTGGGCATGGGTTGGTCAGTTGTCCGTTGTCACTTGTCCTTGGTCCTTTGTCCAGGGCGGTCTTTTGGCAATATCAAGTTCGAAACACGGTCTCGCCATTTTGATGAGCAGAAGACAGCCCATTGGCGCCCTACGGGCGAGGGCCTGAGCCAATGACAAGGGACCAAGAACAAAGGACGAAGCAATGCAAGTGGCCGGATGCTTTATGTCAGCTCCCCCGCGTAAATCTTCATGATGGTCTCCAGGAACTTTAGGGCATGTTCCCGGGGACGTTGGAACGAGTTGCGGCCGATGATGGAACCGAAACCGCCACCGTCGCGAATGGCGCGGGCTTCATCGAACACCGCATCGTCGCTATCTTTCTTGGGGCCGCCGGAAAAGATCACAATGCGATGGCCGTCAAAGGTGGCCTGCACCACATGGCGCACTCGTTCCGCCAGAGTGGCGCGCGGTACGTTGACTTTTTCATAGACCTTCTTGGCCTCAGGCAATTCGAGGTGATCGGTGGGCAGCTTCACCTTGATAATGTGTGCGCCCAACTCCGC
>CAYTMD010000717.1:0-1868 GCA_964438685.1 uncultured Acidobacteriota bacterium
CCGTCCCTTCCCCCCCGCTCCTCAACCTTACGCGCTCTCATGAATAATCCAGGCTCTGGGGCTGGCGGTCATCGTGCGCGCTTGCCCCACGGCTTACGCCGTGGGCTACGGTCTTCCGGCCCTCCGGGCCTGGGAGGAGAGCACATCAATTCAGACGGAAGCCTTAAGTTAACGCGTATGGGGCAACGCCCCCGGAATTCATGACGTGCAAGTACCGACCCTGAAGGGGTCGCATTACCCCAACGCCGGATGCGTGAAACCAATGTGATGCCAACATGGAATCGACCCTTTCAGGGTCGGACCTTACCATATTGCGCTTTCCGGGGGCGTTGCCCCCGGCTATTTCATGCATCCCCTGCGGGGATTCAGGGATCAACACAACCGACGAGTTTCTCCGCTACCTGCCAAGCCGACCTCTACACAGAGCATTTGCTGCCTGCTGCTTTCCGCCTTCTGCCTTCTGTCCGAGCGGATCACACCAACACCTTATCCACCACATTTCCGGCGACGTCGGTGAGGCGGAAGTAGCGCCCCTGGAATTTATAGGTCAGCTTGGTGTGCTCAATGCCCAGGCAGTGCAGGATGGTGGCTTGCAGGTCGTGGATGTGGACCGGGTCTTCCAGAATGTTGTAGCAGAAGTCGTCGGTCTTGCCGAGAACGAGGCCGCGTTTGACGCCGCCGCCCGCCATCCACATGGTGAAGCAGCGTGGATGGTGGTCGCGGCCATAGTTGGTGTCCGTCAACTTGCCCTGGCAATAAACCGTGCGGCCAAATTCCCCGCCCCAGATCACCAGCGTGTCGTCAAGCATGCCACGTTGCTTCAGGTCGATGATCAGCGCGGCGGAAGCCTGGTCCACACCCTTGGCCTGAAGGGCGATGTCGCGCGGCAGGTCCGTGTGCTGATCCCAGCCGCGATGGTAAAGTTGCACAAAGCGCACGCCGCGCTCGGAAAGGCGCCGGGCCAGCAGGCAGTTGGCGGCAAAGGTTCCGGGCTTGCGGGAATCCGGCCCGTACAATTCAAAAATGGAATCCGGCTCCTTCGACAGGTCCATCAGTCCGGGAACCGAGCTTTGCATGCGATAAGCCATTTCGTATTGGGACACACGGGTTTCAATTTCCGGGTCGCCGTACTTTTCCACCAGCAGGCGATTCAACTTGGCAACGCCATCCAACATGCGCCGCCGCGTGGTGGGACTAATTCCCGGCGGGTTGGAGAGATAGAGCACCGGGTCGCCGCCGGCATGAAACTTCACTCCCTGGTACTTGGAAGGCAGAAAGCCATTCCCCCAAAGGCGCGAAAACAGGGGCTGGTCAGGGTTCAGGGCGTTGGCTTGGGAAATCATGACCACGAAGGCGGGCAGGTTCTGATTCTCACTCCCCAAACCGTAGGTGACCCACGACCCCATGCTGGGGCGGCCCGGCTGTTGGAAGCCCGTTTGAATAAATGTAATTGCCGGATCGTGATTAATCGCGTCCGTATAGACGGTTCGGATGAGCGTGATATCATCCACAATCTTTGCGTGGTGCGGCAGCAGGTTACTCAGCATCACGCCGGACTTCCCTGCCGGGGAGAAGTTGAAGATGGAGGGCGCCACTGGCAGAGTCGACTGCCCTGAGGTCATGCCGGTGATGCGCTGGCCCATGCGGACCGAATCCGGCAGGTCGGTGCCCTTCATTTTGGCGAGGTTCGGCTTGTGGTCAAACAAGTCGATCTGCGAGGGAGCGCCGGACTGATGCAGGAAGATGACCCGCTTGGCTTTGGGGGCGAAGTTGGGAAAGCCCTGTAATCCCCCCGTCTTGGGATCAAAGCCTTCCCCCGCGGCAAAGCCATCCTGCGACAGCAGCGACGCGAGGGCCGGGATGCCCAA
>CAYTMD010000718.1:0-1844 GCA_964438685.1 uncultured Acidobacteriota bacterium
GACAATGCTTATTTTAACGCCTATGGGGGCCGGGGGTGAGGGGGTCGAATTGGGACCAATCAGCTTAATTGAACAGTGTTAGAACCAGCCCCTATCCACCAACCACTAGCCTGGCGTGCTACCGCCTGGCAAAAATGTGGACGTTTGCCGAATTCCCCGCACGTGCAGGAATCGACACTTTGGGATTAGCGATGGGGGAAGAGGTTCAGATCAGAAGCAAACAGGTTTGTGAAAGGGGGCTGCGGGGAGGCGAAATCGAAGGCAAATAAAGTTGCCGCGTTGTAGTGCTGATAGCGACCAGGGGCGCGGCCGACGGGATTGACACCGCCGCGGATTGAGCCGTGTACTCCGAGGGACGGTCAGAATTCCGCGTCTCGGTGATGGATCCCTGGTAATTCAAAAGAGAACTTAGGCAGCAATCCGGCACCGAGGATGAACTCGGCGCGGTCGTCGCAGTTCTGGTGGGGCAGCAGGCGTGCGTCTGGCGATGGCTGGGCAAACAAAGCGCGCTTAGCCCGGAAAGCTGCACCAGGAAGACCGCGAGTAAAATGTAGACATAACGTCGCACCGATTCACCCTCAAGTGCATAATTCTGCAATCATAGTGCCAGAATGTACGCCAAAAAGCAAAAGGGCTAAATGTCTCTTGCACAAACATGATTGACTTCGCGTAGAATCTTCATATAATCAATCATCATCGAGCACGAGGATATTTACCGGTGGAGAGCTCCAAACTCAAAGATCTGGCGCCGAAACGGTTGGAACAGCTCCGCGGCATTCTCGGTCAGGACCGCGTGGTGCGCGTTGAAGAGCTCACGCAACAACTCGGTGTTTCATCGGCCACCATCCGTCGCGACCTGGGCGAGCTGGAAAAATTAGGCGAGCTGCGGCGTGTTTACGGTGGCGCCGTCAGCACCGGAGGCCGGCTCGATGAACCGCTGTTTGACGACAAGACCTCTGTTGCCGCCGCGGAAAAGCGTCGCATTGCCGAGGCCGCGCTCAATTTCGTCAAGCCCAACGACACGATTTACCTGGATGGCGGCAGCACGGTTCTGGAGTTGGCGCGCCTGCTGAAGGATCGCTCCAACATCAACATCGTGACCAATTCGCTGCGCGCCGCGGTGGAACTGGCAGGTCATGGGCCACGCCTGATTCTGGTGGGGGGCGAACTTCGCCGCCTTGCCCAAACTACGGTGGGGCCGCTGACGCGCTTCATGATTCAGGAGCTCCATGTGGATAAGGCCTTTATGGGAACCATCGGCCTGAGCCTGGATGAGGGCCTGACCACCACCGACCCCACCGAGGCGTATACAAAAGAGTTGGTGATGGAACACGCGCGCGAGGTCATTCTGTTGGCGGACAGCAGCAAGGCCCACAAGATTTCCTTCACGCGCGCGGGGCGTCTGGAGAAAGTCCGGGTGCTCATCACTGACAGTCTTTTTGACCGGAAATTATTAAAGGAACTGCGCAAGCGCGGAATTGAAGTAGTGCTTGCTTAATCAGTAAGTGGGCGGAGTGGCTGGGATTCGCGGGGATTCGCTATTTATCCATAATCGACCACTACCCCCTGACCACCATTTTTTGGAGAAGAAATGACACCAGCATATTTGCAAGATTCCAGACCCGACTTTGCTCCCTTTGAGATCGACTGCGGAACAATTCCCGCCTTCCGTTATCAGGGCAATCTGAAGAGTGAACTGGCGGCAGGCAGCATCGATGCCGCGGCGGCAGTTGGGCTTCTGGAAGACATGCTCATCATCCGCGAGCTGGAGGAGATGATCGTCACTGTGCGGTCGGGCGCTTACGAGCCGCTCGCGGGTTTCAATTATCGCGGTCCCACGCACG
>CAYTMD010000719.1:0-1794 GCA_964438685.1 uncultured Acidobacteriota bacterium
AGTTCCTAGTCCCGTCTGCCATCTACCGTATCCCGTTTGTCTGCCCCCTCGCAGTACCCCCGACACTCCCTCGCTTCGTTTATCGGCGGAAGTGTGGAGGAGGATGAAGGAATTTTCTTTGTTGGCGGCGGGGCCCTGGGGAAGGGAGCCCTCACCCGACCTCTCCGATGTCAGGTCCGATCGATCGGACCATCGGAGTCCATTCATCGGACCTCCGTCGGCCACCCTCTCCCCCGGAGAGGGAAAAACAACCAGTGGGCGCGCTCTTCAGGGCTCACGGCAAAATTGGGGGGGTAATCCAAACCCAGGCCTTCAGCCCGTAGGCGTTAACCTAAGGCTTCCGCCTGAATTGATGTGCTCTCCTCACAGGCCCGGAGGGCCGGAAGACCGTAGCCCACGGCGTAAGCCGTGGGGCAAGCGCGCACGATGACCGCCAGCCCCAGAGGGGCGAAAGAGAGGGACCCTGGGCGTTGGCCGCGACAATCCTGGGGTTTCGCTCTACTCGCCGCGATTTACTTCTTTCGCCCCGCTGGGGCTCGTCGCGGGGACGCTCCCTTCACCCACGGCTTACGCCGTGGGCTACGATCTTACGCCGCTACGCGGCTGGTACGGTCGCGGTCTTAGGTTAACGCTTATGGTCCAACAGCCTGGGCTGTGATAGGGCGCCCCCTTGGGGCTTGAAAGCAACACCGCCCAAAGGGAATGGCTGAGGCTGGTGAGAAGTCCTTGCCAGGCCCGCGCCCATCGTGCTGTCTGATAGACTATTATGGCGAGGTGAGGGAATCCGATCATGGGACTGTTTGGTTCGAAGTCGAAAAAGCTGAGTGCCGCCAAGAAGCTGGAAGGCACGGTGCAATTCCCCGGGGATAAATCCATTTCCCACCGTTATGCCATGCTGGCCGCCATTGCCGAAGGTGAGAGCGAGATCCATTTCTTTTCCACCAGCGCCGATTGCCAGTCCACGCTGAATTGCCTGAAATCGCTGGGCGTGAAGATTGAGCGCAAAGATAACTTGGTGAAAATTGCGGGCGTGGGCATGGACGGTCTGCGCGCGCCGTCGGGGCCGCTCGACGCGGGCAATTCCGGTTCAACCATTCGCATGCTTTCCGGGATTCTCTCCGGGCAGCCGTTTCGTACCGTGCTGACGGGTGACGCATCGCTATCCAAGCGTCCCATGAAGCGCGTGGCTGATCCCCTGATGCTGATGGGTGCGCGCATCAAGACGGCGGACAAAGGCTGCCCGCCCATTGAGATTGAAGGCGGCAACCTTAAGCCGATTCGCTACGAAATGCCGGTGGCGAGTGCGCAGGTTAAATCCGCCATCCTGCTGGCGGGCCTGTTCGCCGAGGGCACAACGGAAGTGGTGGAAAAACTCCAAACGCGCGACCACACGGAGATCGCGCTGGAACAAATGGGTGCGGACATCGGCCGCCACCAACGCACCATCGCCGTGCGCGGCAGGGCGCGGCTGGAAGGGAAGAAGCTATACGTTCCCGGCGATATTTCTTCCGCGGCGTTTTTCGTAGCGGCAGGGCTTATGGTGCCGGGTTCCAACCTGATGCTGCACAACCTTGGACTGAACCCCACGCGGACGGCGCTGCTCGACCTGCTGGTTCCCATGGGAGGGCGCGTCAAAGTGGTGAACCTCGAAATCCTCAACGGGGAACTGCTTGGCGACCTGCACGTCGATTCCAGCCAACTCGCGGGTGGCGAGATTCCGCCAGAGTTGGTGCCGGGCCTGATCGATGAACTGCCGGTGCTTTCCGTATTGGGCACCCAAACCGAGCAGGGATT
>CAYTMD010000720.1:0-1751 GCA_964438685.1 uncultured Acidobacteriota bacterium
AGAGATCCGAGACTGGAACCAAGTTGTCCCTCGACCCGCAGGCGCCCTTTGAGTTCGACCCCCGGAGTGACATTAATCGTGATGCCTCCGATGTCGGCGTCCCCGACTTCGAGGGCCAAGCGGCCGAAGCACTGCTTTCCTGCCCCAATGATTTTAGCGGAAAGGTAATACGAGCCCGGAATGACCTTGTGGATTTCGAAGGCGCCTTGAGCAGTGGTGTCAAAATCCCCGCCTTGGGAAGTGGCGTCTGGACTGTTGTTCTCCAATATGAGCATTGGTCCCATGGCGGACGCTCCGCACCCGGCGTTGATGATGTGCCCTTTGATCGTGACCGTGCGAACGGGTTGCAGGCTGATATCGGCGCCGGAGAATTCATCTCCCCCGCGAACGGTGATTGGTGCAGCGCGGCTAACATCTGGAACACCTGGGAAATAGATTGGTACGTAACCCTCTCTTGTTGTGGGTTTTGCAGACACGTTGTTTTCAAACGTAGCCAGCACGACGTACTGCCCAGGAGAGAGCCCAAAAATGCGGAACTCGCCGAGATCATTGGTTTGTGCTGATCGGGAATATGAAAGTTCGCGCCGCCCCATGCTATATACAAAGTGCATTGCCAAAACATACGCACCCACAAGGGGTTCGCCGTCCTCGTCGAAAACATGTCCCGTTATGGCTGCGGCGGGAATGAGCTGGAAAGTAATTTCGGGAACTTTTTGGCCGGAGGAGAGGGTCAGCGTTGTCTCGTGTCCATCCAGAGTTTGCTGGCCGTATTCTTCCGTCACAAAACCATTGTGTTTGGCGGACAAGCGGTATTGGCCTGGGGCAAGGCCTTTCAACTCGAATCGCCCCATGGCGTCGGTCATTGTCGAAATCCCTTGGGAAGGACCGCCCAATACACGCGCTTCCACTGTTGCCTTGTGCAGGGGCTCACCTGTTCCTGCCTTGATTACTACACCTTGAATTGTGCATAAATCGGCAGGGTTCGGAGTGGTGGTTTGTTGTGGGGTAGCGGCGAGGAGGAGCAGTAGAGAAAGCAGGAAGGTGGACATGGCGATCCCTCAATTTTCACCACCGAGGCGCGGAGAGCCGAGAAAAGCTCTCTGGTTTTCAAACCTCAGCGCCTCCGCGTCTCAGCGGTGAAAGACCCCGCAGGGGATTCTGCGTCCTGGGGCTTAAGCGGCCTTCTTTTGCGCGTATCGTGCTGCCATCTCATCCAGCGACACCGGCTTGTAGTCGCCAGCGTGGCCGGCCTGTCCGAACTGCGTCATGCGCAACGCCACAACCTTCTTCATGGCTTCGCGCGCGGGCTTCAAGTAGCTGCGAGGATCAAACTGCTCGGGCTGTTCGACGAAGACCTTGCGGATGGCTCCGGTAATCGCCAGACGATTGTCCGTGTCCACATTGATCTTGCGCACGCCGTTCTTGATGCCGAGTTGGATTTCTTCCACCGGCACTCCCCACGTGGGCTTCAGCTTGCCACCGTATTTATTGATGACGTCCTGAAGGTCTTTGGGAACGCTGGACGATCCGTGCATGACCAGGTGAGTATTGGGCAGAAGCTTGTGAATTTCGATCAGGCGATCCATTTTCAGCGTTTCGCCCGTGGGCTTCGAGGAGAATTTGTAAGCGCCGTGGCTGGTGCCAATGGCGATGGCCAGGGCGTCCAGGCCGGTGAGCTTTACGAACTCGGCGGCCTGAGCAGGATCGGTAAGGTGGCTCAGGCCGTCGAGGCCGGTGCCGTGGCCGTCTTC
>CAYTMD010000721.1:0-1746 GCA_964438685.1 uncultured Acidobacteriota bacterium
TTGAGAATCTGACGTCCTAACCCCTAGACGATAGCGCCACAGAGGCAAGTCTTTCTTCTAACACCCGCCCGCCAGGATTGTCAAGGCAGGCGAAACTTCAATACTTGGTGGTCGAGGCAAAATTGAATTCGCGGATCTTGGCGGCGGGCACGACCATTTCAAATGACTCTTCCCCGGCGGTGCGTTGTGGGGGGCCCATCATTTCCACCTGGCCCAACATGTCCACCAAGCTTTGGTTGAAGCGCAGGTTTCTTACGCCCTGCTTCACCTGCCCGTCTTCAATCCAGAAGGTCCCGTCCCGCGTCATGCCGGTCAGGATTTTCTTGTAGGGATCCACTTCCCGAATGTACCAAAAACGGGTTACCAACATGCCGCGATCAATGGACTTAATCATGTCGTCCACACTCGAGCGGTCGCCGTCCATGACGATGTTAAGAGGGGCTTCTGCGTACTCATTGGGCAATGGGAATCCGTGGCCGGTGGCCTGCATTCCCAATTTGTGGGCCGTCTGGCGCGAATAGACCAGATTTTTCACTTCACCCTTTTCGACAATCGGCACGCGCTGCCGGGGAATTCCCTCTCCGTCGAAGGGCGCGCCCGTCTGCAAAGGGTGGAAAGCATCATCACGAAAGTTGATGTTTTCTCCAAACACTTTTTGGCCCACGCGGCCGGTCAGGCAACTGCGCTGCTCGTGCACGGCCAGCCCGCTGAAATCAAAAATCATAAAGCCCAAAAGATCGAGCATCGCCGCGGGCTCCAGGATCACGGTGTAGCGCCCCGGCACAACCTCTCGTGGGTCGCGGCTGCCGAGGGCCTTCTGCGCAGCGCGCTCCGCCAACTCCTGGGGTTCCAACTCCATCCAGTAAGGCGCGGTCCTCTTCGCCCAACCGGAGCTGGAATCACTCATCATGGTTACAGAAAACTCCGACATGGTTTCTTCGTGATAGGCTTTCATGCCGCGGGAGTTGAAAATGCCATAAGCCGATGCACCGTTTGAAAACACCCCTGCTGCCGTAAGACCATCTTTTTCCGCTCGTTCCACCACTTGGGCGACAGTCTCCGCGCGCGTCTGCGGGGTCAGTTGCGCCGTCTCGTTAAAGAATCGATTGAGCGAGCGATAGGTCTGAGGACCCGGCATCGGCAGTAATAGCGGTTCGGGCGGCTGCAAACGCGTCAGCATCAAAGCGTTCTCGCAGAGCTGGCGGATGGAGGCTTCGTCAAACTTGTTGGTGCTGGCTCGCGCCATGCGCCCTTCGCTAACCAGCCGGACGGAAAGCGATGAGCTCTCTTCCGCCACATTCTGATGAATCGTGTTATTGGCGAAGCGAGTGAGGGCATAAGAGGTTGAAGAGACCGTGGCCTCGGTTTCATCGGCCGTGGAATACTTCAGGACTTTGTCGAATACTTCTTCCGCGCGTTGTCGAGTCAAATTCATCGGGTCATCGGTTCATCGGTTCATCGGGTCATTGATTCATTGAGCCATGTGGCAATTGGCTCATCAGGCCATATCCTTGCCGGTTGAACAAATCGAAAATCATCAATCGGCATTTCAAATGGCCCGATGGCGCAATGAAAAAATGGATCAATCCGGGTACGCCACTCCCACCTGCACCTTGCGGAAGCGTGCTGGTGAGGCTCCATGGCCCGTGCCCATGGTCTGCATCGGCTGTCCCTTGCCGCAATTGGGCGTTCCCCACAGCGTCCAGTAATCGGGGCCGCAAATGGCGTCGCAGGAATTCCAAAAGT
>CAYTMD010000722.1:0-1708 GCA_964438685.1 uncultured Acidobacteriota bacterium
AAATTCCTGCACGGGTCCACTAAAATGACAACCATGCTGGCAAAAGAAAAAATCATTGTGGCGCTGGATGTCCCGAGCGCCGTTGCTGCGGTGCAAGTCGCGGAAAAGCTCCACGGCCATGTGGGGGTGTTCAAGGTGGGGTTGGAAGTCTTTACAGCGGAAGGACCGGTGGTGGCTCGCTATCTGGTGGCTGCGGGCGAACAGGTCTTTCTCGACCTCAAATTCCACGATATTCCCAACACCGTCCGCGCCGCCGCGCACCAGGCAGGGATGCTGGGCGTAAACCTGCTGACCGTCCACGCTTCCGGTGGGCGCAAGATGATGGAAGCCGCGGTGGAGGGCGCGAGGGCTGCCGCGAAGGCACGAGGCGTGGCGCAACCCACGCGCATACTCGCCGTCACGGCCCTGACCAGCCTTGCCGCCGGGGACCTGGGGGAAGTGGGGTTCCAAGGCTCCCCGGAAGAGGTCGTCGTTCGGCTGGCGCGATTGGCGCAGGCCGCCGGCGTTGACGGGGTGGTGGCGTCACCCCGCGAAATTGCAGTCATCCGGCAAGCGTGCGGCGCCAATTTCCTGATTGTTACCCCCGGCATTCGGCCGGCCGCGGGTGCCGTTAATGACCAGGCACGCACCGCCACTCCGGCAAGCGCCATCCGCGCCGGAGCGGATTACCTGGTGATTGGACGGCCCATTACCGGAGCCTCAGACCCTGCCGCCGCGGCCGATGCCATTGCGGCAGAGATGGCGTCGGCACCCGCTGTGATCCAATCGTAAATAGATAGTGGGAATGTCATAACGTAAGCGCTATCGCTCATATCTGATTTCCATGCGGAGATTTGTGCTCCCCGATGAACAGTGAACAGCTTGGACCACCCAGCATCAAACTAGGTGGACTGCAAATTTGGGTACATAGCTGCGACAATTCAAGCTCGCCTGCTTCTTGGGATGACTGGCTAACCTTGACAGCACATTGTGGTGGATCGGGCGCAGATGTTTGGGTGCATGGATCGATCCTGATGCTTTCGGATATTAAATACTGGGTTGAGAACGGTGAGAAGATCCATCGCAATCTTGCAGGTCGTGCGGAAATGGGCGGAATTGAGCCGGAGTTATTAGTGACAATGGGAGTTTCTGATCGACTTGGACACGTCCTTGTAGGCGTGAGTATTACTCCTGATCACTTAAGGCAGCAACATAAATTCGAGTTCGAACTGGACCAATCTTACCTTCCAGGCATGATCCAGGACTGTAAAACAGTTTTGTCTAATTTTGGATTAAAGGTTGCCACACCATGACTGAAAACGAAGTTCTCGATATCTTCCGTAAGTACTCGGCTCTTTTAGAAGGGCACTTCATTCTTTCTTCGGGGCTCCACAGCGATCGCTACTGTCAATGCGCGCAGGTGCTTCAACATCCGCATATCGCGGAGCAATTGTGCGCACAATTGGCCGGCCAACTTCGCCATCTGGGAGCAGCGGTGGTGGCAGCGCCGGCTCTCGGGGGAGTCTTGGTGGCGCACGAGGTGGCCCGAGCCCTCGGCGTGCGCGCTATCTTCACCGAGCGGCAGGATGGCGCCATGACACTGCGGCGCGGCTTCAACCTTGATCCGGGTGAACCCACGCTGGTGGTGGAGGATGTCATCACCACCGGGCTTTCCACGCGCGAGACCATCCGATGCGTGGAACAGGCGGGTGGAAACGTGGTTGGCGCC
>CAYTMD010000723.1:0-1587 GCA_964438685.1 uncultured Acidobacteriota bacterium
CGGGTGAGGGGGTCGCCCACCAACCAATTCCCGCTTAATGTCCTGAAACCCATTAAGCGAACAGTATTGTGGCTAGTTCTCTTAAGCCTCGGAGAGTCGAAAATGAAACGAACTGTATCTTGTCTGATAGCAAGCCTGTTTTATATCGCCTCGCCCGTGTGGGTTTTCTCGCAAACAGCGCCCACGCACGATGCGGATGCCGGCGCCCCCTTGAGCCTGGCCGCGCTGGTTCAGGAAGCAACGGAGCGCAATCCGGAAGTCCTGGCCGCGCGGCGCACAGTGGAAGCCAAACGCGCGCGAATACCGCAGGCAGGCGCATGGGCAGACCCCACTGTCTCGCTCAGTTACGGAGGCAACGTGCTGCCGCCGTTTACGGTGATGCGGGGCGATCCCTCCAGCAACCGGCAGGTGATGGCCGAGCAGATGATTCCGTACCCTGGCAAGACGCGCCTGCGCACGGAGATTGCCGCCCGCGAGGCCGATGCGGAGACGCTTGCTTATGAAGCTGCTTCCCGGCGTGTGGCGGCGGAGGTAAAGCAAGCGTACTTTGACCTCGCCTTCATTGATCGGAGCCTGGAGATTCTGCGGAAGGACCGGGACGCGCTGGATGGATTCGAGAAGGTCACGGAAATCCGCTATTCCGTGGGCAAGGCAGCGCAGCAGGATGTCTTGCGGGCACAACTGGAAGTGACCCGGCTTTCCCAGCGCGCCACCCTGCTCAACCAGCAGCGGCGCACTCTGGAAGCGCAACTCAACAGCCTGCGCAATGTTCCCATTGACACGCCGGTCGGCAAGCCCCCCATGGTCCAGCCCAGCGCATTTATCTACACACACGACCAACTGCAGCAAGCTGCGCAGGCGAACTACCCCGTGCTGAAGGAACGCCAGACCATGGTGGACCAAAACCGGCTTTCCGTGGATTTGGCACGCAAGGAAGTGCGCCCGGATTTCAGCGTCGGTTACACCTACATGCAGCGCGACGGCTTGCCGGATATGTACGGCATCACGCTGTCCACTTCTCTACCCATCTTTCGCCACCGCAAGCAGGACATGGCCATCGCCGAGGCGGCGGCCAACCTGGAGTCCGCCCGCCAAATGCAAGCCAATGAGCTCACCGTTCTCCGCTACACGGTGGAGCAGGACTTCCTGGAAGTTCAGGCTACCGAGCAGTTGCTGAAACTTTACTCGCAGGGAATCGCTCCGCAATCGTCTCTGACGCTTGAATCCTCGATTACCAGCTACCAGACCGGTGGCGTGGATTTTCTAAATGTGATCAGCAACTTTCAGGCGGTTATCGATGCTGAACTTGATTACCACATGCAGATTACGAATCACGAGAAGGCATTGGCGCGCCTCGAAGAAGTGACTGGATTGAATCTGATCGGGCAAGGAGGGGCTTCGCAATGAATTACGTGCGACTTGATTCCGCTTGCTGGCAACAGTCCACATCCCGCTCCCAGGGGGAGAGGGTACCCGACGGAGGTGGGGGGGTGAGGGGCATAGGCGTTGAAATAACCTTGAAAGTTAAGGAAAAGCCCGCAAAGCGGGCGTTGTCATCTAGCCCACGGCGAGCCAGCCGTGGGATAA
>CAYTMD010000724.1:0-1577 GCA_964438685.1 uncultured Acidobacteriota bacterium
GCCGCGCCTCGAGTTCAATCGCATGCTCGTTCACTGGGCTCCCCCTCATGGCGAAATAGGTTCATACGTCGATTCCGGGTATCTTGCTTTTGTCGACGAGGTCCAGCCCCAGCTCGTTGGGGTTGGCTTTTATGGGTGTATTTTCTGGTCTTTCGCGCACGTGCCCGAGGCGGTGAGGGGCCCAATCCAGGGGACACTACCCGGAGATGGAAATCAGAAGGCCTGCGGGCAGTGGTTCGAAAACCTCAATAAGGAGCTGCACAAGCGCGGAATCAAAGTTGTCGGCCACTTCGACGTCGAGTTACACGTCACCGGTCTGATCGATGGCCCGCAGGGACCGCGGGAAGGGTTCTTCAAGTTCTACAACGAGCTTTGGGATGAGAAGGAGCTCGGACCGAAACCTGTGAAAGACCCCCTCGTGCTGGTCCAGCGGAATGCCGACGGCAGCCCCATGCTTGTTAAGCGCCCCAAGGGCTACTCGCCGTGGCCCCTCTATTCCGCCTGCATGATAAATCCGTACTGGCAAACGGTCCTCAAGGCGTTCGTAAAGCGGGGTATAGAGCGCGGGGTAGACGGATTCGTCGCTAATTACTTCTATCGGGAAGGGTGCATGTGCCCGTGGTGCGTTCGAGGCTTTAAGGACTACCTGCGCCAGCATTACAGGCCTGCTGAACTGCGCCGGAAGTTTGGCATTGAAGACTTGGAGAAGCACGAATTCGCAGAAATCGTCGGCAGGTTGCAACCGGGCAAGATGACGCCGCTGCGTTGGGAGCAGTTGCGTTTCACCTGCATCTCGATGAAGAACGCGTATGACAAGGTTTTCATCGCCCACGGGCGTTCCTTGAAGCCTGACCTGATCCTGGCGGCGTGGCTGCACGGCCATTACACCCCCGCGCCTGCCGATGAGCGGTTGATGCTGCCGCCCGAACTCTGGGCAAAAGGAGAAGACTATATATGGTACTCGTGAACGATAAGCCGGAGTCGAAGCCGGAGCCTACCGCGAATCCCCCTCCTCAGACGAGGAGGGGTGGCGCTCCGAGCGCCGGGGTGGTGCTGACCGTTTGGTGAGGCGAACAAACCCTGCCCCAGATCCACAACTGATTAAAGTCACAAGCTCTGAGGCCAAAGCGCGGGGTGGCGCAGACATTGGTTGGTATGTCTGCGCCGCAGAGTCCCAAAACCAGGGGCTCTGATGCGCTACCCGCTGCGAGGGGCCTTGTAGACATCGGAGTTCGGCCTGGTAGCGCAGGGCCCGCTCTTCGGCCCTGCGGCTTTTCCAGCAGTGCGGATTCTTGCCGAGCCGCCAACAGAGTTATCCGAATTTCCACGGACCGCCCCGCCCAAACCGCGGCGCGGTGGAAAAGCCGCAAGGCTGGAGAGCGAGCCTTGCGCTACGTTCCCTTTCGCGAATGGCACCGTCTGTGGTCCGTGCGAGCACCTCGCACTGCAAACTTGACTCACAGTTGCATTGGGTGGCGGTCAGGGGTATCTTGTGGGTCGGCGGAAAGTCGATAATGGAAATTCCGGATTTGAACAAGGTAATAGCCCCGATCGCGGAGGTCTTATGCACAGGCGCA
>CAYTMD010000725.1:0-1576 GCA_964438685.1 uncultured Acidobacteriota bacterium
CCTCTCCCCCAAGGGGGCGAGGGGAAATGTATCCTTAGTTTCGATGTCGAATTCATGATGGCTGAGCGCGGTCCCGTGTGGTCCGCTGGGCGCGTCTGCTAATTTGGACAGCACTGACATCGTAGAGCCCCCGGGTCAGCCGAGTGTTGCACCAAAAAAAGTGCCTGCGCTGAACTTGCGCAGCGCAGGCACAGAACGGGAGTTCGATCGAACCGTCAGGATTTCACAACCCGAAGATTATCCACAACCGAGAAGGAGAGTCCGGCGCCGAGCGCGGCCATGTTTGCTTTGGTCTTATCCATGGCCGAGGCCACCACTCCCTCCAGCGTTACGCTCCCATTCTTCACAATGATGTGAATGGGGGGTAGCGCCTGATCGGCGTAATGAATGAAGAAGGGATCGCCGTAGATGGCCCGCGCCACTTGCAGCCGCAGGCGGTCATCGAACGACGAGACCGGCAGAACTTCCAGGTTGTTCTGGAGCTCGGCCACTCCCTTTACGCGCTCAAGCAGCCTTCCCATGTCCGTCTTCTTGAACGGCAGCGTGACTTGTCCGCTGACGGTTAGCGTGCCGCCATTGGCCTCAAGGTTTACGTTGTCGAAAATCCCGTAAGCGTAGTACATCACAATCTCGTGGCGTGCCGCCCGCAACATCTGTTCTTCGTCCACGCCCAGCGCGCGCACCTGAATATTGTTCACCACCTGGGTCACTCCCGGAGCTTTGCGGGCGGCCTGCTCCGCGTCGAGTTTGCTTCCCAGGTTATCCACCGTTCCCGTGAGGGTTGCGATGCCTCCGGCGTAGGTTACCTGCACATCGCCGTGCTTATACACCTGCGTGTGGTTAAGGCGTGATTGAATGCTTTCCGTCGCCTGTGAGTCCGTGGTGGGAGGTGCTGCCCAGCACATCCCGGTTCCCATGACGAGGGATAGAACCAACATTGAGAGTTTGTTTCGCATGTCCATCCTCCTGAATGATCTGCCCTGAGTCAACATCACGGCTTCCGCCGGCTTGTTGCTGCCCCAAATCATCGTCGTACTCCGAACTTCGTGTTGCCCCAACTTTCGAATCAACCGCACACTCCCTTAGACGGACGACTGTTGCCGCAGGTTGTAAGTGTTAATAAGGTTTTACAACGATAAGTCATAGTATTTGTAGCAATGGGGTTTTTGATGGATGTGGAGATTTGCAACACAACCGGAAGGCGGCCGCAGGCCCGTTTCGCGCTCATATATTGGATGCAGAGACCCAGTCAGAGGTTACTTGGCCAAGGGGTGGGGTGTCGTTTGAATAGGATGGAAGGCCCCCGCGTGTGCACGACATTATAGCGGGAAGGCCTTGGCGGGTCCGGGTGAGGGGCGGGGAATTCCTGTAGCGTTGGAAAGGCGCCAAGGCTGTCCAAATCAATGAATGGGCCGCGTCGTGACCCCGGTTCTGCTCGCGCACGATTACCAATCCGACGTCAACCTAACCATCCACTTTCCCTCGCCCCCTTGGGGGAGAGGGTGGACTGCAGCCGGCGTATTCATCAGCCGGGGCAGGACGGGCCTACGCCCGCCGAAGGGATACAAGAGAACTA
>CAYTMD010000726.1:0-1548 GCA_964438685.1 uncultured Acidobacteriota bacterium
GTTTTGGGGGCAGAGCCAGCCATGTTTCGGGCGTTTATACCGGCTCGTCATTCCTCCCCCGTTTATGTTCAGGCCCCTCGGGAATCAGTATGAAATCAAATGGGCTTTCCAGAGAGCTTGCCAGGATAGTAGGCGAGGACGGCGTATTGTGGCATCGAGAAGACCTGATGCTCTATGAATACGACGCACTCTCCTCAATGCGACAGCCCGACGTGGTGGTTTTTCCCCGAACCACTGAACACGTGGTACAGATTGCGAAGGCTGCGCTGCGGCACAACCTTCCCCTGGTCGCGCGCGGTGCGGGCACGGGTTTAAGCGGCGGATCGGTGGCGACGGAAGGTGGAATTCTGCTCGTTTTCTCTCGCATGAAGCAGATTGTGGAAATCGATTTGGAGAATCAGCGTGCGCGCGTGCAGCCGGGTGTGGTGAATCTTGACCTTTCCCTGGCAGTTGCGGATGACGGCTATTATTTCGCCCCTGACCCTTCCAGCCAGAAGGCCTGCACGATTGGCGGCAACGTGGCGGAGAATTCCGGTGGTCCGCACACGCTTGCTTATGGCGTCACCACCAACCACGTTCTAGGGTTGGAATTAGTACTGCCGGATGGCGAGGTGATTCACACCGGCGCCAGCCATTGGGACCAGCCGGGATACGATCTTTCCGGGGTCTTCGTGGGTTCGGAAGGCACTCTTGGCGTCGTCACGGAAGCTACCGTGCGACTGTCGCGCAAACCCGAGGCGGTAAAGACGCTGCTGGCAATTTACAATGAGGTCGTTGGCGCCACGCGCACGGTGGCGGCCATTACCGCGCGGGGAATCACGCCGGCAGCCCTGGAAATGATGGATGGGTTTTGCCTGCGCGCCGTGGAGGAAGCCACCCACGCCGGTTACCCCATGGATTGCGCCGCGGTGCTGCTGATCGAGGTGGAAGGCCTCCGGGAGGCCGTGGAAGAGCACGCGGATGAGATTGAGGCGGTGTGCCGGCAAAACCAGGCCCGCGAGGTGCGACGCGCCAAATCGGCGGAGGAACGCGACCTGTTGTGGAAAGGCAGAAAGGGTGCCTTTGGCGCGCTCGGCCGAATCAGCCCGAATTTCTATGTCCAGGATGGCGTGATCCCGCGCACTCGCTTGCCGGAAATGCTGGACTTCATTGGGAGCCTGGAAAAGAAGTATGACTTGCATATCGGTAACATCTTCCACGCCGGGGATGGAAACTTACACCCCATAATTTTGTATGACGAGCGCAACCGCGAGCAGATTGCGCGCGTGATTTCGGCGGCTAAAGAAATCATCATGCGTTGCGTGGAAATGGGTGGGTCCATAACCGGCGAGCACGGTGTTGGTTTGGAGAAGAGCGACCTGATGCCGCTCATCTTCTCTGATGACGATCTGGAATTGATGGGACGAATCAAGAATCTGTTCAATCCCCAAGGGCGGCTGAATCCGGGCAAGCTTCTTCCCACCGGAAAAATGTGTGGAGAACTCCGCGGAGGATTGATGGGGGGAGGCGTGGTGTGACTCTCGCGATAGCTCCCTTACGCGCGGATTT